>CAJVZD010000014.1 GCA_913019905.1 uncultured Cellvibrionales bacterium
CCTTTCCGACCAATAAGTTTTTAATAACTGTATTAATATTGTCTACTGCTTTTAATACACCCTTGCCTAAATAACGCTCTTTATCCCCATCGCGCAATTCCAGTGCCTCTCGTGAACCGGTTGAAGCGCCTGAAGGTGCACACGCACTACCCACTGCGCCCGACGCTAATATAACGTCTGCCTCAATGGTTGGATTGCCGCGAGAATCCAGAATTTCAAATGCTTTAATATCGACTATTTCAGCCATGGGTTCGATGCTCCTTTCTACTATTGGGCAAAATGCCCTCTAAAAATAAAATGTTTTTGTGGTGCCAAATAACGTTCTAGCTAGGCCAACAACATCGCCAAACACTCAGCTGATCTCGAGCACTGGCAATGACTTCATCAAATCATCCACCGCTTTCATTTCTATGAGAAAGGCTTCCAACACGTTTAATGGTAACGCTGACGGACCATCACATAGGGCATTGTCAGGGTCTGGATGGGCTTCAATAAACAAGCCTGCAATACGTTGTGAAAGACCCGCGCGAGCCAATTCTGCCACTTGGTGACGACGTCCACTGGAAGCAAGCCCCATAGGATCGCGGCACTGCAGAGCATGTGTCACATCGAAAATAATCGGCGCGCCAGCGCTGACTTCTTTCATAGTTCTGAACCCCAACATATCCACAACCAGATTGTCGTAACCAAAATTGCTACCTCTTTCGCACAGCATCACATTGTCATTGCCACACTCGGCAAATTTATCGACGATATTTTTCATTTGCGAAGGACTCAAAAATTGCGGTTTTTTTATATTAATCGGGTTTCCAGTAGCCGCCATAGCCTCGACCAAATCAGTTTGACGGGCTAGGAATGCCGGCAATTGAATGACATCACAAACCTCCGCCACCGGCTTCGCTTGCGAAATTTCATGAATATCTGTAATCACCGGTACCTTAAAAGTCGATTTAATCTCCTCGAAAATCCTCAAACCCTCTTCCATCCCTGGCCCGCGATAGGAATGTATCGACGAGCGATTAGCCTTGTCAAAGGATGCTTTGAACACGTATGGAATTTTCAGGCGCGAACACACGTCTACATAATGCTCGGCAATTTGCATGGCTAAATCGCGAGATTCCAATACGTTCATACCACCAAACAATACCATCGGCAGAGCGTTTGATACGGCTATATCGTCTACATTAACTCTTTTATTCAGCACTCTAAAACCTATTTGGCTGCGCAGTCATTTGCAGCTTTTATAAACCCGGTAAACAGCGGATGACCATCCCGTGGGGTTGACGTGAACTCAGGGTGAAATTGACAGGCGACAAACCAGGGATGCTCGGGAACTTCAACGACTTCAACGAGGGTATCATCTGCCGACCAACCGCCAACTCTCAAACCCGCCTGTTGCAATTGCTCCAGGTAGTTATTGTTGACTTCATATCGATGGCGATGGCGCTCAACGATAAGCTCGTTGTCGTATATCTCTTTTACTTTTGACCCACCCACTAAACGACATTCCTGACCACCGAGTCGCATCGTTCCGCCAAGGTCGGCTTTTTCATCGCGCGATTCTGTCTTACCATCGACATTAATCCATTCCGTGATAAGGCCGATCACCGGATGCGGCGATTGCTTATCAAATTCTGTGCTGTTGGCTTCCGGTAAGTTAGCCACATTTCGTGCGTACTCAATAACCGCAACTTGCATACCCAGACAGATTCCCAGGTAGGGGATTTTATTTTCCCTCGCGTAACGAACGGTAGAGATTTTTCCTTCGACACCACGATTACCAAAACCACCGGGAACCAATATGCCGTCGACTCCTTCGAGCAAACCAAGACCTTGGTCTTCTATTTGTTGAGAATCCACATATCGAATATTCACTTTCGTGCGTTCGGTAATACCAGCGTGGTGCAGTGCTTCATTAAGCGATTTATAGGCATCAATTAATTCCATGTATTTACCGACCATCGCGATAGTGACTTCCCGCTCCGGATGCAAGGCGCCATCAATAACTCGATCCCATTCAGATAAGTCAGCAGGAATACATTCCAGGCCAAAACGATCGACAATCAACTCGTCAAGGCCTCGGCTCTGCAGCGCACCGGGGATCTTATAGATGGTATCGGCGTCCTCGAGCGGTATAACGGCTCGCTCTTCCACGTTAGTGAAGGAAGAAATTTTCTTCAAAGACCCTTCATCGATTTCGTGATCAGAACGACATAACAGAATATCCGGCTGTAAACCTATAGACCGTAATTCTTTGACCGAATGTTGGGTCGGTTTAGTTTTCGTCTCGCCTGCGGTCGCAATATACGGCACCAGGGTAAGGTGCATTAACATGGCTCGCTTGTGCCCCAGTTCCGTTTTTAGTTGGCGGGCAGCTTCAAAGAACGGCAAACCTTCAATGTCGCCGACGGTTCCACCAATTTCCACGATGGCAACATCCGCATCGCCGGCACCTTCGATTACGCGACGTTTTATTTCATCGGTAATATGAGGAATGACTTGAACGGTTCCACCTAAATAATCACCACGACGCTCTTTACGTAACACCGTTTCGTAAACTCTACCGGTGGTGAAATTATTGCGCTTACTCATTTTGGTACGAATAAACCGCTCATAATGTCCGAGGTCAAGGTCTGTTTCTGCACCGTCGTCAGTAACAAACACCTCGCCATGTTGAAAGGGGCTCATTGTTCCCGGATCCACATTAATATACGGATCCAGTTTAAGCATGGTGACGTTAAGGCCACGAGCTTCCAAAATTGCTGCAAGGGAAGCCGAAGCAATACCCTTACCTAGAGACGATACAACACCGCCAGTGACGAAAATAAATCGAGTCGTCATGATAAGCCTATGTCATTAAGAAATTAGTGGTTAAAATCAGTAATTTTTATCTGTAGCGTATAGCCGAGGGAAAAGTAACAGACCTGAACAGGTCCGGTCATAGCCGCTTAGATGGGAAGCCAGTTTAACAGGGTTATGGGAGGGGCTCAATCATTGAGGAAAAAAAACATCAATTTAACATCGCCGGTCGCACCACCATCATATAACGGTTTTAGCGGATGGTAGGACCGACAATAGCAAAACTGAAAGACTCGATGCCGCCTTTCTGTTTTTTTATTTCAGCATCCATTTAACGATCGGTGAAACCTGCGAATCGCCGGTCTTATTGATACTGCAGCCATCGTTTTGATCGCATGCAAAACTCCCTGGAACCTTCGCCTTCAGACTTAAGCTCCAAATTCCAATCCTCTAAAACAAACAACATAAACTTCGCCTGCTGGGTGTTCTTTTTCGGATTCCGTGAATTTTCCTGCAATTGTTGCTTCATCTCCAGATAAGACGGGTTGCCTTCCTCCAGAAGCTGATCGTAAACATATTGATAGCGCGCACAAAAGTGCTCATTGTCCGATTCGCAGGCAACTAGCGAGAGTACTATTATCAACGTCAGGAGAAAGCGCATACCCGTACCACTCATGTTATCAATTGATAAGAAAGCTCTTGATCGACGTACTGCGAGACCAAACCGCCCAGTAACTGTATCGCATACCGCTACTTTTTGATAATACCCGAGAAATTAAGCAATGTTTTATCACCGACAAACACCTCACCCTGAACAAAAACCAACGACCTGGTCGAACGGATAACACGCCCTCGCGCCTCGACGAAATCATCCAGATTACCTGCGGAAACAAACTCACCCTGCAAACTAATTGTTACACCAAACCCCGTATTCAAACTATCCTGAGCGATCGCGAACAGAGAAAAGTCCGCGAATGTCATCAGCAGACCACCGTGCGTCGTGCCGGCGCTGTTAGTGTGTTTAAGCTCAGCCACAAACGCACATTTGACATCGCCATTGCCTTCTTTCATGAAAAAGAATGGCCCCATGAAATCTTCGCAAGGATCGAGTCCCTCCCAAGTCGAATATCCCTCCAGCCTGCCAACTCCGGGCTTGGTAGGAGTACTTTCCCCGTATACAGATTCTGTCATGGCACACTCCTAATTGATAAGTGACTTCGTTAAATCTGACACCAAAAACACGTTTTCGCTACGCCTAATTGTTGATGTTACTAGAAATAGCCAATCGATCCGAATTTATGGGCACCCCCAATTTCAGCAAAAAAAAAGCAACACCATCACTAGTGCTGCCTTTTCAAACTAAGAGCCTTAATGCACTCGTAAGATTACTTAGATACTTTCGAAAAGACCGGCAGCACCCATGCCGCCACCAATACACATACTGACGAGACCGTATTTTTTGTTACGACGCTTCAACTCTCGCAATAAATGTCCGGTAAGTCGAGTACCCGTCATACCAAATGGGTGACCGATAGCAATTGATCCTCCATTCACATTATAGATTTCGGGATCAATTTCAAGCTTGTCTCTCGAGTACAGACACTGCGACGCAAAGGCTTCATTAAGCTCAACCAGATCTATGTCGTTCATGGTCAAGCCTTTCGCTTTCAACAACCGAGGAATCGCAAATACAGGACCTATACCCATTTCATCTGGTTCACAACCAGCAACGGCGAAGCCGCGGAAGTAACCCATTGGCTCTAATCCTAATTGGTTGGCCCGCTCTGCGCTCATGACAATACACATGCCAGCACCATCAGACAGCTGCGAAGAGTTACCGGCGGTAACCGTTCCGTTTTCAGAATCGAATACCGGCTTAAGACTAGCCAAACCTTCGATGGTCGTACTAGCACGATTACATTCATCGCGGTCAACAACGCCTTTTACAACCGTTGACTCTCCCGTGGCCTTATCCGTTTTCAACCATTCAACTTCCATGGGTGATATTTCATCCGCAAACAAATTTGCTTCCTGTGCAGCGGCAGTTCGAAGCTGACTACGGAGAGAAAACTCGTCCTGATATTCACGACTTAGATTATAGCGCTTTGCAACAACTTCAGCGGTATCGCCCATCGGCATGAATAGATCGGGCTTATTCTCTACAATCCATTTATTTCGATCTGATTGTCCAGGGGTACCACGAGCATTACCGGTAATTGATTCAACGCCACCCGCAAAAACAACTTCAGAGCAGCCACTCGCGACCTGATTAGCCGCCACTGCAATCGAGTTTAAGCCGGAGGAACAAGCTCTGCTTATCGTTGTTGCCGGGACGTTAATTCCCAACTTAGACAGGATTGCAACAGACCTTGCCACATTGCCACCCTGCTCGCCCATCTGGCCGCCCGCACCAATGACAAGATCTTCAACTTCACCGGGATCAAGCTTTGGGTTTCTCTGCAATAGCTGATCGGCCAAGTGCGCCAACATATCGTCTGAACGAGTCAAATTAAAAGTTCCGCGGAATGATTTCGCTAATCCGGTTCGAATACAATCAACAATAACAACATCTCTCATTTTCGCCTCCTCCCATAACTGTTCTTGTGTCGCAAAAAAGAGCTGCAAAAATAAGATTTTGCAGCTTAGTGACTCTTTCTCCGCCAGAGTTCTTCTGCAAGCTTTCCCACAGAATTACTCTGCAAAAATTTACACCCGCGGTGACAGAGTCAAATTTCCAGCCATTGTGTTACTTTGGCTGCATCCGAATACCACCATCCATACGAATACACTCACCGTTCATGTAGTCGTTTTCAACCAACATTTGCGCGAGGTGAGCAATCTCGTCGGCAACGCCCAAACGCTTGGGATACAGTACCTGGCTGCCCAGAGGCTTGATAAACTCTGCGATTTCGGGTGTCATTTCTTCCGCTCCGCCCATCATCAGCGGAGTCGCTATAAGACCGGGAACAATGGTGTTAACACGAATACCCAGGACGGCTAAATCGCGAGCTATTGGCAGGGTCATACCCACAACGCCGCCTTTGGATGCAGAATAGGCTGCCTGGCCAATTTGGCCTTCATAGGCGGCAACAGAAGCGGTGTTGATAATGACGCCGCGGCCACCATCCGGAGTTACTACATCATTGGTAGACATCACTTCTGCACACAGGCGGAGCACATTGAAAGTGCCTATCAAATTTACATTCAACACCATTTTGAAATCGTCGAGAGGGAAAGGCCCCTTGCGTCCCATAGTGCGCTTGGCGTTTCCAATTCCGGCGTAATTACAGTTGATATGGATGGTACCGAAGGCTTTCACGGCGGCGTCAATACCCGCTTTCACAGAGTCTTCATCGGTCACATTGACGTTGCAAAAAATAACCTTCTCGCCCAGTTCGGCAACCAGAGCATTACCTTTGTCTGCATTCATATCAAAAATGACGCATTTGGCACCGTTGGCGTGAAAACGTTTTACTGTGGCGCGACCGAGACCGGACGCTCCTCCTGTCACAACCACTACTTTGTCTTGTAAATCCATAAATACTCCACGACTTTATCGTTTTCATTAATAATTAATAGAATTTGTAAATCATTCTAGACTCGCGGACAGCCATCACCGCGTTTAGCGTTTTGCATGACAAGTGACGGTTCTTAATGTGCTCGTAATGACTTACAGGCATAGATACTGTTACTTGCTGGCATAAACACTGTCAATTCGAAACGAAGCTCAAATTCCCCGCCAATGACATCCCTCGAATAACAAGAACCTCACTAGCTAGAGGCCGCTAATACTAACATATCAAAAGAAAATTTCGATAGAATATCAGTTTCCTGACATTTGCGTAATGTTAATGCCGGGCTCATGCTCGGCAACATAGCCCTCACAAATCCAATAGCCCACAACAGCAATTAAAATATCGTTAACATAGATCAACGGAGTTCGATCACGCTTCCAGGGTTCGACTTGATACTCCTGAAACAATTTTTTTAAAGACTGGGAATGACTTCTTCCAGTCGGTTGACAACGCTCACCGCCCTGTCGAAATTGCACCGTGACACCCCCGACGGAATCTACCAGGGATTTCTTAATACCAGTTCCCGATGTCATATTTGCACAAAACTCACCGATGCCGGCAATGGTTAAGTGGTCTTTTAAAGACCACTTAACCACTTGCGTCGAGTCAAATGCCGCTAGCGCCTCCATGGCATACAAGTCATCTTTAAAGCGACGCACTTGCACAGCACTGGACTGTCCGTCAGACCACTGCACCAGCGGCTTGGCGTCTTCGGAGGCAGTCATCACCTCCTCCAACACGATGTGGAGTTGCGCCGCACTGGGAAGCGCAAGCTGACGTTGCTCTAACCAGTACCGTATGATGTTTTTTTGACGTCCGAGACTTAGTTGCTGCAGCGCATGTATTGAGAGCGACTGACTATCCGGTAATAATCCTAATGCATGACAATCGACGACGGCCAGCTCGGCATTGAGCGCCGCCGATTCTTCACTGAGAGTTGCAGCACGAGATAAGGTCGTACGATATTCCGGCCAGCGCTGTTCTATTGAAGGGAGTATCTGTAAGCGCAGAAAATTACGATCATAATCACTTTTTTGATTGCTCGGATCTTCAATCCAATCCAAGCCCGCTTTAACCGCATACCCTTCGATATCAGAGCGACTGATTGACAGTAACGGCCTATGTAACTGGCCGGCACCAAGCCATCGCGTCTGCGGCATAGCACCAATACCTCTGCTTCCGCTACCTCTTAACAGCCTCATTAATAAGGTTTCAATCTGATCATCGCGGTGATGCCCCAACATCAGTACATCGTCAGCCTGCAGCAATGATTCAAAAACACCATACCTGGCCTGCCTTGCCCTCTCCTCTAAGTTTCCCGTGACGGCTGCATTAATATCAACACAGTGAACACTAACGGAAACACCCAGTATCTCCCCCTGGCGCCTGCAATGCTCCGCCCATGCAGCCGACTCTGTATCAATCTGATGATTGACGTGCACCAACAGTAACTCGGGAGTCGTCTCGCCAGCAGTAGCGCGCTGTTGCTTTAATGCCACAAGTAACTCTAGCAGAACACGTGAATCCACCCCCCCACTATAGGCAATAAGCCAGCGTTTTGCGGTTAGGAAAGGAACAAGGGGTTTCAAAATATTCAGGGGCGAAAGCACGACTTCGTTCTCACAAGACAGTTGTCACACTGTTCATTAATATTGTTCACACGCACACTGTATCATCGATTAAAAACTCAGACTAATCGTAGTGCAATTGCACATTGGCTGCGCCGAACTGGCCTTTCAAGCGATCGATTAACTCGTCACTGGGCAGTACTTTCCATTCTTCGCCCAAGGTCAAAACACCCTCGGCATTGTCGCGCTGATAATTAATTTTAACCGGACATTGACCGTCCTTAAGGCTTGATTCCAACAACTGTTTAAAATTGTTAGTAAACCCACGTGTGCCATTAACACCATTAAAATCAGACGAGGTCATATTAAGCTGTAAATAATTGACTTTAGACTGACGTGCCTCCAGTAACGACCTTATGTTTTTACCCCGCACCTTTAACTGGCCGGAGTAATCGTCAAATGTCACCTGTCCGTCGACAACCAAAATTGCATCCTTACTAATCTTTTCTCGATTCTCCTCGTAAGCTTCAGAAAATAAGCTGACCTCAATTCGTGCAGACCGGTCATCCAGGGTAATAAACGCCATCATGTCTCCGCGTTTGTTTTTCATCGTGCGCATAGCGACGACAAGACCTGCCATGGACTGAACATTGTGGTCCGGCTTTAAATCAATAATGCGATTTCGAACAAACTGACGAATTTCTTTTTCATATTCATCGATAGGGTGACCTGTTACGTACAGCCCTAAGGTATCTTTTTCGCCGCCGAGCTGCTCTTTGGGCGACCAGGGTTTAATATGTCGATAATCCCCGTATACATCTCCGCTTTCCTCCGCGGGTACCACGTCACCAAATAGGTCTACCATACCGGCATCGCGGTTTCCCGCACTCTGTTCTGCCGCCTTCACCGCCTCAGCAGTTGAAGCCATCAATACGGCACGATCAACTTTTAAGCTATCGAAAGATCCCGAACGAATCAGCGCTTCCATCGCCCGCTTGTTCACTTTTCTAAGGTCTGTTCGCGCACAAAAATCGAACAGGTTTTTAAAGGGCCCACCTTCGTTACGCGCATTAATTATACTTTCAATGGGCCCCTCGCCAAGCCCCTTAATTGCGCCTAAACCATAAATGATAGCGCCTTCAGTATTTACGGTGAACATAAATTCACCTTCGTTAACGTCGGGCAATTTCAAAGGCAATTTCATGGCACGGCATTCTTCGATAAAAATAACGATCTTGTCGGTATTTTGTAATTCCGAACTCATGGTAGCCGCCAGAAATTCGGCGGGATAATGCGTCTTTAACCACGCAGTTTGATAAGAGACCAAAGCATAAGCGGCCGAATGGGACTTATTAAAACCGTAACCGGCAAATTTTTCGACGAGATCGAAGATTTTCAAAGCCAATTCCGGATCAACACCTTTATTTTTGGCGCCCTCTTCAAACCCTGCGCGCTGCTTCGCCATTTCCTCCGGTTTTTTCTTACCCATCGCGCGACGTAACATGTCGGCACCGCCCAGACTATAACCGGCCAGTTCCTGCGCAATTTGCATGACCTGTTCCTGGTAAACGATGACTCCGTAGGTAGGCTCTAGAATGGGCTTCAACCATTCGTGTTGATATTTTGCATCGGGATAGGCGACTTCTGCACGCCCGTGTTTCCGGTTAACAAAATCGTCCACCATTCCCGAATCCAACGGGCCGGGACGAAACAGGGCAACTAAAGCAATCATATCTTCAAGATTATCTGGCTGTAGTCGCTTGATAAGGTCTTTCATTCCACGGGATTCCAGCTGAAAGACTGCGGTCGTTTCAGCTCGCTTCAGCAACTGATAGGTCGCAGCATCATTCAGGGGAATCGTTTCAATCTCGACGTTAGCGGATACCTGATCGGGACCGGGCCGATTAACCATTTTGACAGCCCAGTCGATAATGGTCAGCGTACGTAAACCGAGAAAGTCAAACTTAACCAACCCCGCTTCTTCGACATCATTTTTATCAAACTGCGTGACTAGCCCTTTACCGGTTTCATCGCAATACAGAGGCGCAAAGTCGGTAAGTTTGGACGGTGCTATAACAACCCCACCGGCGTGTTTGCCGACATTTCGGGTAATGCCTTCCAGCTGTAAGGCCATCTCCCAAATTTCCTGGGCCTGCTCGTCACTCTCAATAAACTCACGCAGCGCAGGCTCTTGCTCAATGGCCTTTTCGAGATTAATACCGACTTCGAAGGGAATCATCTTAGACAGCTTATCACCTAAACCATAAGACTTACCCTGGGCTCGCGCCACGTCCCGCACCACCGCTTTTGCCGCCATGGTACCGAACGTTATAATTTGGCTTACCGCGTCGCGACCATAGGTATCAGCCACGTAGCTAATCACTTTATCGCGATTATCCATGCAAAAATCGACATCAAAATCCGGCATGGATACGCGTTCAGGGTTGAGAAATCGCTCAAAGAGTAATTCGTATTCCAAGGGGTCAAGATCGGTTATTTTTTGCGCATAAGCAACCAGGGACCCCGCACCTGAACCACGACCCGGCCCCACCGGAATATCATGCTCTTTTGCCCATTGGATGAAATCCATCACGATCAAAAAATAACCGGGAAACCCCATTTCAAGAATAACATTGAGTTCAAAATCGAGTCGCTCTCGATAGACCGGCATTTTTTCGGCCGCCTGTTCGCCAAATAGAAAATCTAGACGATCGATAAGACCCTCGATGGATATTTTCCTGAAGAAAATGCCAGTGCGCAGTTCCTTCGCATACTCCGGCGTGCTTTCCTTACCCTGCCATTTTTTCGCAAATACTTGTTCCGTTTGCGCCTTTAGGCCCTCATAGGATTCCTTTTGGAAAAAATCGTCACTTTCAAAGTCATTCGGTATCGGGTATTCGGGAAGATAAATATCCCCGAGTTTTATTTCTACGCTACAGCGTTTGGCTATTTCGACAGAATTTTCTAACGCTTCCGGAATATCAGAAAATAAGGCCTCCATTTCTTCGGGCGAGCGCAAATATTGCTGGCCGCTGTAACATCGAACCCTGCGCGGGTCATCCAACGCCCTTCCTTCCCGTATACAAACGCGTGTCTCGTGAGCCTCGAAATCTTCCGCTTTAAAAAAACGAACGTCATTGGTAGCCACCACTGGACAGTCAACCAGAGTCGCCAAATCAACGGCTGCGTGAATGTACTCCTCTTCGTACTCCCGGCCCGTTCGATGTAGTTCCAGATAGAAGCTGTTGGGGAAAATCGCCATTAATTCTTGCAGCCGGGTTTTTGCCTCTTCCTGGGTAGAGGACAACAAAGCTTGTCCGACCTCTCCTTCTTTCGCCCCCGAAAGCGCGATAAGTCCCTCTGCATATTCCGATAGCCAGGAGCGCTTCACATAGGGCACACCCAGATACTGGCCGTGCTGGAAAGCTTTGGAAATTAGTTCGGTTAAATTTCGATAACCTTTATTGCTTTTCACCAACAAACACAAGGTACTAATGTGTGATTCGTCGTCGTCATTCATTATGTGAAAATCGCAACCAAAAATAGGCTTTATGCCGGCGCCGAGGGCCGCTTTGTGAAATTTGATTAAGCCGTAGAAATTACTGTGGTCCGTTAACGCAATGGCCGGCATCCCCAGTTTTCTAACCTCTTTCATCAAAGGCTTAATTCGCACTAATCCATCGATTAAAGAAAACTCACTGTGGAGGCGAAGATGAACGAAGGATGCAGTCATAAAACGGGGCCGATTGTCTTGTGTGGTTTCAATATTGACTATTCAAGTGTACCGGATTATGAAAATCAAGGATATTGAATTCACTGCAATTTACCGCTTTCAGGACGGTAGTCTGATCGCAATACGGCGATCGGTTTCGGGTCGCTGGATAAGCCTAGCAATGGGTATCGAGCTGTTGCTCTGCGACGGTAGCGGTCAAAGCTTCACACCCAGGTTCTAATAAGCGACTATCCTTATAGTAACTATTCACCGAAAGGAGAACTGATGAATAAAGTACCCTATGTATCCGTGCGTCCTACTAGTAGCTTGAACTTGCTGTCTCATCGCGAGGTCGCGGGCGTAATGAATTATGACGATGAGGTGTTTAAGTTATTTCGCCAATGTGCCCTGGCAGTGCTAAATACCGGCATGGTAGAAGATGACGCCGACGCTGTCTTCAACCACTATCACGACTTCGATATCCGTATAATCCCGCAATCCAGAGGAATAAAACTCGATGTAATCAACGCGCCCGCCAATGCCTTCGTCAACGGAAAAATGATCAAAGGCATACAAGAACACTTGTTTTCCGCCCTGCGTGATATTGTTTATACACACCACAAAATATCAAATAACGGCAGTTATAGCTCAAACAGTAGCGACGATATTACCGACACGGTATTTCGTATTTTGCGCAATGCAGGTATTCTTAAAGCCAACACTATCCCGAGGCTTGTGGTCTGTTGGGGCGGGCACGCAATAAAACGTTTCGAGTATGATTATTCGAAACAGGTCGGATACGAACTCGGAATACGCGGACTAAATATTGCGACTGGTTGCGGTACCGGCGCGATGAGAGGCCCTATGAAGGGTGCCGCCGTTGGCCATGCAAAACAGCATATTCACGACGGGCGATACATTGGTATTACCGAGCCGGGCATTATTGCCTCAGAGTCACCGAACCCGACTGTCAGTGAGCTAGTCATTCTCCCGGACATCGAAAAACGCCTGGAGGCATTCGTACGATTATCCCACTCCATTATAGTGTTTCCAGGCGGTGCAGGTACCGTTGAGGAAATACTCTATTTGCTCAGCTTACTGATGCACCCAGACAACCGGTCGATCGATATCCCACTGGTTTTTGCCGCCCCCGTCGAAAGTAAAGAATATTTTATTGCGATGGATAATTTTATACATAATACACTGGGCGAAGAAGCTCAGAAATACTATCAAATTGTAACTGGCGACCCCGAGCGTGTCGCGCAGCAAATTTTAGAGGGCGTCGAACACGTTCGGCGCTACCGGCGCAAACAACAAGAGTCCTATGCCTTTAATTGGCAACTTAAAATTCCTCTGGAATTACAACAACCCTTCCATCCAAATCACGAAAACATGCGCCAGCTTAAACTGAATTACGAGCAGCCTAAACATTCCCTCGCAGCTGAAATGCGATGTGGATTTTCAGGCATCGTGGCCGGCAACATAAAAGCTCAAGGCGTAGAAGCTGTAAGAAAACACGGCCCTTATATATTACAAGGCGACCCGACTATCATCGGAGAGTTTGATGTGCTGTTAAAAGACTTTATTGCAAACGGGCGAATGAAACTCAAAGGCGAATATAAGCCCTGCTACCGTCTCAAGGAATAAGCTTAGACAAGGCTATCTGCTGGCGACGCTGCCGATGATCACTTCCGATAATACTGTTATCGATAGGCATGAGTCTGGAAATAAATTGACTTATCTTATGTTTTTATAGTGTAGTCAGGCTTGAGTCGGGACATCGAGAGCGCAGCTTTAATAGTAGGGCTTGGTTTGTCGCTTTTCTTACTTTGAGATAATAAGTTTGGAATAAAGAGCTAGAAATAGAAAGTTCGAAATAGCACGCTCGAAACGAAATGCAAGAATCAAAATACAAGAATCGAATGGGTGAATAACATTTTCGCCGATGTTATTGATTACAAATAAAGTGTTAACATCTCACGAGAGTTCGTTTACAGATGTCAAAGACATAATAAAAAGTTGTTTTTATCAGTAAGTACAAACGAGTGTCCGTCCAGAAATATCGAGTCGAAATTTGTATTTCTGCGGTAGGTCGGGCTTTATCCCGATCTACCGCAGAAATTGACCTAGTGCTGGACGAGCGCTAACTATCCACCTCATTACAATAGAGTGACCAAACCCATGTCGTCAGAAGATACCGCAAAAAGTTCGATCTTTATTCGCAATGCC
Organism: uncultured Cellvibrionales bacterium; assembly: GCA_913019905.1. Taxonomy (GTDB): domain Bacteria; phylum Pseudomonadota; class Gammaproteobacteria; order Pseudomonadales; family Dasaniaceae; genus Oceanicoccus. Next base: position 13,884 of record CAJVZD010000014.1, read on the forward strand.
TCAGTCATCATCCTTTTGCTAATGCCTATAGCAGCACTCGGAACCCGATTCGGAATCTGGCCGTTTACCATCGGTTTACTGATGTTCGCTGTGTCCATGCTGGGCAGCGTCCTTATCCAGATAACAAACGCCATTTGGTTATTTAGAAAACCAGCCAGCGGTACAACATCCGCGCTGCGTTGGGCTAGCCTATTTGCATTCCCGCCGCTAATCATCGTTGCGGTAACACTGACGAACATGTCAAAAGGATATCCACCCATACATAATATAAGTACGGACCGGGAAAATCCGCCCCAATTCACTGAGGCGGCAACACAACGGGGAAGCGACAGCAACCCTCTTGAGTACTCGAGCGAACTGGCGTCAGTTCAACACTCGGCGTACCCCGACCTATCCACTGTTTTATCAAACGATTCCGTGGTGGAGACCTACGAGAAGGCACTTGCTCTGTGTCTTGAAAACGGCTGGGATGTCTACGGAAAAAGCCCTGAAAAAGGCTTAATTGAAGCCGTTGACACCACATTCTGGTTTGGCTTTAAAGACGATATTGTTATCCGTATCCAAGCCACTGAGACAGGTAGTAAAATGGATTTACGCTCCGTATCAAGGGTTGGCGTTAGCGATGTGGGTGTGAATGCAAATCGGATACGTCAATTCGTAGCGAGCTTTAAATCGTAAACAGAATAAGACTCATAACCATTCCAATCATCTCACGAGGGTTCGGCATCATGCACCTCTATAACGTAAGACTAAAGCAACTCATCATTGTTATTGTCTGTTGCTGGCATTTCACCGCAGTGGTACACGCTGCAGACTCAGGAACCTCGGAAACACTGGCTCAATCACCTACTTTACTACAATCGCTAATGGCAAAGTCTGGTCCCACGGAGCAGCTGTCCATCATACACAAAATGGTTGGAGACGTTTCCGCAAGCCGCCTCGAGGCCGACATCCGCACACTGGTGGGCTTTGGAACTCGGCATACCTTATCTGAAACAGAGTCAGATATACGCGGAATCGGCGCCGCACGGCGCTGGATAAAAGCAGAATTTGAAAGAATCAGCGACGAATGTAATCGATGCCTGGAAGTGTTTTACGTCAGTCGCGTCATCGAAGGAACTCGCCGAATTCCCGAGCCTGTTGACGTTGTCAGTGTTGTGGCTATTCAGCGAGGTTCATTAGATCCCGATCGATTTGTTCTCATGTCGGGAGACATCGACTCACGCGTTACCGATCCTCTGGACGGGACCTCTGATTCACCCGGCGCTAACGACAACGCTACCGGTATGGCGGGTGTTATCGAAAGCGCAAGAGTGCTGAGCAAACACAAGTTTGCAGGTTCAATTATCTATGCGGGACTGTCCGGCGAAGAGCAGGGCTTATTTGGCGGGGAAATTGTTGTCGATCACGCACTTGCAAATAACTGGCGAATTAAAGCGGTGCTCAATAACGATATGATCGGAAATATCACTGGTATTGATGGTGTAATAGACAATACATCGGCACGGGTATTCTCCGAGGGAACACGCGCCGTCGAGACCCCAGAAGAAGCCAAAATTCGTCGTTATAGCGGCGGAGAAGTCGACTCACCTTCAAGAAATCTTGCTCGATTTATTGATCGTCAGGCTGACAAATACATCCCAAACCTGGACGTCATGATGGTATACCGACTTGACCGCTTTGGTCGCGGTGGACACCACCGTCCCTTTAACGAGGCGGGGATTCCCGGCGTAAGGATTATGGAAACCCACGAGCATTACGACCGCCAGCACCAAAATTTGAGAACAGTCGAAAATCGTAATTACGGCGACGTAATCGAAGGGGTCAATTTCGACTATGTACGCAAGTTAACCGCACTGAATGTCGCTAGTCTTGCGGAAATGGCTTACGCGCCCCCCTTTCCAGCTCAGGTTGAAATAAAAGGTGCAGTCAAAGCTTCAACGACCATTAGCTGGACAAAACCCGCAGACAAAACCGCACTCAACATTGCGGGCTATCGAGTTTACTGGCGATTAACCGATCGGCCGCAGTGGACCTACAGTCGCTTTGTAGGAGATGTCGAAAGTTACGAATTTAAAAACATTGTTATTGATAACTACTATTTTGGCGTGTCATCGGTTGCGAAAAATGGCGCGGAAAGTCCTGTCGTTTTTCCAGGTCCAATGGGTTCTTTTGGTGGTTATTAATATTATTTCCCCTAATATTGTAAACTTTAATGACAAATTTAATACGGCGACAGACATTGAAATCATCTATCCTACATCTAATTCTGGCATTTTCTGCCCTCGCGTTCAGTTTACAAGGCCATGCAATTAACAAGTGCACTGACAGCAACGGAAAGGTATCTTTTCAGGATACTCCCTGTCCGAAAAGCAGTGTCGCAAATACCGTAAAATTGAAAACCAATAACTCTAGCGAGTCGAATGAAGTAAAGATCGTGAATGTATCGATCGAGAACATTAAGCGGTTTTCGATCGGCATCCCACAAAACTGGAATGATAGTGTTCGGACTTCCGCCAATAACGCTTCGTCTACCGTAAGAATCAATACAACGAGGGGCGATGAACTCGTACTTCTAATGAGCTTTCTTCCAAACAAACAATCTTTGGGAATGGATAAGGTTTTACTCAACAATCTGACTCAAGAAATTGAACGTCAACATTCAAAACTCCCGACAGAACGAAAATTGGAATCCAAAGACATCGAACTCATTTTTTCAAAGGGGATAGGACGTTTAATTACCTATGCCGATGATAGCTTGATAAATAAAACGAACCGGCCAAATGGCCAGTTCGCTTATATCACCACTGGCACTATTATTGTTAATAGAATCGTAATAACAGTCAGCATACTCACGAACAATCTACGCACCGTTAATTACGCCAAAGCCATGGCAGCGATACAAACACTGGTCAGTCACGATTCTTAAACCCCAATGAGTGTTTACCTTAACCCTCCAATGAAGTAAGCCTGCGGTGGCAATTGAAATTATTATAATTAACTCACAGTAAAATTGACGAGGACAAAAGACATGTGTGATGAAGATACGGTCGAGGACAACGAAAACTTTTTAGATAATACAAAGGGACTATCTCGCAGACAATTTAATGCACTCGCCACAAGTGCAACAATGGCAATGATGTTACCTCTCACCGCAAATGCAATGGATGTTGTAGAGACAAACGTCAATGTCAATACTGCCGACGGAGTGGCTGACTGTTTATTTGTTCATCCATCGACGGGTCGACATCCAGCTGTCATTATTTGGCCCGACATCCTGGGACTACGCCCCGCCTTTCGGTTAATGGGTAAACGTCTGGCCGAGTCGGGATATTCAGTTCTGGTGGTTAATCCTTACTATCGAAACGCTCTGTCTCCGGTGGTACCACCCGGCGCAAGTTTTCAAGATGAATCCATTCGAAACAAAGTACTGCCGATGGCACGACAACTGTCAGCCACCACCACAGTCACAGATGCAAAAGCATTTGTCGGGTTTCTCGATCAGCAAAAGACCGTCGATAGCAAACGTAAAATAGGCACGACCGGTTATTGTATGGGAGGCCCGTTCACAATGAGAACAGCAGCAGCGATACCCGACCGTATAGGTGCCGGGGCGTCTTTCCACGGCGGTCGATTGGTCACCGATGCTGCGGACAGCCCACATTTATTAGTTCCTAAAATGAAAGCACAATTTTTGTTCGCAATTGCATCTAACGATGATCAACGTAATCCAGAGAGTAAAAACACCTTACGTGACTCATTCAAAAATGCGGGATTATCTGCGGAAATTGAGGTCTACGACGGTGCTCTGCATGGTTGGTGTCCGCCGGATTCAAGAGTGTATAATGAAGTACAAGCCGAACGAGCATGGGCGAGGCTGTTATCCTTGTTTGAAACCGCACTCTGATAGAAGGGTGAGCGCACTTTCTGCCGATATTTTGTCTATTGATGCGTAGTATTGATGTGTACTCTTGAAATGTACTAGTTGAAATGTACTAGCTCAAACCTAAGCTGATATAAATAGGGTTCTGGACCAGACAAAGTCACATAAGCAGCATTCTATTGAAAAACAGGCTTCTTATTTTGGCTAGATATTGTAGAGAATCGCTAACAGTAGATTATAAAGAAATCCGTCCATGTAACAGCTCATAAAAATGAAGACAAAAAAATTCCGACCCAGTGTAAAGAACTACTGGGTAAAGTAGCACAAGCAGGTTCAACACTTTTATTGTATCCAATTAACGACCAAGACAGCTGCAACAATCGCTGTCCGACGGCCTCACCGTTGCCGTGTCATGTAACTAATGAAAACATTCCAATTGATGATAAGATGCCGTCAAGCATTCAACTAATAACAGCTACCTTGCACCAAGGCGTGCAAGCACCAAGGACCAATGCCTATGAAGTTTATTAAAATTACCGCGATCGCCGTTTTTTCTCTCTTCGTATTACTGATTGCGTTTTACAATATAAGAGGCATGTTAACGCTGGGCACCATCGAGCCATCCCTTGACCCCGTTAGAGATATAACAGCCAATAGAGTTGTATTGGTTACCGGTGCCACCGGATCGGTGGGAGACGGCTTATTGAAAGCCGCTATCGAAGACCCCAATGTATCGAAAGTTTATGTCATCACTCGCCGTAGCTCTGCGCGTATCGACGCCGGTGTCGCGTCCGGTAAAGTGACCAGTTTAGTTCATCAAGACTTTACCGACTTTAGCCTATTCCAAACAGAGCTGGCTGAGGTAAATACTGTGCTGTGGGGCCTGGGCGTTTCCTCTATCGGGATTGATGAGGCGCTCTACAAAAAGATTCAACTAGATTTTCCCGTTGCTTTCACCAAGCAATGGTTAGCAGTGCGTAACACGGCGCCAATGGCTTTTCACTATATTACCGGTATGGGAACTGGAGGCGATGCTGACTGGGCGAAGGTAAAACGCCAAGCTGAGTTAGAACTAACAGCAATGGCTGAGAATACACCACTGCGTACTTTTCACTATCGCTCGGCGTTTGTCAGGCCCAGCTCTGAACAATCGAATGCCTTTCACTACTTACTGGAAGCTTTATTCACGCCAGGCTCCATGGTTATATCCGCGAAAGAATTAGGACAGTGTATGCTGGAAATTGGCATACGGACGGAAGAGCTCGCCAATGGAGCCATCATAGATAATGCCGACAGCATTGCTTACGCCGACACTTACCGCACTGATTAGACTTAGGTAAAAAGAGGGCATCCTACTCTATCGTCAGGATGCTGCCTGCTTTTTTACCATGCTTGTTTTACCACAACCGACACGCGACAGTTAACACAATAACTGTTTCCTTTTTAGATGTTTCCGAATCAGTCTTCAGCGAACTGATGAAATTGTTTTCGTCAAAATGACAGACGCACCCAAATAAAAATCGGGACCGTGCAGTTTCCATAGACTTGATGAAGTAGAACTTTTATTCTTCTTACTTAGCCAAATAATACAAAAGAGATCCAGCTAAATGAAAATCATACCCACATTAATGTCCGGTTTGTTGCTCACGCTTGTATCAGTTAGCTCAGTAGCAGAAACCTCAGTTTTATTCATAGGGAACAGTTTTACCTATGGCTATGGCTCAGCCGTTAGATTTTATCGCCATGACACGGTAACGGACCTAAACAATGAAGGCTTAGGCGGCGTACCGGCTTTGTTTAAATCTTTTTCTGATCAGGCAGGCTTAGACAATAAAGTGTATCTCGAAACACGGGGAGGAAGCGATTTGTATTTTCACTTAGAGAATAAATTGGGCGTTATCGGACGAAGACCTTGGGACCAGGTCGTCATGCATGGTTACAGCACACTGGACAGCAAAAAGCCCGGTGATCCAAATCCACTCATCAATTCTACTGCGGACATGTCGAAATTTTTTCGGGGCATAAATCGCGACGTCGAAATTTTTCTCACCGCAACATGGTCTCGAGCCGACTTGATCTATGTAGATGACCGTCCTTGGAGTGATACTCCAATTAGCAAAATGGCTCAAGATGTCCGTGCCGGATACGACAAGGCTGCGATGGCACCTGGCGTTAAATCTGTTAACCCAGTGGGTGAGGCCTGGACACGAGCAATAGAAATGGGCCTCGCTGACTCCAATCCCTATGATGGTATTGATCAGGGGAAAATTGACTTATGGACCTATGACCACTACCACGCCAGCACCTACGGATACTACCTTGAGGCTTTAGTGGTCTTTGGCAATGTCACCGGGATTGATCCGCGCTCATTGGGTGAGAATGAATGTTCAGCTTATGAACTGGGTATGTCACGCGCAGAAGTAAAAGGACTACAACAAGCCGCATACGAACAACTTGCTAGCGAATCCAGAGTAAGCGCTGCGCCGCTCAAGCTACCTAAACCAGTAAACCCTGAACGCTGTAATTAGAATCATTACGGTTTACCTATTGTTTGAATCTGAGCTCAATTGACCGGTTATTTTGAATTTGAGTTCAATTATCTGTCTGTCCACAACTTGGCAAAATGGCCGATATGTTGCTGGGATATTTCAAGAACGATCTACCAACGTTAGCATAGTAATTTCTACAAAAAACGTTTGAAATCCCTGAGTTCAGAGAGTGGTGCCTGGATAAAACAACCCGCTCAGGGAATTTCTAATTAGTGCCCGTCCAAAAATAGTGTCATTGCGAGAAGCGTAGCGACGCGGCAATCTAGGGCCGTTAGAATTAATACATCACTATCAATACGTTAGAAAAATTAGATTGCCGCGTCGAGCGTCGAACCGTTCGCTCGCAAAGACCAATTTCTGGATGCGAACTAATGAGTGCCAATCTTCGGAGGAGTTCGCTTGGTGCCCCCAAGGCGTACTCGCATTGTGTCTAACATTTCACGTGCTCGGTAGGGAAATGCCAGCATCGCTGGTGTCGTCACCAGTGTGAGTAAGGATGCAAATGCAAGACCGGAAACGATGGCCTGCGACAGGGGGACCCAGAACATGGACATCGAGCTGCCGTAAACAATATTGCGGTTAATCAAGTCGATGCTGAAGTTCATTGCCAGTGGGAGCAGGCCGCAGATGGTTGTCACTGTGGTCAGCATCACCGGCCGAAGTCTTTGCGCACCGGTCCGCACGATCAAAGCAACATAATCCAGTTCGGGGTGCAGCTTCTTTATATGGTTGTAGGTGTCTATAAGAACGATATTGTTGTTGACCACGATACCCGCCAGCGCCACAACACCGGTGCCGGTTAATATCGCGCTGAAAGGTTTCTCTGTGATGATTAAGCCAACGAGCACACCCGCTGTCGACATTACCACTGAAAACAGAATCAGTAGCGCCTGGTATAAACTGTTGAACTGCGTCACCAACAGAACGAACATCAGTAGCAGCGACAGACTAAATGCAACGCCCACAAATGCGATAGATTCGGACTGCTCTTCATTGGCGCCACGAAAATCAATCGTTAGTCTTGGGTCAAAATTCTGTGTCGCAAGCCAGTCTTGAACCGCTTTTACCATGTCGTCGGCGAGTATACCGGGGGCAATATCGGCGCGAATAAATTCTACTGGCACGCCATCAATCCGCTGTATCGTATCGACATTGGGTACCGCCTGGCGGCTGACAAAATTAGAAATTGGCACAAGCCCCTCCTGCGTCATCACCTTTAATGAATCCAATGCCTGAATGCCACGCGAGGCCTCTGGGTAGCGAACACGGATATCAACGGCGTCATCAGATCGATTCGGCCGGTACTCGCCCACTTTTACGCCATTGGTGACCAGTTGTACCGCGATACCTACCTGCGAAACATCGGCATCAAATAACGCGGCCTGGGCCCTGTCAACATTGAGCTTCCATTCAATACCCGGCAGCGAGCGCGTATCATCAATATCACGGATTCCGGGTATCGTTTCCATATGGGCAACGACCTTCGCCACTGCCGGCTCCATCAAGGGTTTTTCATGAGATGAAAACTGGATCTGGAGAGGTTTGCCGTTACTCGGCCCCTGTTCCATTTGCTGCAGCTCGACGGTAATTCCGGCAAAAATAGATGTGCGCTGTCGAACGGTTTCAAATATCTGAGTCCCGGTCATCGGTCGATCGTTTTCCTCCATTAATTCAATGAAGATCATGCCGACGGCGTCCATACTGCCTCGAGACGCTCCCCCTGGGATTCTCGTCGCCATATTGACCGCTTCAATGCCTTCTACGTTAATAACAACATCTTCAACCTGAGTCACCAGGCGGTTTATTTCGGCGCCGGAAAGGTTGCCCCTGGCTTTGATCGTTAGACGCCCATACTTGGGTTCTGAGTCGGAAAAGAAAGTGACGCCATGCCCGTATTCACCGTAGGCGGTAAAACTTCCGACCAGTAAAAAAAGTGTTATCAGCAGGGTCGTCCCGGCGTTATTGCAGGTCCACCGTAGTACACGCGCATAAAAGCCGGTTGCACCAGACAGCAGGGTTGGGTCGCCATCTTCCAGATGCTTCAGTGTTTCGACCGATTTTTTATCCAACTGACCTGCTTTGCCAAAGACCGCGCCGAGTGCAGGCCCGAAGATCAGCGCATACAACAAAGAGCCGGTCAACACAGTAAATACGGTGACTGGCAAATAGCGCATAAACTTACCCGCAACACCGGGCCAGAACATCAACGGCAGAAAAGCAGCCAGAGTGGTTGCTATTGACGCAACAACCGGCCAGAACATTCGTTTAGCTGCGGCGGCGTAAGCCTGTTGCCGATGTAGGCCCTCAACCATCTTTCGGTCTGCATATTCAGTCACCACAATGGCACCGTCAATCAGCATGCCCAGCGCAAGCAACATACCGAACATCACCATAAAATTGAAAGTGAAGCCGATCTGATTAACGATAATCAGCGAAAATAGAAAGGAGACTGGAATCCCAAGGCCGACAATTATACCGGAGCGTAAACCCATCGCCGCAACAACCAGCACCATCACCAGTGCCAGCGCGGTCATGATATTGCCCTGCAATTCAGTCACCTGCTGTTGAGCGAACGGGGCCTGATCCTGGGTGTAGAACACATCGACCTTGCCGGGCACTGTCTGTTTCACGCGCTCGACAATCGCTTTGGTTTTGGCAACGGTATCAACGACATTAGCATTGGACCGTTTCACCACGTTGAGTGAGATGGTTCGCTGCCCGTTAACGCGCGCATAGACATCCCGGTCTTTGAAGGTGCGACGGATGCTGGCGATATCCTCTAGCGTCACTACGGTATTGCCCTTGATTTTGACTGGCAGATCAAACAGGTCTCGAGCCTCTTCAATAACACTCGGCACCTTGACAGAGAATCGTCCTTCGCCAGTATCGATGTTCCCTGCAGGAATCAGTCGATTGTTGCGTATAATCGTGCCAATCAATTCCTCGCTGGATATCCGGTATGTTTCAAGCGCGACCGGATCAATGACTACCTCCAGCATTTCCTCCCGGTGCCCCTGCAGCTCGGCATCCATCACATCTGGCAGGCTCTCTATCTGGTTACGCAGATTGAGTGCAATGTTATACAGGACCCGTTCGGGAACATCGTCGCCGACAAGGTTGACCTGCAAGATAGGGAAGTCGGCAGTGCTCTCTTCCATGATGACGGGTTCTTCAGCGGTACTGGGAAGTTCCGGTTTCGCACGATCGACCGCTTCGCGGACATCCAGGAGCGCCTGATCGAGATCGAAACTAGCTTCGAATTCAACCATCACTGTCGCCACATTTTCGGCAGCATAAGCGGTTAGTTCCTTGACCCCCTCGACACTGCGTAGTTCGATTTCCATCGGCATGACCAGTAACCGCTCGGAATCCTCCGGTGAAATACCCTCATGGAAAACAGAAATGACAAAAAATGGCACCTCAATGGATGGGTCACTCTCGATGGAAATCGCCAGCAGTGAAGCTACACCGGCAATAAGAACCATCAGCATGATCAGTAAGGTAGTACGAGTACGGGTTACCGCCGCGTCGATGAGTGCTTTCATGAGGATTTTGTATCGCTGTCTGATTCTACGGCAATAGCAGGCAATTCCGGTTCAACCATTGTTTCAACTATTGTCTCAACCAACTCGCCAGGCATCACCATTTCCTGACCCACAGTGATGACAGTCGCGACGGACGGTAAGCCTGTTACCCAGATACCGGCGGGATCGTCGCTGACAATCTGCACGTGGTAAAAGTGCACAATGTAATCTGCGTCGACGGCTTTCACACCCATCTGGCCCCGGTCATCCAGTGATAACAGCGCAGGTGATATGCGCTGGGCCTGAACCAATTCTATCGGGATACGGATACTGGCTGAGATGCCGCTGGGAATTCGATAATTACCGTTATCAATCTTAATTTCGACCGGATAGGTACGGGTTGACTCATCAGCGGTTTTACCGACAAACGTTACGGGCCCGGAAACTTCCGCTCCTGAAGAAATGGTAGCCGTGGCAACGAGACCGGGGCGGATACGCGGAACTTCTTTCTCGGGGATTCTACCGACAAGCAGCATTGGATCAAGATCTACAACCGTCGCGCAATTTGTACCGGGGGTCACATACTCACCCACTTCCAGATGGACATCTTCCACCACGGCGTCAAACGGTGCCATAACCCTTAATCTCGCTACATCCAATTCACTGCGCTTCAGACCGGCTTCTGCTGAAGCCAGCCGCTCTCGTGCCTGGGCGATGGCGGTTTCAGACTGAAGACCTTGTTTCGAGAGGTGCTGGCTGCCCTTGTACTCAATACGGGCACGATTCAGGGATTCACGGGATTCGTTCAACACAACCAGTCGATCCTCGACCGATATCTGGCATAACAGCTGCCCGGTCTTAACAAGGTCGCCTCGTTCGACAGCTCGCTGTGTAACGATGCCTCCGACCTGGGTACGTACTACGAGCGACCGCTTGCTGAGTGTCGTACCACGTAGAACGGTGATCCGCTCACGTTCGGTGGCATGAATCGTTTCTACCCTGACCCGGGTCGGTGCCTTCTCTTCCTGCGTGGCAGCGCTATTGGTATTTCGCTCTGCGATGGTTGTGAGTGGTAATCCATCAGGTTTCGTCAGATACCCGGACGCCAACCAGACCATGACGAGTACGCCGATAATAATTGAAGTAATATAGGTACTACGCATAAAAAGCTCTAATTTTTGTATAAGCCGGACAAACGTCCCATCCACACCCAACATAAACTAAATAGCGGACTAATGACAATCGAATATCTCACTCGAGCTCCCCGCCAGTTACGAAAGAATTACCAATCGCTCACTTTGCTTCATATTAGTACGTGAAGCCCCGTTGCGAATCAAAATCGAGAACAATGGTAGCCTTGAGGCTTATGGACATTTCATCTTTGATAGGAGGCACCATTTGATTACGAGTGTAATTTTGAGGCACGCTAGCTCGTGAGCAGTTAGACCAAATATGAACGAATTTCGAAATAATGTCAGGTCGAGGGGCGGTCTAACACCATTGATCTAACATCATTAATCTAACACCCTATTTTTAACACACGGCATTTAACACACGGCATTTAACACATTGTATTTAACACAAAGGATCTAACGAACAATCTTTATCCAGTTCCCGTCGGAAGGCTGTCCCGCCGGATAGAATCCATTCATTAATCGTAGCTCTTCTTCACCGTATCGCCCTAAATCAAACTGTTTTGCGAGTGCAGCGAAACTGGTTTGCCGGGTCGCTTTCACATGGTGGATAGATTTGGGTTTCTGTCCGTCAATTTCTCGCTGGGTAATAGTTCGAAACGTCGAGATACTCTCTTCAAAAAGCTTGTCATATTCCTCGAATTTATCATTGTCAACCACTTCACCGGTAAACACATAGGCCTTCAACTTGTAATAAATGACGGCCAAGCGTTTTCGTGCTTTATTGTCGACCGCGGGGATGATGGCACTGTAGCCTTTAAGGCGAACCGGAGAGATGTTTTTGCCCTTTTCGACCTCGGTGATTTTTAGCTGATTATGCATAAATTCTTCAGGGCTTTGTGTTGTCCGAGCCCTGGGCTCCATGGTTAAGGTAGCGATCTGATCAATGTCGTTGCCTTTCACGACACTTAATAATTCCTTCCACTGCCACTTCTCGGGAAAATCGAAACGTATTCGTTCACTTTTGTTATTGTAGCGATGAGGTTTTTTTTCTTTGGCGGCAAAGTTTTCACCCCAAATCATACCTTCTGTTTTCAAGCGATAGGCCTGTTCACCGGAACCCAATAAAACCTTGGCTGATTTGGCCAGTTTATCCGCTTCTGTCACCACTGTTCGCAGGCGCGCATCATTACGTGGATGGGTCGAAAACAGACCGTGATACGTCTGATTACCTCCGCCTTTATCCGATGATTTCTTCTTTGATAATGCTTCATAATCTTTCATGATCGAAAGCATTTCGATCATGTGTTGCGGGTCGTAACCTAAGCGGGCCATGGTCTGTGCTCCGGTCAAATCGGCTTCCAGCTCCATATCCCGACCGTAGCCTTTAATTAAAGAACTCGACAGCAACTGTCCCGCCTCAAAAACATCCTGACTACCGGATAAAACCCCGGCCAGCATGGCTAGCATTTTCCCCGTGACGTTGCCGCTTTTTTGTCGCGATACATGCCTTTCAGTAATGTGTCCGATTTCGTGAGCCAACACGGCGGCAAGTTGCGCTTCGTTACGCATGTAACTCATCAGCCCGCGATAGATGTAAACGTAACCGCCTTCGTGGGCAAAGGCGTTTAATCCCGGCGAGTCCAATACCGTAAAAGTGTATTTGATATTCGGGTTGTTCGAATTGGCCGCCAGTTTCTGACCGATGTCGTTAACATAATTTCGCAATTCAGCGTCTTCGACAATAGGAGTTTCAGCGACAAATTTTTTGTATTTTTCATCACCACTTGCAGCTTTTACACTGTGGGCAGGCACCGTGAGCAGGAAAACAAAAAGTGGTAAAAGTAGATGAATGTGTCTAACCAGCAACTGGTTCACTTTTCTTGAACCGCGACTTCAAAAAACGCTTTTATCTGTTTGCCAATTCCGATACATGCATCGTTCTGCACTCGCGCTATAAACGGCACGGGAATAACAAGGCCCACTAAATAGGACGTACCTTCAGAATCGACATTTACCCTGCCCTTTTCTTTAAAGGAGTCTAAATCCCACACAATAGCTTCGTAACTCGATTCGTCATCCCAGCTACTGAAGCCAAAGCAACCCGCACCACCGGGACCAATGCTGCAGCCCATAGAGCCAGACGAATCTACCGTATTAGTTTGACCATCGATCCAAACCATATACCGAATATCCATCGAAATAAGCTTTTCGTTTAACGCCGGTTCTTCTAATAAACGCTTTAGTCGACTCAAGTTCTTTGGTGCAACGCGAGGTTCAAACCAGGGATAGAATGCGTCGATAAATTCGAGTTCTGAAATAACCTGCATTGGAGAATCTGATTGCAAAACTCGTCCTACGCAATCAGAAAAATCGATGCCAGTTTCATAATGTCCGGCATCCCGCCGTCCAAGTACTACCACTTTTTCAGAATTATCTAGCAGTAGAGGTTCAACGGTAGACCGGTATTCATCGATATTGGTTGTCGAACAGGCGGCACACAGTAAAAGAACGGCAACCAGGCAAGGTAACTTAAACATCATCTCGCTCCTTCTGGTCGTCGTCTACATTAACATCGGGACTTGCATTTCCCTCTTCGTCTTGCTGTTTTAATACATGTTCATCGAGTCGCTGTTGTTGCTTAATCCAGTAGTGAAATTCGGGAATTCTGTGTAAATCGGTAACTAGCCGCACTCCGGCGTCTCTTAAGGCAAATTGCGCGGCACTATCGATAGCTTTCACATCGGAAGTCATAAACGCACTGGGCGTTTTTCCGTAGGCCGGCATGAACCACTTCGTTATCATTTCCTTGGAGTTATCGCTAATTTCCAGATTGTATTTGATCCACACTTCAAAGATTTCTAAACGGGTTTCGGTGGGAGTACCAACCTGAACACCAGCGACCTTGGCGACGATCAAAATATCAGTGTCAATGGTATCCGGGGCTTCGGTAACAACCGTAACAGATTGAAACCGCTTCCGAAGCACGTTCTCCATCATGGCCGTTTGAGCTACCCCCATTTTCATCGTCACATTTTCGCTTGGAACAGCGATGTACTCACGAAACTCCTTATCGAGTAACAACGTGGCAGTCATTGGTAAAGGGCTAGTCAGCGGAGATGGATAAGTACCGGTCACCGTTAACGAGGTCGACCCGCAGGACGCAAGGAAGCCAACCATTAAAACGGTGGCTATGTATTTACAGTAATGTGAAAGCAACGTCAGCATCAGTTGGCTATGTTTCATCTCATTTTCGGGCGTCAAAGGTTGTTAACACTGGCTATTTATTATCGTTGCCGTGCCTCACGCTAAAATGCCATAAATTCAAAAAAATGACTTCACTCTTTAGTCAGGCTGTTTAATCCCACAAAGGTTCCGCCGTTTTGGTAACTTAATTCGCGCATCAGGGCCGCAAAGCGAATTGCCGACCGAGAGGGTGTTCCCTGATAATGTACAGGAAAACCGATGGCATGAATACGAACTAAACGCTCTCCCGAGCGCCGCGTTTTATTTAGTTTACTGACAACGTCAACAACGCGCCGAATAGACGAGCCACTAAAGTCGTCCCCAAACACATAAATACTGATTTTTTTACCCGGATCGTAATAGGTACTGATCGCCGCTTGAATACCTTCCACCGGACTAGAATTACTAAAGGGCTGCCAATTGTCCAATTGACGCACGATGTCCTTCCGACTGGCCGGCGAATCTTCCATCCAGCGGCCGCGGTAATCACTAAACATATAATTACCCATGTCGTTCATCACTTGCAGGCCTTTCACTTCTGGATAGATATCCAGAATATTGACCATTTCCTGTTTAACTTTGCTCCAGGCGGTAGAAAACATACTACCGGATGTATCAATAACAAAAATAATGTATTCACTGTCTACCGGAATTCCACCAATGACTTGGTTTTGACTTTGATAATTTTCACCCAGTAAACGCTCCATTTCCTCAGTTAGAATCTGGAGTGCAAGCTGCAATTGAGCCGTTTCACTACTAACGTCAGACTTTTCCGCCGTCAGCTGCTTTTCTGCCGACGCGAGCCGCTCACTTAAGGTTTTAATGTTGTCTATATGCGTCAGCAACTGATATTTCCCTGCGGTAATATCGGCTTGATATTGCTGCAATTTTGAACGCAGCTCAAACAGCGTTTCCTGCATGACTTTTACATCACCGTTGAGGGCTATATCACTGGGATCCAAGCTGTCCGAATCACCAATTCTAGCAATGATAAGCAGCAAAACAATCGCGCCGAAACCGCAGCTTATAACATCAAGAAAAGAAATACTCGCTTCGGGAATATCCCTGCGCAGCGCCCGACGTTTCATTGTTTTCGCCTGCCTATAAAGCCGTTAATGACGTAAAAAATCATGTCACTTGATAAATTGCTGGGAATGAGTTTCATGGCCAGTCCCTCGACGGGGACAAGTATGCACCACTGGTTCGTGCCGCCAACTGCCAAAAAGCGCCTGCCGCTTGCATATCACCTTCCATTGGAAACAAAATAATATTGGCGGACATACCCGATGGCATTTCTTTAACGGCGTCATAAAAAAATTCTAAACGCTGAGACCCAGAGACCTTTACGCCCCTCGGTTTCTTCTCACCCTGAGTGGGTAGACCATCCGTTAGAAGAAATAAATTATCAGGTTTGTCGGTAAACGACTGAATCGCCCTGAATGCATTCAATAAACTGGTGCCGCCACTCGGTACTTGTTGATGTAAAGCTTCAACCGCACGTTCCAGGTCAAGGCTATCCGCAGCGTCTAACCAGGTGTTTTCAGTACCGGCCAGAATCGGTTGAGCCCCGGTATTAAAAACATAGACCTGAAAACGACTATGCGCAGGTAACTGAGCGACTAGCCACTCGACGGTCCGCACCGTCCATTGCCATTTTGCCGATAAACGTTGCTGTTCCTCAGACATATTACGGCGCCGCAATACATTAACAATAGTATCGGCCAACATGCTTGCAGACGCATCGACCAAAATCAGAACTCGCTCTCCGCCGAGATGCAAGCCGGTCAAGTATTGCCGATTCCCCTCTCCAATAAACCTTCGCGTATTGTCGCCGCCTTCCTGTCGCTCAGCTTCAGCGGTACGATCCTCTAATTCCAGGACCTGTTTTTTCAATACAGCCAGATCTTCCTCTGGATCTTCCTGAGCGTGTAATACCGCTTCTTGGGAATCCACATTAAGGGCCAGTATAGCAATCTGTGATTGCAAGCGTTCTATTTCTTCCCGCTGCTTTTGCTTTAACTTTTTAAGCCGTTCTTGTTCTGCTTCTGCGTAGCGAATATCTTCTTGCAACAATTTGATTTCTGAGTCTGGACGCGGTATCTCTAGAATAATATCGCCGTTGTGGCGCAAGATTAAAAATAACAAAGTAACGGCGCCAAAACCACAGGCCATGATATCCAAAAAAGACAAATTAAATGCGGTAACATTGCGACGCGCCATTATTGATCACTCGACAATGATTGCGCCTGGGACTGAACGTGAGCCTGAACCGGCGCAGCTGGCGGAGATACAGAAATAAACGTCAAGCGGCGGTTGTGCAGCATAAATGTTTCGCCTATTTTTGCGCTAATCGCTTTCCCTTCTGTTCGCCACCGAGTCTTTAAAACATTCTCATTCAAACTAAGTTCGACTAAAGCATTCTCAACCGGATGGCTATGGACTTGTAAAAACAAGTTGTCGTCAGTAATCCATAAACCGTTTTCCAGGGAATAGGCTGTATTGTCTACTAACAAATGACTGGCCAAAGGAGTCGTTGAGCCACCAACTGCATCACCTTCCCCTTGCTGCGAATACTGGCTGTCTTCCCGTGATTGAGCCAAGGCATCGATGTGAACCAATTCATCTCCAACGATATTGGACCAATGTTTAAACAAATACGCGCTAATATTTTCGTCGTTCACGACATGTATAGGATGTGTTAGTTCCAGGTTGTGTGTGAGCCACTGACTGTTATCGTGTAAACACACAATCGTATTTTGATCAGCATTATTACCAATGGCGCTGTGAAGTGCCGCTAACTTTCGACCTAACATTTCTTGCCAGGCCTTTGCCGAAACAGTACAGGTCAAACGACTATTGCCGGTTTCAAACTCAACCGGAAAATCGGTATCAAGATAAAGTAATTGACTGTAAATTAATCGATACAATTTCTGTGAAGACGCTGCAATTTTCAAGGGGTCAAAACGGTGTTCGCTGATGCATAAGTCTGCCAAATAATGGGCAGCGCTATTCAGAATTGGCATCAAACCACTGTCTGAGAGCGTAGTGGTCTTACCTTTCGCCCAAATATCATCCTGTCGGAGGACCTCAACGATTAGTGTTTGGTGCAATTGCATATCCACATAGAGTGCTTTGTTCGCCTGGGGCGATAAAAAAACCTCCGAACTGGCAATACTTGCAATCGATGGATCGATAAAGCTACAAATCGGCAGTTTCAGGGACTGTCCTACTGCCAGTAAGAGCTGAAAATCGGCATTGCAAAAGTGGCTGGGGGGAGCAACCAGCAATTGATCTATCTGTTCTGATCCCGATTGCGATTGTTGCAACTGTCTTAATTGATGGAAGACCAAATCGGCATTATGTCGTACACCTGCCGTAGGTGGGAGCAAGCTATTCTCATTAAATTGTTGCCAATATTGCGTATAACAATATTGCGGCTCAATCCATAATTTATCGAAGGCTTCATGTCCGCAAATGACACCTTTGGAGCTACAGTGCGCGACACCAATGGCTCGAGTCGGCAATTCACCTTCGGTCTGCCAACAAAGATTTAAGTCATTGAGATGAAGTAGAGCCCTGGTCATGACTAATTACCTGACTTCAAATGACGTAGCAGGTTATGCTCGCTATAAGCCCGTGTATCCAAAACGAGCCTCTCCTGAATTTGTTGCAATTGATGCATAAAAAACATCACCACCATACTGATCAATAAAGCGACCAATGTTGAGTTGAAGGCAACGCCCAAACTACTCGTCACTCCCGCAATATTACCTTGCACGGCTTCGTGCGCCTGACCCAAAGCCGCACCAATCCCTCGTACTGTTCCTATGAATCCAATGGAAGGGATTGCCCATGTGATATACCGGACCATCGAGAGCTCTGAATCGAGCCGTTCATTCTCTATATTACAGGTCTCGGTCACCGCATCTGTCGCTGATTGAACACTGCCAGTAACTGCAAATCGAGTCAGAGCCGTTCGCAGTGTTCGAGGAATCAATATAAATCGCTGACTTTCTGGCAAGCTATCGAGGGGCCGAAGAAGCTGATTGGCATCCTCCGGCAATATGCGACTTCCTTCGGCCAATTCCTTGATTTGCATGCTGAGCATTTGCTTTTCCTGAGCGGTCAATCTTGCCTTATAAGCCATGATTGAAAGCGCCCATAACATTAATATAAAGCAAGCTTCTTGCTCAAAGTCCTTGATAACGATAACCAGCGTGCGCGGCACTTCAAAACCCGCCCCCTGTTCTTCGGCCAATCGACTGGCACGCATATCCTGGTCGGCCTGGGGCCGGACAACAGCAACATAGGTAACATGCACTATGATGATGGCCAGTAATAAAGAAATGATTTGATAAAAAAATTCATTATTGTTGCTGCGCATCGGGTTACCTTTTACATGCGTGAAAATTACGTCCGTTAGTAACAGAGAGTGTATTAAATGTCGATGGGAAAAGGGATAGACAAATCCTCAGAAACTTGTTCACTCGGCTTAAACTCATCGTTAGCACTAAATATCGGCTTGTCGGCAGCCTCTTCTTCGGACTTTTTTTCCGAAGGCTCATTATTCTTAGAGTCGTTAGTATCGGTGCCTTCTACTGCTGGACTTTGAGATTCTGAATCGGTCTGCTCATTCGGTTTGACCTTCACGAGGTCCGATAGCTGCTGCTCCGTGCCCACCGGCTCAGCGTCGCCAGGTTCCACTCCAAGCGCATGGAAAGCGGGCAGGAGCACGAGGAGTACGACCCGGAAGGCCAATTTGCAGAACCTCATATTTAGACCTTTTTTACAAATGCCGATACCAACGCCCACGGTGTTGCAACAAAAAACTCATCATCCATATGCTGAATCGAGTAGAAAATCATCAATTTCAAATAACCGAAGAAACCCGTAATATACAAGGTTCCACGATGAAAGCCCCCAGTCACTCTATTAAAGACGTAGAGAACGCTATCTCCGGGAGCTAGTTTCAGGGGACAATGGTCCCCGGAACGATCACTCAATATTCCTAGCGACCCTAAATCCGATATCAAGTTCGGCTTCGCTACCAAAATTTCGATAACTCAATCGTATTTCTGTACGCGATCCATGTCGCCAGCTGGCACCTCGCAGAACGTGATCACGTCCCGCCTGAGGACCGGAGGGATTGAGTTCCGGCTTACCCTTGTTTGGGCTCGTCGAATAAAAATCATGCACCCACTCACTGACATTGCCCGCAAAATCGAATAAGCCTTTCGCATCCGCTGGAAAACTACCCACTGGCGCAGTAAGGACAAATCCATCGTTATACCTGGGCACGCTTTTACCCAGTATAGTCTGCGCACTCTTATCGGCATAATTGGCAACCGTATCCGCCGGCGGATAATTGTCTCCCCATATAAACCGTCGATTTTTACTCTTCTCTTCGACTCGTGCTATCCAGGACCACTCTACTTCCGTCGGTAAGCGGTATCCATTTGCCGTCATATCTGATTCCAATAACCGATCTTTCGCAATTGCATATACCGGTGTCAATTGCGCTTCCTTTGACAGCCAATTACAAAATCTAGCTGCTGCCAGCCAAGACACATTCACTACCGGCTGATTAGCGTTATTTAAACTCATCGCCGCAATTTGAAGAGAATTATGTTCTCGCTGAAATTGCTGGAACTGCGCATTCGTTGTTTCGAATTGCGCGATGTAAAAGGGCTTATTAATATGAACGTTACGCTCAGCCTCATTCGATCGACGCCCCGATTCTCTGCGAGGAGTCCCCATAGTGAAGATACTGTCTGGGCGCATTAGCTTCGTCTTAATACCTGCCGGAGCAACGACAGTATCGGGAAATTGGGCCCAATAGTTTTGCTGTTCGGTCAAAAGACTGACAGATACTGATTGGGTAAGACCCGTTCTGGGCGCAATGACTAATCGCTGACTAACGTAGCCATCGAGTTTCACTTCAATTGTTTGCTCTACGGCCAGTAAAGACAAAATTTGATTGCCGGTACCCCGCAACTTGTTATTCACAAAAATCTGCGCGTTATTGGGACTTAATCGAAACTGAACCTTACCGAGCTCTGGCTTTAAGGTCCAATTTATAGACCGCCGCTCTTCCGGTTTCAACAGTACCTCCTTGTTAAATACTTGATAGCCTTTAGAAAACAACTTCAATTGGTGAGTCTTAAGGGATGAGAGCTGTGTGTTATAAGGAGTCTGCCCTACAAAAACGCCATCAATGGTTAAGCTCGCTCCCTCGGGGTCGCTATTAACTGTCACGACTCCGTCGGCAGGTTCCAGGGTAATAAGGGGGAAAACTGACGACTCTCCCGCTTTCGCTGTTACGGTGTCGGACCACGGGTTAAAACCCGGTTTGGTTACAGATACGTCGCTGCCGGTTTCCAGTACTTCCACCTGAAGTGGTGTTTTCCCGATGAGCTGCCCATCAATTGTAATATCGGCCCCTTCGGGGACGGAGGTCAGCTGCAGGTTACCCCACGCCGGAAGCATGTTGACGTTTAGAGTCTGCAGCTGATCGAAGCCCTGAACAGTAACGTCTACTGCTTGGGGGAAGTAACGATGACTTGAGAACTCAAATTGGTAATCACCTTTAGGGATATCGCGCAAAACCCCAGGAAGTTTAGTCCCGTTAATCTGGCCATCGATCACAACGACCAACTCCGCAACATTTGATGTGACATCGATATGCCCCGGTAAAGGGATTAACTCAATGTTGAGTGTTTGTGAATCGGCTCCTTCTACGGCAAAATCCAACTGATTGTCATGGTACCCTTTCGCTCTTGCAGTCACCTTATAAGAACCCGACAACAGCAGATAACTGTTGGCGATGCGGGGAGTAAAACCCGATAACTCTATATCTGCATTTTCAGGGGTGGTGGTGATCAGAACAGCAGTACTAAAACGCAAATACAATAACAACAATATCCCGAAAAAAAGAAGTGCGACAACGCCTATCCATGCGGAAGATATCTTTTTTCCTGTGTTACTTTGAACCATGTCCGGCGGAGTAAAATCATGAGGCACAATTGGTTTGAAATTTCGCCCCTCTTTTGCGCCCGCTAACGGCTGCAAACTATTTGTTGTTGTTTTTTCTTCGGTGGCCATAATAAGTCAGATTGCTTTCGGTTTTTATTTAAATCGATTCTGTACATTGAACGTGAATTTTCTGAGCCTCATCTAAACCTGTCAAGGTAAATTCGATGCGCACGTCCCGATAGCCGGGACGACCACCAGCGACAACATAGTTGCCCGGTTTCAAAGTATATTCTTTTCGAATGAATTTCCCCAGGGAACTTACCCGGTACAAACTCACATCAGTTAATCCATCAGAGATGAATTCGACAGTATACTCTTGCGCCATTCGCTTGAGCACCGCTTGCAACTGTTCAAGCTGAGCCTGTAACCGACTACCGGGCTGTGCAAGGGACCGAGTATTTGCTAATAGCTGTTGGGATTTCTTGTACACTCGATCGTCGGATAGCTGCAGTGGATCGCTCAAATAACTTTCTATCTGCGTATCGATTGCCGCCCGCACTCTAACTTTCACTCGGCGTGCAGCCGGATCCACCAACCCCGGATCGCGTTTCAATAGCTTATCGTAAACCAGCAAAGACTCTTGCCATTGCTCCTGGTTTTCCAACTGACGAGCCCGGTCCAGCTCTAGCTTTACTTTTTCCTGCTCTAGCCTTGATTCCAATTGTTCCAATGCTTCGGTGGGCTCAGTTCGTTCTATATTAGTTTGTTTAGCTTCGTTAAACGCCGCGCGCGCCTGTTGCCACTGGCGCTGCTCCAATTGGTTAAAGCCGAGGCTCATCGCTGCTTGAAAACGCTGTTCCCGATAAGCCTCTGTCGCTTGCAGCTTTTGGCTGATAGCAGGGCGGTATTCCGCATCTATAGCTAAAGCTAGTTCAGCCTGTTTAATTGATTGCGAAAATTCGCTGTTTTGAAAGTACTCTCGCGCTTGTTCGAGATTCTCCAACACTTTAGGTAACGACTGCGCGCGCCTCAAGCCTTTTGTTGCTCGGTCACTGTCCGGGTCCATCAGCAGCGCTTGTTGATAGGATGAACTTGCGGCCTCGGCGGAACCTGCCTCGAATAAGTCATCCCCAGCAGCAAGATGACTTTCCAATAAGGGTTCATACCGAGCGTCCAGTGCCACCAGACTTTTTTCAACAAGGGAAAACTCTGTTAACGATATTTCGTAATTGCCACGTTGATAGCTTTGTTCCGCACTCAGTAATTTCAACTCAATCTCGGAAAAATCCTCTGCGGCCCATTGCTGGACTAACTTCTCATTTAACTTCGTTTTGAGTTTGATTATGTTGGCCAGGACATTCTGAGTATCGCGCCGAAATTGTAGTTTAGCTGCCTCGGCAAGCAAACTATCCTGTTCGGCAGCAGGGTCTGCTGCAGCGGCGAGATTATTTTCTTCAGACGTACTGTGGCCCTCTTGACGAATATTTACGTCGTTAGGTTCCACCACCCGAGGTAGCAAAAAGATAACACCAAGCAATAATAATATCAGTGCGACAACTATGAAACGTAGCCATAGGGGTGTTTTATGAGCCGGATTTTCCTTGGTTATTGTATAACTGTCTTGCTCAGAGTTATGTGCTGCCAAGCTTGAAGGTTCATTCAATGTTATTGCGCCTGTACGATAGTACCCGGAGGCACAGCGGTACCCGGAGGCGTTTGAATTTGAGAGTCGACAACGGCTCCTCTTTCAGCATGGTATATCTTCTTTAGCAAAACTTTCCATTGGTCATATTGCGCATCAACCGTACCGGATAAGGTCACTGAACTGTCATCCAATCTTATTATTTGTGGCTCAATTTCCATTTCTAAAGACGAGCCCATTTCGGAGAGACTTTCGATAAACCGTGTTTTCCCAGATTTTTTTTCAAGACCACTTTTAATTAAGTAACCGCCCGCTGCAGCGGTTGCCGAACCAAAATCAGAGGTATATCTGTTATTGCCTTCATACCGACCGTAAATACCTGCGACTACCGCCAATACACCAGCAAAAATACGTTGGTTGCCCTGGCTATTATATCGATCTATTTTAACCACGACATCATAACTGGCTCGACGCCAACTCTGATAGGGTTCATGCATGTTTTGACTAAAGTGGTCATAATAGTCCTGCATAGTATCAATATAGAGATAATCACGTTCTCTAATTTTTTGGGTCCGTTGATAAAGGGTATCTTCTTCAGCAGGTAACCTTAAAAGCTCCAGCTCCCCATTTATATTTCGTGCCAAATAGTCAGAAAACGCATCAGGCGAAAACTGTTGGGCAAACCGGACGCTGGTAATTGCACTCAAGGTAGCGGCAATATCGTTACTCAACGACTGCCGAAATTCGAGCAAATCGTTAGAAATGTGGTTGAATGTATTTTGAAAAGGGTCGCGATTGCGTCTCAATCGTGGATCGTAGGCATATTTCCCCACTACCTGCCGGTAGTTTTGCTTAAACCATAGCTTTCCACTGCTATCTCTAGCTTCAACCTCCAGGTCCAATGTTTGGCCATCGGACTTGCTTATTATTCCCTTGACTATCAAATCAACAACAACATCATCCTGAGCGATTGTTCTTACTGCTCCCCAGGCGCCACTTTGTTCTATTGTTTTAGCCAATTGATTCGCAAAATAGACTCCTTCGGCACTTCGAACAGCGGGTAAAACAGTCTCGTCATCAGCGTTAAATTCCAAGCCCACACCGAAAGGAACAATACCGACATCCAATAGAGCCGATTCCGGATAATTCTCCTCGGATTGATTCAGTACTAGCGGCGTCGACGATGTAACTTTCAATATAGCGGCATGAGATGGCGCCAAAAATACCAAGCAAAATGCGGCCAAAAACCACCGCCACTGCACCACGGTTCCTACTTTACCAAACGCTACAGCTACTGGTTTTTGTATCTTCTGTACTCTTCCCATAGTTTATCCCTTAAAGCTGGATCAGTCTCAGACATCGCAGCCTCTCGAATTTGTCTGGCAACGATATCGTCACCACGACCGTCGTCGATATCGGCAGGCATTTCGATTGCCTGATTATCACTGTTTGCGGCACCGCCACTGGCATTGCCTTTTCCACCACTGGCACTCGCACTGGAGGCGGAAGTTATACCACCGCCGCCACTACTTTGAGCATCGGCCATTTCTCCTTCCGACAGAGGGCTTTCTTCAAACAAAGGCCCATCACCACCCCCGGATTGACTGATGGGATCAAATATATCGACGCCCTCGTCGTCTCCTGAGTTCGCTGTTGATTCCTGCAAAATCATATCGTCAAAGTCGCCAAGCGAGTCGTCTAGGGTTTGTTCAAGATTTTCCAGAGATTCTCCACCACTGCCCTCCGTACCGCCAGAACTACCGCTTTTTCCGGAGCTGGACGAGGATCCGGGGCTTGGCATACCAGATCCCGGCGACCCCGGTTGCGACATCCCGCCACCGGAGCTACTTCCACTTTGCCCGCCCGACTGACTGCCGCTCTGACCACCACTCTGACCGCCACTAGAAGGACTAGGGATCGACGGGCTGCCGGAGCTGCCCGAAGGACTACTCGGCGACGACGGCATACTAGAACTACTACTAGAGCTCTGACTGGACGGCATTTGGCAGGCCAACAATAAGTTGATCAAACCGATTATTAGACCGAGTTTTACTATTCTGATAATCATCATTTAGCAACCCTAGCGTACATAAATTGAAATCACATGGTTTTGGATTGTCATTGGTCCCTCAAGACCCAAACGAGGTCTGAACCTAACAGATTTAAGATATTCGCGCCCTCTCCTTAAGGTGCTCACTGGCACATCGTCATTGTCATCCAGCAGTTTTATCGCGAAAGCTTTACCGTAGCGCGATACCGTGAGGGAATACATCAGTTGATGAGCATCCTTAATTTGCGACGGAGGTCCCGGAAGATTAAAGCGCGGCAAAATAACCGGGTTTGAAAACAATTTCTCAGCGATTTCATCGCCGTTTTGTAACATTGCAGCGATCTTATAGGCTTTTTTGTAATTTTTGACAGCAGAATTGGTCTTGTCGAACATAATGTACCAATCAGCCAGATTGATATAAGCGTTTGCCAAGCGTCTGGGGTCGTCGGCATGGTTTTCCACCGCTTCAACAACACTGGCAAGACTTTTGCGACCGCTGACATAATAGTTATCCATGTTTTTGTAGGCGTTATCGGTAGCATTGCCGCCCATCGACGAAAAGGACGTCTTGGCAACGGGGGCAGCAAGATTAAACACCGCCATTTCATAATTAATAATCGCGGTTTTTTCCCTGGAGGCGAGATAACCCTCCAACTGCGTGGCAGGATCTGGCAAATGAGTTTGAACTTCACGCAGATCCACCATATAGGCTTGCTCCAGGTGTTTGAAACCCTCCTCGCTACCCCCTATATGAGCATAGGCCAAAAGATGTAAATCAATACGTTGCTGAAGAGACTCTAATAGGAACAAACCAGTGACGTCTGAGTTATGCTTCTGAATCACCGAGGCTTGGTGTAAGAAAGTGGCGGCGGACCGCCAGTCACTCTGGCTTTTGGCGGTATCAGCTAATAGTGTTAAGTAGGGTATTTGACTCAAATCATATAGACCGAAATTGACGCGTTGTATCTGCATACCCCGCGAAAAAGCATCTCGAGCCTTGTCGAACTCTTTGTTTTCCAGCAATGCATTTCCTAACCCGATATAAATGTCAGCACTCGCTTCACCGTATGCCCCGAATTCAGCCTCCGCTTGCTCGAGAGCGATAAGATAGGCCTCTACGGACTTTGCACTAACAACGCGATTTTGGTCTCCTATAATCCCAACGCCAGTAGCCGCATACAGAGCAGCGCCTTGCGTCAAAGATATAAGCAAAGAGAAAATCGATAAATATCGCAATTAAATCAACCCCAAAAACTGTTATTTACTATCAAAGAATAGCAGCCGAATAATACCTGAGTGGAAAAATGATCATTTTTCATTAGTACATCTCTTATAGACTCGTCAAAAATGATTTCGTTTCATCGAGAAGCGTCATTCCGCTACTAAGTGAATCAACTCGCTACAAATTAGAACAAAATGACGGTTTTATGTTCGCTGCTCGATTCAATCCCAACGATAGATGGAGCAATACCGACCCGGCCTAGTCGTTTTACTGTGATTCCGGCCGTTCAAGCTCGAGTAAGACAAGCTATTTATTGTCGGGATAAAATGGCTAATTTATTGGTATTTGTCATACTCTCTTTTTTCTATACACTAACCTTACCCGGTCGAAAATAAAACCTAAATGAAAAAAAATTTACGCCAGTTATTGGCTGACACTAAAGTTAGAGAATAATGACAGAAAATAGTAACGAGAAAAATACTCGAACAGCCTTCGGCGTTAAGATACTAAGCTCTCAACATAAGGAAATACGTCACCTCAAAAGACATGAGGACGCGCCGTCAATACACGGTAATAAATTTTGGGGTTCTAGTTACCTACTTATGGACTTTCTCCAAAACAACCCACCGGCAGAGGGCTATAAGGTCCTTGAATTAGGATGTGGCTGGGGCCTGGCCGGTATTCATTGCGCAAAATTTTATCAATCTAACGTTATCGCGGTTGATGCTGACGGCGCAGTTTTTCCCTATTTGCAACTGCATGCAAAACACAATGATGTGACAATCGAAACCTGGGAACAGCGCTTTGAAGATATTGACCCTCAACAGTTAGCAGATATCGATATGATTATTGCCTCTGATGTTTGTTTCTGGGACGAACTGGCAGAGGCGCTGTATCAGCTGATAAAACGTGCCTGTAAAGCAGGAGTCAGCCGAATTGTCGTCACCGATCCGGAACGGCCACCGTTCTTTGACCTC
This sequence comes from uncultured Cellvibrionales bacterium, assembly GCA_913019905.1. GTDB lineage: Bacteria > Pseudomonadota > Gammaproteobacteria > Pseudomonadales > Dasaniaceae > Oceanicoccus. Next base: position 41,082 of record CAJVZD010000014.1, read on the forward strand.
GCTAACCGGTGCATGGATGAGTTTTACGGTGAGCTATTCCAGTGGGATGTCGACGAACCGAGGCGCGCGAGTGGCTGCCTTCTTCTTATCGAGAACGCCTAAGGGACACTCTTAATTTACAATTTTTTCGATGCCTGAGCCCCGCGCCTGCGCATTCCTCGCTAAAATCTGATTTTGCTTGAGTCGCCAAGGTATTAGCCGCTAGTATATAATAATACTTGTTATTGGAATCGAGCCCGCGATCAAAATCGCAGTCATACCTCGATCTACGACGAACCTCCCGCTATAGAGGGTCGCTCAGCTCATTTCAATACCTGTTCTATCCTAGTCTCCGGGCTATCGATCAGGGCGATAGACCAAGGACTATCGATCAGTGCTATAGATAAAGACTACCAATATGGAATATAGACAGGGAAATGAATCTAATCAAAGTGCCCCTGCTTTGCGATAAAAATTCGATTAATAACAACGATATCTGTTAAAAAACTTCGATTTACACCCACATTCAGGACGGCAGTCAATATGAATCTAAAATCCCTTATATTAGCAACAGCCGCATTAACGCTGATCGGTTGCCAATCCACTTATTTTGGCGCTTTAGAAAGCATGGGCATTCACAAACGGGAAATATTAATTGACCGTATAGAAGATGCACAAGAAGCACAAGTAGAAGGACAAGAGCAATTTAAAAATGCACTGGAGCGTTTTAAGTCGGTGGTGAATTTTGATGGCGGTGAACTCGAAGAAAATTATTATCTTCTCAATGATGAGTTTGAGCAGAGCGAAAAAGCTGCGACCACAATCCGAGACCGAATTGACAGTGTGGACTCTGTTGCAGAAGCCCTGTTCGAGGAATGGGAATCGGAACTCGACCAATATACCAACGCCAATCTCCGACGCGATAGTTTACGGCAACTAAAGGCCACCCAAAAACGTTACAGTAAGCTAATGACAGCCATGCGCAGAGCAGAGAAGTCGATCGACCCTGTTTTAGACACCTTGCGAGACAATGTACTCTATCTAAAACACAACCTGAATGCTCGCGCGATTAACTCATTAAAAAGCGAGCTGAGTAATGTTAACCGCAATGTAAACGTGTTGATCAAAGCTATGGATCAAGCGATAAGCGAGTCGGACAGCTTTATAAAACAACTAAAACAGGAATAAAAAAACTGACAGGGTATTGTAAGAACACAGTAAGAGTAATGTCGGAGTAAAGTAAGTGCACAGTAATCGTGTAAAACTGACCTTTTGAATAACAAAATCAAAATAGGACAAACACTATGAAACGTATTTCCAGCCTTCTATTGGCCATTTTTTTCACCAGCACTATCCCGTTTAGTGTCGCCGACCACCACGCTCAGTCCAGCTTTAAGGTCACCAACATATCTGATAATTTGATTTTACTACAGGGCCGTGGTGGTAATATTGCTTTAAACCGAGGTCAGGATGGGGTATTAATTATCGACAACGATTATGCGGACTTAGGCAAGGAGTTGAAGCAACAAATCGAAAACCTGGCCGGCGGCAGTGCACTAAAATTCATCCTCAATACTCATTGGCACGGAGACCACACTGGAAACAATGAAAGTCTGAATCAGCAGGAAAATGTAAACATCGTCGCCCACAACAATGTCAGAAAACGTCTCAGCACACGCCAGGAGATGCCCGCCTTTAATAGAGTGGTAGAAGCACATCCTCGTCCAGCACTGCCAACGATCACCTTTCCAGATTCAATGACTCTACACTTTAATGACGAAACCTTGATCCTACAACATTACGCAAAGGGTCATACGGACGGCGATTCCGTGATTTTTTTCAAAAAAAATAATGCAGTCCACATGGGTGACCATATGTTCTATCCAATGTTCCCCTTCGTTGACCTAGCGAGCGGCGGCAACGCTATTTCTTACGCGGAAAATGTCGGCAAAGTACTGGAAGCCATTGATAGCGAGACTGTGGTCATTCCCGGTCACGGGCCACTAACAGACAAGCAGGGCCTCATGGATTTTCATACCATGCTGGTGTCTACCATTGCCGAAGTGAAATCCATGAAAGCTGAAGGGCTAAGCATGAAGGCAGCGCAGGCCAAGGGACTCAGTGCAAAGTGGAAGAAGTGGAATGTTGGCTTTATCAAAGAACCTGTCTGGATTTCTTTCATTTACAGTAGCTTGAAGTAAATATCCGTAAACAGGACTATTAGTAAACACGAGACAACCGTGGGAATTAAACTATACAAGCAAGCCTACAATAAGGGTTTTACGTAGAAACATTATCGTCAAACGCTGGAGTACGGAAAACGTTTTCTCTCGGACCGCCCAAACTATCTTTTGGGCGGGTACTACTTCGCCTTATCTTTTTTAATTTTTCTAACTGTTTTTTTCTTTTTCAGTTTCCCTTTAATGCTCTTTTTAAGGGTTTGTTTTGTTTCATAAAAATAGAGTGGAACACGCCACCATTTTGAAACAACCGATCCAAAGTGCCTATTATATTGGTCGACAAATAATTCACGATCGGCCCAATCTAATTTATAGCAGATACGCATCAAATCGATAAATCGCTGTCGCGGTGACAACCGTTCGTTAAATCCCATCTTCGCGCGGCCAATATCGATCATATACATGTCGATGCCATCAGCATCGTTCATCGCCATCATCAAATTACCGCTAGACAGGTCCCTATGAATAATTCGCTGGTTATGCATTTTGCAAATAAAGCCGGCCAATTCGCCAAACAATGATTCCTTGGAATAACCTTTGAAGCTTTTTTCGCCGCGATTAAAAGCGCGAAAAACGTCTCGGGCTGAGAAAGCGTGTTCAACATAACGGCAAATGTAATAATTTTCTTCAATGCCGCTATTATTATACCGCTCAAAATAGGCAACGGGCTCCGGTGTGCGAATACCACGGCGCAGCATATACGATGCGTTGTCCCAATGACGCTTACCTTTACTGGCCACAAACCGATAAGTAAATTTCTTAATGCCTTTGGCACGGTTCAACTTCACCGTTAATTGCTGTCGATTAGACTCCGCTACCTTATCGTCACTGACGTCATCCTCGGTACTGCTTATCGTGTGCGGCGAGTTATGATCATCGACGGTCCACAAACGATTTCGGGTGTCTCGTAACACCTTATTTACCGCCATATGCTCGATTGATTCTGGCAATAGTGGCTTAACAGCGTCTGATAAAGCGACGCCATTTTCCAGCATTAAGGCCCCGCGCCAGTGTTCTAGCTCAACATGGACTGCCTGCATGCCAGTAACCGATTGCATGACATCACTATTAACTGACATCGACTTCAATTTTTCGACACTAGGCCTCAAACTTATGTTGTTAACATGCGAAAATATGAATAACGGTTGCTCTGAAACCACCTCCGGCAGATAGCTCATTATATCACCCACGCTATTCCTAAATTCTAGCGAAACACCATGCCCCGACTGCTCAGAATCACGTTCCGGTGTTGTCGTCTCGAAGATCTCTTTAGGATAAATAGAGCTTAGCGGGATAGTTTGTGCGTCCCGGCTCCAGACGACATGCACGTCCTGTTCATTCTTAGTAAATACAAAATGATTGACACCATTGTCAGCGCTGACGCCTTGCACACACTGACTGCCGCTCATTAAATCGATGAGTTTTTTCATGGCACTAAAAGCGGGTCGAATTCTAAAGTTGTCCAGTTGGCCAATGACTTCTTTATAAAAGCTGACATTATCGATATCGGGATAACCTTCGCCACCGCAATCAATGAGTCCGTCACGATTTGAAACTAATGGCCCCCAATAAACCCGTTTCATAGAATTGCTAGCCGCCGCAAGTATCAAATAACGGAGCAAATAGTCGACTTTCTTTTGCTCAGGGTTTGTCGATTTCTTCGCTAAGCGTTTTATGGTCCAGCAGTTGTACGTGCAGTAGCTCTTTTCTATACCAAACCTTTGGCCGATGCTGTCGAGTACCCGCATTTTTTTAACGAGATTGAGAGACAGAGGGGATTTTAAAAGTCGCCCAAGCACGCGGTGATCGTACTCTTCCGGCTCGACAACACGTTCGACAAATAGATTATCGGTGTGAATGTCGGGTACGCGACTAAAGCGTGCCATGGCAGACAAAAACAGCAAATTATATAAAGGCTCGAAGTCGGAAACGTTTGGCCCAGCCAACACGATATCGAAAGGAGCAGCTTCTTCGCAGGCAATGTCCCAGGCAGTCAAAAAATCTCGATGCCCGAATCCAGACCAGCGCCCGCGATTAGGGGTATTGCCTACTTCAAATACCGCAACACGTTGATGATACTTATCAAAAACAGATCTAACAAACTCCCGCCAACGTCGCATCGCCTCTCGATCGGAAGCCATTATTTTCGCTTCAGTATCGAGCGGAAAGACATTGAGGAAAACTTCGAGCCCTTCATCTAATACTCGGTCAAGGAGCCGCTGTGCATCTCCGTCTATCGAACAATAGCTAAAGTCCATCCGCACATGACGAATACCCAACTCTGCCAATCTGGAAACGGTGTAATTCTCGCATTCGATGTTTTCTGACGGCGCAATATTTACACCAAAAAAGTCATTATCTATGTTGACCGGTAAGGATACATCGCTTGATACACCTAACCACAATCTCGATCGAATAAGCTCTTTTAAAATATCGACGATGAGCGTCGGCCATGAAAAAGTTGGGCTATCAGGTTTCAAGTAAACACCATCGATCATTCTTGTGGCTGGCACGTTGATCTTTTTCAAGCTTTAACAAATGCGCCCACAAAGAATATTTAGCGAGTGGATGTAAGCTCTTATCAACATCTTCGTACACTTTAGGCGTTAAGTCTTCGAGAGAAATTTCTCCCAATCCCTTCATCGTTTTCACAACTTTAGATTCTCGCCCCAAGCGATGTTGAATGAGACCTTCTATTTCATTCTCAGGATTTTCAATTAAGGTGCCGTGCCCAGGGGCTAGGTAGTTAATGGTATATTTTTTTAACAATTGTAAAGAATCGATATACGCCTTCATATCGCCGTGGGGAGGAATAATGACAACGGTCGAACCTTGCATAATATGATCCCCCGTGATCAGCAAATTATCTTCTTCTACCAAAAAACACAGATGGTTATCGACATGCCCCGGGGTACAAATTGCTCGAATATGAAATCCTCCACCGTCTAGCACTTGATCGTGAGTAAAATTTTCTTGCGGCACAAAACTGTTATCTTGATGGCCGTCATCTACGGGCAACACATTGCCCAATAGAATAGCACCGGTCGCTTCAGCTAAAACTTTCGCTCCGGGAGAATGATCGGGATGGGTATGCGTCACCAGAATCCACTTAAGACGATCTCCTACCGCATCGAGTATTGCCTGAATATGAGATTCCTCCACCGGACCCGGGTCTATAACAGCAATATTTTTCTCACCCACTAAATAAGTGTTAGTCCCTGGACCCGTCATTCTACCGGGATTTGGCACGGTAATTCGCCTGACATTTGGCGACAAACAAATGGGTTTTCCATAAGTAATTTCTTTCATGACAATAACTCTTTACGCATTATGTTTTCCGGGAGCAACCATAAGGACTCATTAGATAACTTAAGAAATAAGCTGCGCAAGTAAACCTAACCATCGCGACCTTTAATCGCCGATCATCTCACTGGCAGCATAACCCTGACTACAAGGACAATAAATTATTGATCGGCACAACGGTCGCAACATCAGCATCATAATCAACCGTATCAATCCCAAACCCGAATAGTTTGAGAAATTCCTCTTTGTATCCGGCCATGTCGCTAACATCATTTAGATTTTCGTCGGTGATCTTTGACCACAAGTCGCTGACTTGATCTTGAATTTCCGGCCTCAGCTCCATATAGTCGGCACGAAGACGGCCCTCTTCATCCAGCCGTGGAGAATCACCGTACAGACTTTCGCGGAACAATAAGTCCAACTGTTCAATACAACCTTCATGGCTGCCATCTTGCTTCATCACCTTAAACAGCAAGCCGAGATATAAGGGCATCACCGGGATTGCCGCACTGGCTTGGGTAACAACAGCTTTTAACACCGACACTCGGGCATCACCGCCCGTCGCAGCCAGCTTTTTGCGGATATTGATGACTTTTTCATCCAAATCTTTTTTTGCCTGCCCAATCGTTCCATCCCAATAGATATCGTGGGTGATACGTTCGCCGATGTAGGTAAAAGCTGTCGTCTTGGCTCCGGGGGCTAATACGCCGGCTTCGTCTAACGCGTCAATCCACATTTGCCAATCTTCTCCGCCCATCACAGCTACGGTGCCGTCAATCTCTTCCTGAGTCGCCGCTTCCAACTCAAACTGTTTTAAAATTTGCTTATCGGTATCAATACCTGTCTGTATAACGTTTTTGCCAATCGGTTTTAGCGTGTTTGCATGAGTCACTCCGGTCTTCGGATGAGTTCGCCGCGGAGAAGCAAGACTATAGACAACGAGATCTATCTGCCCCAAATCTTCTTTAATCACATCAATGGTTTTGTTCTTAACTTCATCGGAGAAGGCATCACCATTAATGCTCTTGGCGTAAAGACCATCGGCTTCGGCAAATTTGTGAAAACCCGCTGAGTTATACCAACCCGCGCTACCTGGTTTTCTCTCCGAGCCTTCTTTTTCGAAAAACAAACCTAAAGTCGAAGCGCCACCACCGAAGGCAGCAGTAATTCTGGCGGCTAATCCATAACCAGTCGATGAGCCGATCACTAATACTCTTTTTGGCGCATCGACTATTGGCCCATTGGACTTTACATAATCAATCTGGTTTTTAACATTGGCTTCACAACCCACGGGGTGAGTCGTCACACAAAGAAAACCGCGAACTCGTGGCTTTATAATCATAATCAGTCCTATATTAAAGATTCATACCGTCAAACCTGTTGTCTTGTCGCGATCAATTATCACGGTGTCCGAGGTATTTGATGTAATTGTCCAAAAATGACTGCATATTATAGACACCTTGCCTCAGTTAACCACCTCTTTATAATACACGCTCTATTTTCGGTAAGACATTTGGCATTCATGAGTATGAGCAAAATAATCCTAGGCTATTCCACGCCAAAAGAGTGGGTAGAGGCAGTTCTCGCAGACTTTGACGCGTTTTTGCAAGATCACGCTGCCGCAGAGAAAAAAGCCTCCGGCATGGCTGTGTCCATGTTATCTCACTATCCCGATCGAGTTGAGCTAGTTAGTGCTATGGCAGAACTGGCGGTCGAAGAGCTTATTCACTACAGAGAGGTCGTCAAGATAATTCATGAACGGGGCAACATAACGCAAAAAGATGAAAAAGACGCGTATGTCATAGAATTTCGGCAATCCTTAAGAAAACACAGTAATGAGTATTTTTTGGACCGACTGTTGATCGGCGGGATTATCGAAGCCCGCGGTGCCGAGCGTTTTGGAATGATAGCGAAAGCCCTGGACCCGGGGAAATTACAGCAATTCTACCAATCGATCACCGATTCTGAAGTGCGCCATCAAAATTTGATGGTTGATATAGCGGAAATTTACTTCCCTGAAGAAGAGGTCAGGCAACGCCTTGATCAATTAATTGATATCGAGGCCAATATCGTCAGTCATTTACCGTTTAGAGCCGCCTTACATTAATCGCAATGACGCAATAAACTCGTGACTTCAACGCCCGCAATTAACAAATACCTTAGCCGTTACGCCGAGCCAGAATGTCAGCAGCTCGACGGATTCCCGGCCGCCTTTTTGCAAGGTTTGGTTATTCCGATCTACCGAGAAGACGTCGCTGTGGTCGACCGTTTTCGCGAATTTGCTGGCACCTACCCACGTACATTACTCATCGTGGTGATAAACCAACCCGAGAATGATCTTTATAAGGTTTGGTACCAGGCCATATTCGACAAATTATCTCTCGAGGCGCCTGTCACCAACAACCCCCAGCCAGTCAGCATCTACTGGAGGTCAGAGTCAAAACAATTAACTCTATATTCTGTCGCTAATGAAAGCAGCCTGTTGGTCATCGACCGGTGCACAGCCGGGCGGAGGATTCCAGAAAAACAAGGGGTGGGCCTAGCTCGTAAAATTGGCAACGATGTTCTTTGTACTTTGATTCACAAGAAACAGGTATTGTCCCCATGGATGAGCAATACCGATGCCGACGTAGAGTTACCGCCAGGATATTTTGAGGCGACTCAATCGGCACCAGACAGTACAGCTGCTCTTATATATCCCTTTCAACATACATTTGTTGACCATACGCCCCACCTGCCCACTCTGCTTTACGAGTTTTCTTTGCATTATTATGTGGCAGGACTTAACTGGGCAGGGTCAGCAAATGCATATCACACGATCGGCAGCCTAATCTCGGTGAATTATCGGCACTACTGCCAAGTGAGAGGTTTCCCGAAACGATCCGCAGCGGAAGATTTCTATCTTCTTAACAAGCTGGTTAAAACGGGGAAAGTCATATCGCTAAAAAAACCAATCATCGATATTCACGCCCGAGAATCTAACAGAGTACCCTTCGGCACAGGGCCTGCGGTAATTAAAATAAACGCACAGGACGATCCCTATGCCATGCGTATTTATCATCCGGATAGTTTTGTGTATTTGTACTATTTCTTAAAGCTACTGGCAGCGCTAGCGGAACAACCAAGCACTATACAAGACTGTTGTACGGCCCTCGCGATTGAACCGCAACATGGGATTGATCGCCAACTACTACTGACATTTTCGTCCGCGGTCCAACTAGATCAAGTTGTTCGGCATGCTAACGAACACGGCAATAACAGCACCACACGATTAAAACACCTTAACGGATGGTTTGATGGGTTTAAAACCTTGAAACTTATTCATTTTTGCAGGGATAAGGAACTCGGAACCATTAGTTTTCGCGACTGGTCAGATAAATATCAGGAAAGTTACGCTTTTTTCGTCACTGATGAAATGGAAAAGACTCTGAATAAAATTGTCTTATTGTAGAATTCTGAACCGTCTTTTCCAACGTATTCTTCAACATATCAGTAAGAAGATGTTTATAAAAACGGGACTAACCACTAAACTGAGACCTTTGGATCCACCGTCAATTTGAATCCTAGGCCATGTTTAAAAGCAACAGCGATGATCTAATAATGTAATCTAACAATATAATCTAACAACAGCCCGTTCATTAACAGACACCATGCGTACCGGCAGAACCATCAATTTATGAAAAAAATACTACTGATCAAAATGACGTCAATGGGTGATTTGATGCACGCATTACCGGCATTAACGGACGCCGCCGCTATTTACCCCGACATTCAATTCGACTGGGTGGTCGACGAAGCCTTTTCTGACATCCCCTTATGGCACCCAGCGGTCAATCGCATCATCAAAAGTGCACATCGGCGCTGGAAAAAACACGTATCACAGTCTTTTTCCAACGGTGAACTAAAGGAATTTTACCGCAATCTGAATAGAGATGACTACGATGTTGTTATTGACGGTCAGAGCAATCTAAAAAGCGCAACCGTCGCCTTACTTCGCCGTATAGGTAAGACGAAGGGCGATGTCCATGGACTTGATCACGATGGTGTTCGGGAAAAGCCTGCACATTGGGTCTATCAGCGTCGTCATCAAGCCGTCGTAAATGAGCATTCCATTCTCCACCAACGACGACTAATAGCTAATGCGCTGGGGTACCCAGTGCCCGATTCAGCACCGAACTTTGGCATCAATCGTGAAAACTTACATCTACCGTCAATTGCCCTTCCAGAACAATTTGTTTTTTTCGTCCATAATGCAAGTTGGGCAAGCAAATTATGGCCCGAAGAGCACTGGTTTCAGTTAATTGAAATAGCGACCAAGGCGGGATATTCAGTCTTGCTACCTAGCGGTAATGATGAAGAGAAAGAGAGAGCCGAACGGCTAGCGCAGCCCTATCAAGAGGCGATTGCACTGCCGCGGTTATCGCTGTCAGAAATCGCTGCCATCATGGACAAAGCCGCAGGGGCTGTCTGTTGTGATACCGGACTGGGACACCTTGCAGGCTTGTTAAATCTACCCGCGGTCAGCCTGTACGGCCCAACCGATGCGAATTTAATAGGCGCGACTGGACTCCATCAACAACACCTAATTGCTTCGACTGCAAATTTCAGTTGTTCACCGTGTTACAAGAAAAACTGTCATTTTGACAATACTAATACGTCGGCTTGCCTGGAAAATTTCCAGCCTCAACAAGTGTGGAATGAATTGCACGCGCTCATAAATACCCGATAGATCAATTGTGTTATTACTCGTCAATCTAGTTTTTCCTCCCTGTAGAACAATAGCGTGAACTGTCGATGATTAGCTACGCCGCGCTTGAGATTGAGGACGGCGACTCCTATTCAGTACAAACTGCCCGCATCAATGTCAAAATGTCAAAATGTCACGATAAACTTAGCCTGAACATTTCTCTCCATCGCCTCTAAGTTTTCTGCCGATGTAGAGTAACTGTTATCAAACAAATTGTTTAATTCCAACACTAAACGATAATTGCTTTCAGCTCCAAACTCGGTACCTGCCTTTGCATTTACCGTGACCCAGCCTGCATTGTCATGCTCTACATGGTTCTCATCTGTTTCTTTAGCACTCGTCTCACCCTTTGCGTACACATCCACCCAATAGGGGTTAAGACCAAATGATTGCCCATTATATTTTATTCCAGCAACGGCGTTTAGAGACGGAAGACCAGCGTTAGACGTAGTAAAATCTTCAAATTCATTTTCTCTGTCGAGCCAGGTGAGTGCGGAATAGACGAGCGCGGAATGGTTCAATTGGTATTCGATATAAGCTTCCAAACCCACTGTTTTGGCGTGGGCGATATTGACATACATTTCTGCAGGAGAGCGCCGCGTTCCTCCAATACACCTTGTCGAAGAAACACAGGGAACATGATCGATGTAATTTTCCGCCCGTGAAACAAATGCGGTCAAATCAAATTGCACTCTATCCGAACTATAACGCCAACCAAGATCAACAGTGTCCGATCGCTCTGGCTCGAGTGATGTATTGGGGTTTACAAAATTTCGAGCCACTCCGCCAATCGCTAATTGTAGTAAAGAAGGGTACATGTAGCCTTCGGAAAAACTCATACGAACCGTAGAACTCTCGGAAAAATCCCACGTCAATGCAATGGCGGCGATTAGTTCCTGATCATCTTTGGGGGGAGTGATCAAACCAACGCGAGTGCTGGTTTGCAGATCACTATCTATCCAATAGTGCCGCATTCCCGTTGTCATAATTACCGAGTCCGACAAACTCCATTCATCTTGCAAAAACACAGCTTTTGTCTCTAAACTCGCTTGATCAAAAATATCGGTTGAAAGGGTCATCGGCACCGGAGTACTCATATGTAATAGCTCAAGCCTGTCTTGCTTGACGCTGTCTTTGGTATATTGAACTCCCGCGACTAACAAGTGCTGATCTCCCAACTGAAAATCGAGCTGCGCCAAGCCTCCTTCGGTCACCAGCTCAGACTCGGAAAAGGTTTCTTTCTCCATACCAAATACTTGCGACCAATAGGTTTGAAATTTCCGATCACTGACTTGCCGATATGCATTCAACTGAACTTTATCGAGCGTTCCGCCTTGGTTGTCCCAACTGTAAAACAAAGCAGCCTTTTGCCTGTCACGTTGTGGAATCCGCATTGCAAATTCGTTAAAAGGAAAGGCAAACCGAACTTCATCTTCGACAAATACCTCTGAATAGGCTGTGTGCTCATCCCAACTGAGAGCGACTTCATTGCCTTCCCAACGTTTGCCCAAGTAAAAATTTGTACTCCTGCTGGAATATTCTGTATTTTCTATTTCACCCTTGGGAGTTTGTCGATTATCACTGTCAATGTCACCATAAGAGAAACGATAGTCAAAACCCTCTATCAGGCCAAACGCACTGACAAACTTTTGTTGCGCGTTAGTCGCAGAGTTCCAGCCAGCAGACGCTGTAAGCTGCAACGGTTTTTCTCCACCTTTGTGAGTAATAAAATTGACAACGCCACCAAGCGCTTTAGGACCATAGAGAACTGATCCTGCGCCCCGAATGACTTCGACTCTCTTCACCAATGAAGGGTCCAGCGTGAGTGGCACGCCCTCGCCGCGGTGATCCGTGATTTCCTGGCCGTCAACTAAAACCGCTACTCGGTACGAATCCTCGCCTCGAATACGAATTCGCTTCATTCCCGCCTGTCCAGCATCGGTCACCAGAACGCCGGGAACACTTCGCAATACCTCTGCAAGCGATTCAGTGACGTTCCACTTCATCTCTTCTGCAGAAATCAGTGCAATAGCATTCGGGCTTTCCCGCACCGATTTATCTGTTTTTGTGCCCGTAACAACAATTTCTTCAAGGTAATTACTGCTCAAACAAAACGTGCCGGTATTACAGACTTCTTCCCCAATAACAGAAAAAGGTAACCCAATTATTAAGCTGCCTACTATCGTAAAAGCCTTACCGTTAATCATACACACCTCGAAGGAATAACTGACGCTAATGAATCACTATCTGATCCCGGTTGCTCTATTATTCAAGTTCACCATCCATCAATTCTTGACCTGATATCAAATCCAGTTGTTCGCAAATCACTTGCGAAAACATCCTACTTCCGCTGAATTTTCTAATCACCACATCGAACTAAATCTAATAAGTTTTTGACCGATCCGTTACCAAAACCCTTTTCTCTTTTTCGAATTAAGGTTAAATGTAAGTACGCATCCTTATAATTCGGGCATGGTTGATAACGTCCAGTACCGCGCGTATTAAACAACAACCCGCAGCGATAAAGGCCTTGCCAGTCGATATCATCCCAACTATCTTCCTCTGTTTTCGTTACCGTTATTTTTTGTTCTGACAATATCTTCTCGCTGCCTTCTGCTACAGGAATTGTCCCTCCAGCATCAACAATTATGTTGGCAACAACGGCTTGTTCATTTTTTTGTTTTTCTAGAAAAACCCGTGTCGATCGAACGGTATCGTCACAGTCAACGCCCCAATGTTTTTCCAGTAGATTTACGTCTACCGGAAACCGCTCGTTAGCTAAATCCTCCGAGCCTTGCTCGTCTGAAACAACTTTGCTTTGTTCTTTGTTCTCGCTGTTCACCACGGTTGAAAATAAAGACAACAATAGAAGTGCGGTAAAAATAATCTTGACCATGAAGAAAGTCTAGCGGGTATTGAGTTGGGTTTTGTTGACAAGGATCAAGTAAAGATCAAGGATTTAAGTCCATTCTTATTACCCTTATTGTAAACGGAATATTTAAAAGGGCTTCGATGCGCGCGCGCTTTTACTCCGCTCTTCTGACATTGTTTTGGCTTCTATTTTGTGGGTCCGCAAATAGCTATGCGGCTCTGTCGGTCGATGACTTTCAGTTAAATGATATCGCCGTATGGTTTCCGAAAGCGACAAAACTGGGACCGACAAAAAATGGACCTACACACAAAATCATATACGAGCAGGAACATATCGTTGGAGCACTAATCCTCAGTAGCGACATAAGTCCCATTTCAGCCTATTCCGGCAAACCTATTTCAACCTTGATCGGATTAGGCATCGACGGTCGTATCGCAGGCCTGGCAATCGTCGCTCACGAAGAACCGATCTTAGTGGTTGGTATTGAAGAGAAGAAGCTTACCGATTTTGTCAACCAATATGTTGGTGTAAAAAGCTCCGAAAAAATTAGAGTGAACGCTTCAGACCGAAAAGGATTTAGAGGGGTTGATGGCATATCCGGCGCTACGATAACAGCCATGGTCCTTAATCGTAGCATTATGTTATCAGTAAAAAAAATGGTTGATGCCTTAGAATGGCCGCCGCTTTCGCGTCCTGATACGACAATCAAAGAGAGACTACCTGATCCAACACTCGAACAACTCTGGCAGCCTCGCCTGGATAGCTGGCACGGACAAGATTTGAAAATATGGAGTATAGCCACGGCACTTTTCCTGCTGACACTCATTATGTTTTTTCAGGATTGGTTGGTCCGTAGACCTAAAATCTTTACACCTCTTAGGTATGGTTTTCTGACATTCACCGTTGTATTTATTGGCTATTTTTTCGCGGCACAACTTTCAATCATTAATGTCCTTGCCTTTATTCAAACCTATTCCAGCGGATTTACCTGGGAAACACTGTTAATTGACCCGGGAATTTTCTTTCTGTGGTCATTTGTCGCCATATCGATTGTCCTGTGGGGACGAGGCGTTTTTTGCGGGTGGCTCTGTCCCTTTGGGGCCATGCAGGAACTTATACATGAAGTGGCGATACGTCTTCGAATTCCGAATTTCGAGTTCCCACCCATGGTTCACGAACGATTGTGGGCAATAAAATATATTCTTCTACTGCTCTTAATAGGAATTTCGATGGATTCCTTTTCCAGTGCAGCGAAGATCGCTGAAATCGAACCATTTAAAACAAGCTTAACGATGAAGTTTGATCGCGAGTGGCCATTTGTTCTGTACGCGGCCGCACTACTGGTCATCGCCGCATTTAATTCGAAATTCTATTGCAAGTACATCTGCACACTCGGTGCCAGCCTTAGTATCCTGAGCCGATTTAAAATATTCGATTGGCTAAGGCGCCGAAATGAGTGCGGCAAGCCCTGTCAGGCCTGCGCAGCAAAGTGCCAAATCAATGCAATTAAACCGACAGGCGAAATCATTTCCAGCGAATGTCACTACTGTTTCGATTGCCAGCTTACATACTGGGATGATCACAAGTGTCCACCGCTAACTGAGAAACGGAAAAAACGTGAACGAAGAAACGAAAAAAACGCATTAAAAGTCATCGACATTAGCAATAACTGAGAATCACTATAAATAAGGGTTAGTCAATATGAATATCCTTTGATACAAATCAACGGAATGCTCTGCGCCAATTGTATTCTTGATTTTCATCAAATGTATTAGTTTTATTACGTGTCACAATTTTAGCGATTACCGAATTTCAAAAATGGAGAAAAAAAATGAGAACTCTTTTACCACCAATTGTGTCGGCGCTAGCATTGGCAGCCTGTGCTACCAGCTCCTTCGTTTTTGCCGAACCAGAAAAGTCCGACCATCCGGGAACCAGTGGCTCTGAAGTTCGATATATGGGTGCACCTACCATGGCCTCAGATGTTGACATGACACTCCATCCTAATGGCCCAGCCATTACCCCCGATGAATGGCGTAGCTCAACAAAGACCTATTTTGAGCGCTGTGCGGGTTGTCACGGGGTATTACGCAAGGGCGCAACCGGCAAGGCCTTAACTCCCGATGTAACACAAAGTCGGGGTACAGACTATCTGAAAGTGATGATTGCCTTCGGCACGCCTGGAGGCATGCCCAACTGGGGATCGTCTGGCGATATGACCGACGCCGAAATTGATGCAATGGCACGCTACATACAGCACACACCGGCAGCGCCGCCCGAGTTTGGCATGGCAGACATGCGTGCAAGCTGGAAATTGAATATTGCTCCCAAAGACCGACCTAAAAAACCCCAGGGAAAGTTTGATATTGAGAATGTCTTTTCAGTCACTCTACGCGATGCAGGTCAAGTCGCGTTAATAGACGGAGACAGTAAAGAAATTATCTCGGTAGTCGATACAGGCTACGCGGTACATATTTCCAGGCCTTCAAGCTCGGGCCGCTACATGTTCGTCATTGGCAGAGATGCCAAAATCAATATGATTGATTTGTACATGAAAGTGCCGACAACCGTCGCCGAGATAAAGGTGGGCTCCGAAGCTCGCTCAGTCGAAACATCCAAATATAAAGGTTACGAAGATAAACTCGTCATCGCCGGATCTTACTGGCCCCCACAGTTCACCATAATGGATGGAGAGACTTTGGAACCGAAAAAAATAGTCTCAACTCGTGGATATACAGTAGACACCCAGGAATATCATCCTGAGCCTCGGGTTGCAGCGATAGTCGCCTCACACGAACATCCCGAATTCATTGTCAATGTCAAAGAAACCGGTAAGGTATTACTCGTGAATTACGAGGATACAAACGCCTTACAAATTACAGAATTGCAGGCAGCGAAGTTTCTTCATGACGGCGGCTGGGATTCAACGAAACGGTATTTTCTCACGGCGGCAAACAAGTCTAACAAAATAGCCGTTGTTGATTCAAAAGATCGTGAGATGGAAGCTCTCATCGACGTGACAACTATTCCCCATCCGGGTCGGGGCGCGAACCTTAGAACCAAATCCTATGGTCCAGTTTGGGTAACCAGTGCACTTGGTGGAGACGAAATCACTCTAATCGGTACAGACCCGAAGAGACACAGTAAGTACGCATGGAAGGTCGCAAAAGTACTGAAGGGACAAGGCGGTGGCTCGCTGTTTGTAAAAACCCATCCCAAGTCAAAAAATTTATGGGTGGATGCACCGCTGAACCCCGACCCGAAAATCGCTCAATCAATCGCGGTATTTAACGCCGATGATCTCGACGCAGGCTACGAAGTACTGCCGATCGCAGAATGGGCTGGTGTCGAAAAAGAAGGGGCCGCGCGCGTGGTCCAACCCGAATACAACAAAAAGGGCGATGAGGTATGGTTTTCAGTTTGGAATGGCGCTGACGCAACATCGGCTATTGTTGTTGTCGATGACAAAACCAGGAAGCTAAAGAAAGTTATTAAAGATAAACGGCTAATCACACCTACCGGTAAGTTCAACGTTCTCAACACCATGGACGACATATACTAAACCCCTAACCAAGTAACTAGGTAAAGAAATTGCCCCCATAAATTGGGGGCAATTTTCGTATATCCTTTCGACATAAACCGTCGCTAAACCAAAATGCATTTAGGCATGCATTTTTCGACCAAGACAACAGCCTCTAGACAATAGTCCCAAGACAATAGTCCCAAGACAATAATCTCAATATGTTAATGCGTAAAAACGCAGTTCCTAATGCGACATTTATATTGAAATCCGAAAAACCTCAGCTCTTTTTGTATCCCTTAATATCCTCAACTCCCATTAGATCATATACCTCGACCAGACCTTGATGTACGTCAAGTGCAGTCTGAACGCACGCGTGTAAAGTAAGCATCAAGCTGTCGATGCAGCGGTATAGATTCGTTAATAAAGGAGTACGACAATGCCGGAAGAAATAAAAGACGAAGACATAAAGGAAAATATTCCTCTGATGCAAAGAATTTTGGACAACCCGTTCATGCTGTTATTTATCGGCATCACATTTCCAACCATGCTTTACATCGTTTGGGGTGTTATGGAATTAATCTCACTGCCACTCGCCGACTAATCGAACCCGTTTTAGTCGTAGAGAACATCATCTTTACACAAAACAAGAAGGGAATAACTTATGACTAGTATCTCCCCCCCCGCCACGAAAGTCTGGTGGAAAGAGCCGATCGCAAAAGGCGAACTTATCTGGATATCTGTCGTCGTCGTGTGGGGGATAATTCTCACGCTGATGATGCCGTTCTGGCACATTTACGGAGAACAGAATCTATCCAGTGAAGCCTACCGTACAACCCCAGAGAACTACATGGAAAAAACGCAAGCCATGGTAGATCAGTACACGATTCGTAAAGAAGGTGAACGACAAGTTCCTGTTGTGAAACCTCCGGCCGGCATCGACATTTATATGGTCGGCCGCTTATGGGAATGGTGGCCGATTTTAGAGCTGAAAAAAGACGAGACCTACCGTTTACATGTTGCGTCGATTGACTGGCAACATGGATTTTCCCTACAGCCGACTAATTTAAACGTTCAAGTATTGCCTGGTTACGACATGGTTTTGACAGTAACACCCAATAAAACAGGGAAACACACGGTAGTTTGTAACGAATACTGCGGGATCGGCCACCATAACATGCTGGGCACGATCTATGTTGTCGAATAGGGGATCGATATGAATACAAATAATGATTTTAGAGTTTGTCCGGATACCGGACTAAAATGGCATCGGCCCGCAGAAAGACTGATGAAGTTAAATGCGGTTGCAGCGGTTGTGTTTCTTCTTGTGGGCGGTTTCCTTGGGCTAGGGGTTGGATTAACCCGCTGGCCCGAAGTGCATTTACTCGGCCCCGATACTTTTTACCAAGTGCTAACTGCGCATGGCATTAACGTGTTGATATTCTGGATTATTTTTTTCGAAATGGCCGTACTGCAATTCGCCTCCTCGACACTGTTAGGATGCCGTATTGCAACGCCCAAACTCGGCATGGTCGCTTTCTTGATGATGGTCGTCGGCGCGATACTCAATAATTATGCAGTGCTTGTCGTCGGTAACTCCAGCGTAATGATGACCTCGTATGTACCAATGCCCGCGGACACCTTGTTTTACGTCGGGCTGATTGTCTTTGCCGTCGGTGCGTTGATTAACTGTTTTATTTTCCTGGGCACACTGGTAATTGCCAAAGAAGAAAAAACCTATGAGGGCTCTCTGCCACTTGTTTCATTTGGAGCTCTGACTGCCTGCATCATCGCGATATTCACGATCGCGTCGGGCGCAGTCATATTGATACCCACCTTGTTATGGAATCTCGGCTTTATTAACAATATTGATGCGGGATTGTATCGACTAATATGGTGGGCCTTTGGCCATTCTTCACAGCAAATTAACGTCGCCGCACAAGTCTCTATCTGGTACGCCATTGCAGCTATTTTGTTCGGCGCTAAACCTTTGTCGGAAAAAGTAAGTCGCTTTGCCTTTTTACTTTACATCGCCGTATTACAACTCGCATCTGCACATCACTTGTTGGTAGACCCCGGTCTCAGCTCTGAATGGAAAATTTTCAATACAAGTTACGCCATGTACTTAGCCGTAATGGCCAG
This sequence comes from uncultured Cellvibrionales bacterium, assembly GCA_913019905.1. GTDB lineage: Bacteria > Pseudomonadota > Gammaproteobacteria > Pseudomonadales > Dasaniaceae > Oceanicoccus. The sequence continues at coordinate 59,885 of CAJVZD010000014.1, forward strand.
TATGGTTCACGGACTGACAGTTCCTGGCTCGATCGAACACGCTCAACGGGCGAGAGGATTAACCGCTGGTTTGTTCGAATGGTTGCGAAAAGCACCCTGGGGTAATCCGGTTTTTTCTGCAATGTTCATATCCCTTGTTGGATTTGGTGTGTTGGGCGGAATCACCGGCGTTGTCATGGGCACAGAGCAAATTAATTTACTGGTCCACAATACGCTTTACGTGCCTGGGCACTTTCACGCTACGGTCGTTATCGGCACCACACTCACCTTTATGGCATTGACATACTGGTTAGTTCCGATCATGTTCCGTCGCCAACTCATCATGAAAAAACTAGCGAGCTTGCAGCCCTGGTTGTTCGGTATCGGCATGAGCGGCGTTGCGTTGTTTCTTATGGGGGCAGGTACTTTAGGAGTACCACGACGTCACTGGGATATTTTGTTTACCAGCGCTGATGGCGGTTATGAATTTTCAGCCGCAGCATTAACCATGATGAGTTTAAACGGAATGTCGGTATTGCTTGCCTGTTTCGGCGGCGCCGCTTTCTGTGTGATCATCGTCGGCTCCTTATTGTTCGGGAAAAAGATTGGCGAAGATGAAAAAGTCGGTGAAGCGATGATTGTTCCCGCCGTAACGGATGAAGAGTACGCCACAAACAAAGAGCCCTTAACCATACCGGGTACGTTAGCGATGGTTTCCGTGTTTTTTGTCGCCTTTGCGTTGTATTACTTTATCAATTGGAAGTATCTCTCTGAAACGTGGGGATTGAGCTAGCGTGGCTAACTCAATAGAGATTTCACTGTCCAGCCTTTCGCATCTATTGGTGAAAAGAGGCGAGAATTAGTATGTTTGCGCAGATCGTAGATATATTTAAGTTACGCATTGGAGTCCTAATGGCAGTGACGGCCTTGGCAGGGTTTACCGTTACTCCAGGCATAGAGCTTTCAAGTCCCGAAATACTGATCCTTGTTCTTTCAGTATTAGGGGCTTCTGCTGCCGCAGGCGCCTTTAATCAATATGCTGAAAGGGATTTGGATGCGCTGATGGAGCGCACCAAATCGCGACCATTTGTGACTGGAGCCGCAAACCACGGACAAAAATGGCTGTGGATTATCGCTAGCCTGTTACTGGTTTCGGTCGGTACTGCCTGCTGGATGTTCAACCTCGCGGTGGGCTTTCATGTATTCATGGGGGCCTTTATTTACGGCATTATTTATACACTGTGGCTTAAAAGACGAACTGTGTGGAATATTGTAGTGGGAGGTGCGGCGGGAAGTTTTGCTGTGCTGGCGGGAGCGTCAGCCGCCGACCCCACGCTAAATATGTCTTCAATTTTGCTGGCAGTGGTTTTATTTTTGTGGACGCCCCCGCATTTTTGGGCACTGGCAATTACCATGCGAAAAGACTATACCGCTGCCGGCGTACCGATGTTACCCGTCGTTAAGGGCGACGAAGCCGCCGCAAAAATCATCTTCTTTAGTGTACTAGTTCTAGTGGCGGCATCTCTGCTACCCGGTTTGTTTGGTATGGGATGGATTTATCTCGCTGGAGCGACTGTCGGTGGCGCCTGTTTCATCTGGACCGCGATTACCATGATGAAAGACACGAATCCTAAAACGGCCATCCATTGTTTCATTGCATCTATCGTGCAATTAACTTTGTTGCTGATTACCGCAATCGCCGATCCGTTAATTTTGGGATAACAATGAAAAAAACTCTACTTTTGGCAGTCGTGCTGGCCACTATATGTGCGCCCCCAATCTTCGCACAGGAAACTGTTGAGCCGGGAGAAACACCTCACCAGCATGAAATGGCCGCTACGTTTAAACGCGAAAATGCGTTAGCTATTAGTCAGTCAGCGGTAGGAAATTCAGTAGCAGACTTCAAATTTGTCAGCACTCGTGAAGAAAAAAAACAACTCTCTGATTATGCTGGAAAGCCCCTTATTATCAGCCTGATTTACACTTCCTGTTACCATATCTGCCCGACTACGACCCAGCACTTGAACAAAGTGGTCAATAAAGCGAAGAAAGTACTGGGCGACGACTCATTTAACGTTATTACTATTGGATTTGATACGGCCAACGACACGGCAAAAACAATGGGAGCATTTGCCAAACAGCAATCGGTTAACGAAGAAAACTGGGATTTTTTGGCGACTGATAAAAATACAGTTTTTCAGTTATCCCAAGATCTGGGTTTCCAGTTTATTCGGTCACCGAGCGGCTTTGACCATCTGATTCAAACCACCCTATTGGATAGCAAAGGCGTCGTTGTGCGGCAGGTATACGGGATGACTTTTGAAACACCCCATCTAGTGGGACCGTTAAAGCAATTAGTCTTTTCAGAAAATATTGATCACTCGCTGTTTCAGGAGATTAGCGCAAAGATTCGTCTATTTTGTACCGTTTACGATCCCTACTCAGACAGCTACCAATTTGACTATTCCATTTTTGTCGGCCTATTTGTCGGGTTGTTTGTCGGAGGTCTGATGGTATTTTTTGTGTTGCGCGAATGGCGCCACAGCAACTCAAGCAGAGCGCAATTGAAAACGAATCAATCGAGTAGCGTCGCTGAGAATGAACCAGCGGTGACTGGGTATCCAAAAATGTCCGTCAAACAACCCGCGCCGACGCTAGAAGTCGTTGAATAACGGAATCCCACAGAAGTGATAAGACAATTCGAACAGCTGTTATTAAACGCCTTCCAACTGATTGAAGATGGCTTCAATCAAATTTTCGGCAATCGCTGGAATCCCTGGTACCAGCTCGGTGCACTGTCGTTTTATTTCTTTTGGATTATTATAGTTAGTGGCCTCTATCTGTTTATCTTCTTTGATACCAGTATCACTGGCGCTTATGAGTCTGTGCAATCACTGACTCTCGGGCAATGGTACGCCGGTGGCATCATGCGCAGCTTGCATCGATATGCTTCTGACGGAATGGCAATTACCGTCACTCTTCATCTAATACGGGAATTTTCTCTCGGTCGTTTTCGTGGCGCACGCTGGTTTTCATGGTTTTCTGGCGTTCCTCTACTGTGGCTGTTATTTGCATCCGCAATTGGAGGATATTGGCTTGTTTGGGATCAGCTCGCCCAATACATTGCAGAGGTCACTTCAGAATGGTTTGGCTGGCTGCCGGTCATTGGAGATTCTCTCGCTCGTAATTTTGTCTCTACAAAAACGCTGAGTGACCGATTTTTCTCACTGCTGGTCTTTATGCATATCGCTATCCCGCTATTTCTTTTACTGGGAATGTTTATTCATATAAAACGAATCAAATTAGCTAAAACAAACCCACCAAAAGGCCTGGCCCGAGGCGTATTAGCTGCGCTGCTTTTACTGTCCATTATCAAACCGGCCCTAAGCATGCAACAAGCCGAACTGTCTCTGCTCGTTACCGATATTAATATGGATTGGATCTACTTGAATGTCTATCCATTATTGGACATCTGGGGAGCGGCTTACGTGTGGCTTTTACTGGTTGGTATTTCGACCGTGCTAGCAATGCTACCGTGGCTGTCTCCAGAAAAGAGCGATGCTCTTCGCGTGGCGGCAGTTAATCCTGAGAATTGCAACGGCTGTAGCTGGTGCTTTCAGGACTGTCCCTACGAAGCGATTACCATGGTTGACCACGAATTTAAAAAAGGCCATAAACAGGCAGAAGTAGACGCAGATCTTTGTACCGCTTGTGGGATTTGCGCTGGATCTTGTCCGTCGGCAACACCCTTTCGCCATGTCGATGAACTGGTGTCCGGGATCGAAATACCTGACTTTTCCATAGACCGCCTCCGAGAAGAAACCGACCGACAACTCGCCCACCTGGATGGCAACGAACAAATTGTCGTCTTTGGGTGTGACCACGCCTTAAATGTCAAAACGATAGCCGATCGGCAAACTGCGGTCATCAGTCTTCCTTGCAGTGGATTATTGCCACCATCTTTTGCCGACTATATATCCCGCAAAGAAGCCATTAAGGGTGTTTTGATCAGCGGCTGCAGTGGTGAAGACTGTTTTTTCCGTAAAGGCAGCGACTGGACTGAGCAACGCTTTCATCGCCAACGCATGCCTCATTTGCGAACCAAGGCCGGCGCCGAAAAAGTCCAAATTTTTTGGGCGGGACCCCGGGAAGAAAAAAAGCTCGATCAGGCCGTCGATCGCTACCGTCGAGAACTCAGAGAAGCCCACCCCCATGCAGGGGATCCGAGCTCTCAACCCAAAACAAAGGAAATATCCAATGTTTAGTTGGCGTCAATGGCTCGGTCAAGCGCTATTCTATAGCCTATTCTTTGGACTGGTCGGCTATTTTTCATCCGCACCGGTATACCAACGGTACGATCATGACCTTGCGATGATAAAACTCAGCCTGCAACATGCAGGTAAAACTCTGGGTGAATGTCAAATCCGCAGCGCTGAAGAACTCGCACAGTTAGCACCCAATATGCGTATCGCCAAGATCTGTCCGCGACAACGTTCCCCATTACAATTGGATTTACTGATCGATGGGCTAGCGGTCTACAGTGAACAGCTCGACCCGCGAGGCATTCACAACGACGGACTTACCTCAGTCTATTTTCGGGTTCCGGTAGACTCAGGAAAAATCGATTTGCTGGTGAGAATGAAAGATCACCTGGAACAGGCTGAATTTCCCTACCAATTGAAACAGACGATTACCCTCAAACCAGCGCAAGTACTTGTTATCGATTTCGACGATCAGGGGAAAAAATTTACAATCATATAATCGAGCTGTGAGCCAGTTATGTACCACCATTCTTTGGAAACATTCTGTGGAAAGAATACAACCTGGAATGTGTTCAAAACAAGCCCACTGAAAAATCATCCCAGATTGTTACTTTGAAGAACCCATTGCATTAATTCGAAACTCCCCATAGTCAGCACCAGAATAATGGCAAAGAAAATAATGTTTCTGTTCTTGAAGACGGCGCCACGCTTTTTTTCTATCGTGCCCAGTAGCCAGTCAGAGAAAAGGTAGAGTAAAATAGCGACCAGAGTAAAGAGTGCAATATCCAACGGAGCTTCCTTCTAACGGTTAAACAATAGATATACATGGGAATAATGCTTTAAACCATGTCCACGATCAATAAACTCGCATCAAAAAACATTTACCATAAGTCCAATGATTGAACCTGAAAAAAAATATAACCATGACCACTAGAGTCCCTGCCGAGACGCAAAAATCGCTAGCTTTCTACACATTGATTGTGATAGTGACGACACTATTTATAAATTTATTAAGCGCTTACATTCGCCATATCGACGCCGGTCTCGACTGCCAACCGTGGCCGCAATGTTATGCGCAAGTCGGTGAACAAGTTCAAGCTGAAGATTCAGGAAAAATTGCACAGCAAGCGCTAGCGCCGATCGATGGCGTTAAAAAAACGCACCGAGCGGTCGCCTCCTTTCTCGTTTTTGCCGTGCTCTTCCTCATTCATCAGAGCAGGAAACCCAATGCCCTTAAAGGAGCAAATCCTACACTTCCCTATCTGTTACTCGCCGTCATCATCTTACTGGCCATTATTGGACCAGCCAGCTATTTGAAGACATTACCGATCATTGCTCTGCTCAATTTAGCCGGAGGAGTAACGTTACTTGCGATTGCCTGGTGGCTCTATTTGCAACTTGCCCACCAGTCGCTGCGGACTCATGATGCTCCCGTTTGGATAAACAGATTATGGATGGTGGCATTGGCCATCACCATTGTACAAATCCTGCTGGGAGCGTGGGTTAGTGCTAATTTTGCAGCGGACGCCTGCCGCGAGCTATTGGCATGCAACGCAGCCGGCGAATACTTGAAAACGGGATCCAGCGGGTTTGGGTATTTAAGAGAGCTGAATTTAGACGAAACAGGGCGTATAATATTTGACTCAAGTTCCGTGAGCATTCACCTGACTCATCGATTATTCAGTCTTCTGACCGGATCAATCCTGATAGCCTCGGCTGTAGCTCTTTACAAATACCATAAGAGACTTGCCTTAATCGTTATTGCACTACTATCGATTCAGGCGTTCGCGGGCTTGATTTCTATTTTGTTAAGCGTGCCATTGATGGTAGTGATGATCCACAACCTCAATGCGACATTACTTTTGATTGCAGTCATGACTGTCAACTTTAAACTGGGACCGGCACAATAATATGCTATCACGGCAACACCGATACAATCGACAGATCACACTCTGGCTACTGTTTTGTGCCTGCGTCATTTTGTTCATGATCTTGCTCGGAGGAGTAACTCGGCTGACACATTCTGGGCTATCAATGGTTGAATGGAAACCTTTGGTGGGAGTTATTCCGCCTCTGAACGAATCGGCATGGATTGAAACCTTTGAAAAATATAAACAGTTCCCGGAGTATAAGAAGGTCAATCACAGAATGACAGTCGAGGAATTTAAGTCGATTTTCATGTATGAATATCTTCATCGGGTGCTCGGTCGCTTAATCGGTGTAATTTTTTTGTTACCTTTTTTATATTTCTATTTCAAAAAGCGAATTCCGGAAGGTCTTACGCCGAAATTGATCGTGATGTTTATTTTGGGAGGTCTACAGGGCTTGCTCGGCTGGTATATGGTTAAAAGTGGTTTAGTCGATAACCCGCGTGTCAGTCAGTATAGATTGACCGCCCATCTTGGCGCTGCGGTTATTATCTATGGCTATATTTTATGGGTGGCCTTCGGTTTATCTGCCAGTAAAGTCACTCAATCGATAGACAAGGGACTAAAGACCTTTTCGTTTACGATTACCGGATTGATCTTTCTGATGATTTTGTCGGGAGGATTGGTCGCAGGAACTCGGGCAGGATTACTTTATCCGACGTTTCCTCTCATGGGTGACTCTTTCTTCCCGGCAGGACTTTATTCGATGACCCCGTCATGGCTGTCGATATTTGAAGATCTAACGACCATTCAATTTAATCACAGGATTTTTGCCTACGTATTATTTGCACTAATTTTTACTTTTGTTTTTAAAATATTGAAACAAGACATTTCACAGCGTTTACGCATCGGTGTTTATAGCTTAGCGGGGCTTCTATTAGTTCAAGTCAGCCTCGGAATTTCGGTATTGCTATACCATGTCCCTATTGCTCTGGCAGCTGCTCATCAAGGTGTTGCGGTAATGCTATTCACGGCCACACTTTTCGTCAGTCATAACCTTCACGATCTGCACAAGAAAAACTTGGTGGCGAGCACGATGATATGAGTCGACTTGCCACCGTCGCTCTTGCAATAGCCATTCTGCTACTGGCGGCGATGACGTCTTACTTAGTTATTGATGACCAACGACGACAACTGCCCGTTCTTCAGGACATAGGCGGGAACTTCAGCCTTCCAAGTACTGACAATCGCGAAGTACAACTAACGGATTTTGCTGGTAAGGTGGTGTTATTGAACTTTGGATTCACCAGTTGTCCTGACGTATGCCCCACGGTTTTATCTCGAATGCGATCTGTTATGGAAATCCTTAACGGCGATAGCACTGAGATCCAAGCGCTTTTTGTCACCATCGATCCAGAGCGCGATGTTTTAAGCAAACTTAAAACCTATCTATCCTTTTTTCATCCTTCATTCGTGGGTTTACGAGGCGACGCTCAACAATTAAAAACAGTGGCAACTCTTTATAAAGCAGTTTTCGAAAAAGAAACGATAGACTCGAGTATTGATTATGGATTTCGACATAGCAATCACATATACCTCATTGACCAAGAGGGTAAAACGCGCGCCATGTACTCCGGATCGGCCAAGCCGGCATTAATTGCCCAGGAAATTAGTACACTTTTGTAAGCAAGGAATCACTTTGAACATGAATGAAACGTTCGCAATTCCTCACATTCACCCCGCTGCTAAGAAGCTCGCACTCGGCTGGATTTGGCTGGGTGTATACTCCTTAGTCGCGGCAGGGTTTTTAGCCGTTCTACTGGCTTTTTCGCGAACGCCCGTTTTACAGGAATTAATGCCAACCAACGACTTTTTCAAAGTTGCCCTGGTTGTCCATGTCGATCTATCAGTATTGATTTGGTTTCTCGCCTGCTCGGGAATTTTGTGGACAATTTTTGGCGTCCATCGTTCTTCATTATGGAGCAAAGCCGCCTTTATGTTAGCCGTAGCCGGTACTGTTCTGCTGAGCATTTCACCTTTTTTAGGTACCGCTAAACCACTAATGAACAATTATATACCGGTACTATTACAACCCTGGTTTTTCTTTGGATTGATCATTGTTACGGCGGGCCTTGTTGTACAGGCGCTCGGGTTTATTAGCAGTAAACTACCCGTGATAAAAGAACCCAATGGCACGGATGCGCTGCATTTCGCCTTATATCTCTCGGCAATAGGAGCCTTAGTCGCCGTCGTTTGCGTTGCGGTATCTTATATCAACATTCCCGACACCATCTCTGGTAAATTTTATTACGATCTTCTATTTTGGGGAGGCGGCCATGTCCACCAGTTTGTGAATACGGTGTTATTGCTGGTAGCCTGGACAATGCTGGCTAGTGCCTGCGGTAATGACCTGCGACTAAGCCCCAAATTGAGCTTATTATTGTTCACACTGGTCGTAGTACCTCTCCTATGGCTCCCTTCGTTATACAGTTATGATATAGAATCCAGCGAACACATCGTCGGTTTTACAGACTTAATGCGAAAAGGCGGTCTTGCGTCTATTCCTATTGGTTTATTAGTCTTCTTTAGTACGTTCCGCTTCCCTGCCCTTAACGAACAACAAAAGCCACTACGTGCCGCACTGATCAGCTCGATAACTCTTTTTGGCGCAGGAGGTATTCTCGGGTTTATGATCCAGGGATCTAATACCGTCATTCCAGCTCATTACCATGGGTCGATAGTGGGTGTGACGATGGCATTCATGGGAGTCGTTTTTATGCTATTACCGCATTTGGATCGACCTGTAACAAGACCAAAACTCGCGTACTGGATGCCCTGGCTGTACGGCGGAGGACAGTTAACTCATATTACGGCGCTTGCCTGGACAGGTGGTTACGGTGTGAAACGCAAAACTTCCGGCGATGCACAGGACCTTGATAACTTGCAAGAAGTTGTCGGAATGGCAATAATGGGGTTCGGCAGCTTAGTCGCTGTTATTGGAGGTGTTTTATTTCTTGTTATCGTCATCTCCGCATTATTAAAACGCCCTCAAACCTAAAGTATTGATTACGATCAACGACTGACATTCACCGTTAAATTAACCTACAGCCAACAGATTATCTTATAGCAATAACTATACATAACCACTTGTTCGATGGAGAACCAAAAATGAAGAAAGTACTTATACCTTTAGTCGCAGCAGCTTTAGCCGTAAGCTCAGGATTCAGTTTCGCTGCCGGCGATGCCGCTAAAGGAAAGGCGAAAGCGGCGACTTGTGCTGGATGTCACGGCCCCGCCGGAATGAGTTTCAATACATTGTGGCCTAACTTGGCCGGCCAAAAAGAAGGCTATTTGATTAAGCAAATTGCGGCATTTAGAGATGGCGTACGCAATGATCCGATGATGGCTTCAATGGTTAAAAGTCTTTCTGACGAAGATATTGCAAATCTAGCGGCCTATTACGCTGGCTTATAATAGCACCTGTTTTTGTCGGCTTATGCTGTTGAAAACAGCTCTGTTTTCCTAGCAGGAATTTTCCTCATGCAAGGCAATCGGGCCGACAAGATTTTCCAGCCGTAAGATTCCGAGATCTCAGATAGAGATTCCGGGATGGGTCTCTGAGAATTGTAAACGGAGGAAAAATCCACAGAAATTCTTTACTTTCTTTGCAAAGCGTTCTCGCAGCAGACATCAAATCATATTAGCAAAGGGGCTGTTTAGTTAAACCTAGTTTTGCAGATTTAACCATAGTTAACCATATAGTTAAGTGATTGCTTAATCATTCATAATGCTCAAGCCTGCCCAAATCCGCGACCGTTATTTTACGCCCATCAATTTCTACGATTCCGTCCTCCTTCATACGATTAAAGATTCTGGACAGTGTTTCTGGCTGAATGGCCAATTGAGCGGCAATCAGCCTTTTTGCAACCGGTAACTCTAAAGAGTGTTCGCCGTCACCTTCTTGATCCAGTAGCGCGAGAAAGTAGCGAACCACCCGAATAGTCGAATTCTTTAGGGACAACATTTCAATTTCTCGAATGCGCTTGTGTAAATGTATGCTTAAGTCACCGAGCAGTTCAATCGCGAGGTTACTGTCGGCCAGTAGCATTTTCTTATACTCTATATTCGAAAATGAAAACAATGTTGTCGATTCAACTGCCTGGGCATTGACCGGATATTTACTAGCAGCTAGAAACATTAAGGCCTCAGCGAAAGTTTGATTGGCTTTAAACAGCTCTATTATTTTTTCGGTACCGTCGGGTAGCAGACGTAACAATTTCATTTTACCAGAGACGACGAAGTAGAAACGTTCCGCTTGCTCTCCCTGGGAAAACAAATGTTGACCTTTCTCCAAATTCAACAAATGGGCGGTCTTAAGTAAAGTCTCTAACTGCTCATCGTCCATTGGCGCAAATAAATGATGTTTGTGTAAAACCTGTTTGTGGATAGTTTCAAACTTCACGAAAACACCTTTTAAAACACAGACGTGACCTCTCCGCCGAAGCGGATGACACAAATGAAAGAATTGCCAGATAACCTAGTTCGATGGATGAAATTTCTGAGGACTCTGTACAATACTTTTTAAGTCCACGATCTCCAACGGACTATAAATTAACAGAGTTTTAAAGGACGGGATAAGATCTACATCAAGTTATTCCGTAATTTCAGCTTCTTCTCCCTTGATGAAAAGTGTCGATAAAATTTCGTCTACAGAACTATCATCCATGCCCGCGTTCTCTTCATCGCAACTGTAAATGATAAATATGAGTAAATCATCTAAGCGCAAATACCACTCGCGGATCGCCTCATCGCCATCTTTGTAACAATAATAATAGCCGCTTAAATCTGCGACCTGAATCTCTTGTCCGGCACCAAACTGCTCTTCTATCTCCGCCGTAAATTCACGTAATTCTTTATCGTCTACCTTGCCATTCTCCTTTTGTAAGGTGGTTAATTCAATAACACCGACACCATCCTCGTCGCCAATAGTAATAGCATCGTCTACCTGCTCTGCTTCCCATTCGTCGGGCAAATCAATAATCCACCACTGACTCTCAACAACTCTCATTGAATATTCCTCACTCAAACTGTTTCTAATAACGCCTGCGGCAACTGCCTCGACATAACCAGGGCATCTTCGCGTTCGTTAAGACCTGGATAATAGTTTTTTCGTACTCCAACCTTATGGAAGCCCATCGACCGATAAAGACTTTGTGCGCGAATATTGGATATGCGCACTTCCAAAAAACACTTTAAAACCCCGGCTCTACTTTGTTCGCCCAGCCCGTGTTCCAAAATCAACCGGCCGAACCCTTGGGCTTGTTTTTTCGGGTGCACAACAATATTCAATAAACTACATTCATCTATAACTCGTTGAAAAATCGAAAAACCGCAAATGCTATTATCGACTTCTAAAACAGTCGCACTGTCTTCAGATTGAACACAATCAGCAAACTGCGACAAGCTCCAGGGGAACTCGGTAGCGGCAGTTTCAATCGCTAAGACTGCATCCAGGTCACTATCGTTCATGGGGCGCAAGAACATTATTTCTTTTTCAATACCCGATGAAGGGGCTGCAAATCAAACCATGCCGCCTTTTTTGTAGCCGTATCTTTCATCATCTGCGAAGCACTATGAGTACAAATGAGCTCAACGGACAATTCCTTATGATTGATAAATTGTCCGTTAGCTGACGATTGTTCACAAAGATAGGGTTTTGCGGTGTCGCCCAGAATTAATATATACGATAGGCTTAAATGACTAATTTGTTTGAGCAAAAACGATTCCAACGTTTGCTTCGCTGCGGTGGCACTCTGATCAAACTGTGCCTTTTTTACCATCGGCCAGTTAAAGGTATCAAGCGTCAATTGCTGGCTTTTGGCGCCAACTGCAAACAACATATTTGTCACTAACTGCAAATATTCCGGGCGCTTAACTGTGTCATCCAGGCCGTCATCAATGATCAGTATGTTCGCACCGCGGATTATCGTCAGGGAAAATTGTGGCACTGAATCTACGGTGCGTTCATTAGCGGCTACGGTTCTTACACCTTGTGTAGCACTCTCGATTACCTGGCTGACTCTGCCATTTTCTATCTTCTTCTTTGGACTTGACTTTGAATCGGATTCGTCATCAAACAAGGCGTACAATGCTTCGCTACTTTTATTCTTTCCCTTAGATACCGCTGGCTCAGCGGTATTTCTTTCTTCTGTTAGTGGCGCCGGCTTTGCCTCTACGTTGTCGTCGGTATAACCCGCATTCTCATTAACTTCATTGCCTATCGGTAATTCACAAAGCTCGGAAACCTTAGCGCCGGGCAGCAGTAGTTTGGGATAATAGTAGTCGACTCCCATTGCGTCCAAATAAGCGTAGCGCTGCAATTCGTTCATCTGTTTATGTTAAATTCCGTCTTTTTGTGGATGTGCGCGAAATATTCCGGAATCGAGCAAATTCAAGGCATTCAGGTACGCTTTTACCGAGGCCGCTATAATATCGGTATCGGTCCCAATTCCATTGACGATAGCATTGTTTTTTTCCAGACGAACGGTCACTTCTCCCAGAGAATCAGTGCCCTCTGTGACGGCACTGACAAGATACAGCTTTAAATCAGAGTTGCTGTTCACGACCATTTCTATCGCCTTAAACGCGGCATCCACCACGCCATCACCCTCAGCCTTACAAGAATGTCGATTTCCATCAACATGCAATATTAGCGATGCCGACGGTTTTTCACCGGACTTGGAAATCGCTTCCAAGTCGGAGAATGTATATTTTTCAATGACTTGAGGTTCATTGACACCACTGACTAAGGCCTGTAAATCCTCGTCAAAAATCTCGTGTTTTTTGTCGGCTAATTCCTTGAATCCCCTAAATGCGTCATCCAGCCTGGCCTGGGAGTCGAAGCTAATACCCAACTCGTCAAAACGTGCCCGTACCGCAGCTCGCCCAGAGTGTTTCCCCAATACCAGTTTATTGGATTTCCAGCCAACCGATTCCGCCTGCATGATTTCGTAGGTTTCGCGATGCTTTAAAACACCGTCCTGATGAATACCGGATTCATGTGCAAAAGCATTCGCTCCTACTATTGCCTTATTGGGCTGAACCGGAAAACCGGTAATGGATGACACAAGCCGCGACGTGGATACGATATGGACAGGATTGATAGCCGTTGTTATCGCGTAGGCATCGCCGCGAGTCTTTATAGCCATCACAATTTCTTCCAAGGAGGCGTTGCCTGCACGCTCTCCAAGCCCATTGATAGTACATTCTACCTGGCGAGCGCCATTTTCTACCGCCGCAAGAGAATTTGCGACCGCTAAACCCAAATCATTATGACAATGCGTAGAGAAGATAGCCTTGTCAGCATTGGGGACGTTTTCGATGACTCTTTTGAACATCGATCCGTATTCTTTGGGAACACCATAACCGACGGTATCGGGGATATTAATAGTTCGAGCACCCGCATTGATCGTCGCCTCTATAATACGGCATTGAAAATCAAATTCAGAACGGCTGCCATCTTCCAACGAAAACTCTACGTCATCGCACAAGTCGCGGGCCAAAGTCACCATTTTTACCGCGTGCTCCAGGACTTGTTCAGGCTCCATCATCAACTTGTATTTCATATGAATAGGCGACGTGGCAATGAAAGTATGTATGCGTCCCGAATTCGCCGATTTTATCGCTTCGCCTGCACGTTCAATATCAATAGTAACAGCTCTGGCCAAGCTACAAATCGTGCTGTCCTTAACCTGTTCGGCTACGGCTTTAACTGACTCGAAATCACCGGGACTAGCGATGGCAAATCCAGCCTCAATCACATCAACGTTCATTTTTTCAAGCATTTTTGCAATTCGAACCTTCTCGTCTCGCGTCATCGATGCACCCGGACTTTGTTCGCCATCACGTAGAGTGGTATCAAATACAATTAGTTGATTTTTGTTCATGCTGAATTGATTCCTAATAGCCCGGGTATTATTTAAAGCTGACTGATTTCAAACGCGACCGTGACAACGAGTGGGGACTGGCACACCCACTATGCTGTCAGTCGATGGTAAAATCGGTCAATTGGGGCGAAGGATAAACCAAAATTCAACAGCGCGCAGGATAAAATATCCTAAATGGCCTCCACAGTGCCAAAAAGGCAGATTTAGTGCTATAAATCGCCCAGCTGAATAAATAAACGGCTACCCCTTTTGATAAAAAGTAAGGGCTCGGTTGACTGTTGAAATAAAAATAAGCCCCCGGCGCAATAATAGTAATGGCTAAGCAAAAATTGAAAAGATGTTCCAAAATGCTGGTTTTGAAACGCAATATAGCGGGCAAAATGAGCGCCTTATCATTTGAAATGATAGGCACTATTTTTAGCCAATAGCTGGATGTACTGATATATTCGCCGCTGTATTGATAAAACGCACCAATTTAGTTCGGTATTATTTTTCTGCTTGATATCGCAGAAACGAAGGAATATTTCATCGTAACACCTTAAGTTTGTATTACAGGGCTAAGAAATGCCGAGAAAAGAGATTCGTGACTTATTGGCAACCACTTTTCCTGTTACTAACCGGGTAATTTATTCAGATTATCGATTTTTTGATAGTTTTGCCCCACAACCTGACAAGGACTTTTTATGATTATTGGCATCCCCAGGGAGCTGGCGACCGGAGAAACTCGAATCCCGGTTATTCCCGATTCGGTAAAGCGATTCGTCGATCAGGGCGCTGACGTGCTCATTGAAGCGGGTATGGGTCTCGCTATTAATATTGGAGACGCCGCCTTCGAACAGGTGGGAGCTACAATTACAAACGATAGGAGTGCTCTATTAAGTCAGGCTGATATCGTGCTGCGTCTTCGTAAACCAGACTTGGCAGAAGTAAGCCAGCTAAAGAAAGGCTCCATTCACATCTCATTTCTCGATCCATTCAACGAGCATGAATTGGTCGATGCTTTTTCCACTGCGGGCGTCACATCGATTAGCATGGAAATGATTCCCCGAACAACTCGCGCACAGAAGATGGACGCCTTGAGCTCACAAGCTAGTCTCGCCGGTTATGCCATGGTCATCCTAGCGGCTGAGAGACTGGGTAAAATATTACCTATGATGATGACACCGGCGGGAACAATCTCTCCATCCAGAGTATTTATTATCGGCGCCGGTGTTGCCGGGCTACAGGCAATCGCAACCGCTAAACGCCTGGGTGCTCGTGTTGACGCTTTCGATACTCGACCCGTGGTCAAGGAACAGGTGGAATCTCTCGGCGGTAAATTTGTTGAGATTGATCTTGGTGAAACGGGCCAAACAGCCGGCGGTTATGCCAACGCGCTTACTGAAGATCAAGTCAAACTGCAGCTCGAGGGACAGAAAAAAGTTTGTTCGCAATCCGATATTGTTATTACAACCGCCCAACTATTTGGCCGAGCAGCTCCGATCGTTGTGACAAAAGATATGCTGGCAGCTATGAAACCGGGCAGCGTTGTGATTGATCTTGCCGTAGAAAGTGGCGGCAATGTAGAAGGCTCTGTTCCCGGCGAAGAGATCGACATTGACGGCGTTAAAGTCATTGGCCTTGCGAATATGCCAGGGCGCGTGGCCAATAATGCCAGTCAAATGTATTCCGCCAATGTACACAATCTCGTGCTTGAGTTTTGGAACAAAGACACCAAAGAATTTGATCTCAATATGGAAGACGAGATTATAAAGGGCTGCGTCATCACACATGATGGCGCACTCGTGAACGAAATGATTAAAAACATTAGGGGTTAACAATGGAAGCTATTTATTTATCCTTTATTTTAATGCTCGCAATCTTTTTGGGCTTCGAGCTAATAGCGAAAGTCCCCTCCACCCTACACACGCCATTAATGTCCGGCTCTAATGCCATATCTGGCATTACTGTGGTCGGGGCTATTAGCGCTGCGAACAGCGGCAGTCCCGATTTAGCAGTCTGGTTAGGTACAGGCGCTGTCGCCCTAGCGACAATTAACGTGGTAGGTGGTTATATGGTTACCGATCGAATGTTAGCCATGTTCAAGAAAAAAGGTTAAGGAATCATAAATGATGCAAAACTTAAACATTGATTTACTTATAAATCTCTCCTACATCGCAGCTGCCGTTCTATTTGTGCTTGGCCTGAAAAAGCTGAGTTCTCCTGCTACGGCTAGAAAAGGTAACATGCTCTCTGCGATCGGCATGTTAATCGCGATAGTGGTCACGCTACTCAACGAGATTAAACTGCCTTGGGAAAATATCATAGCGGGTCTCATTGTCGGCGCTCTAATCGGGGCAGTAGCCGCTCGCAGAGTCGAAATGACCGGAATGCCCGAACTCGTCGCTTTGTTTAATGGCTTTGGCGGTGCGTCCAGCCTGTTGGTAGGCCTGGCCGCTGTGTTTGTAGCCGGCACCTCAACCTTCACCAATGTTACCATTATTCTTTCTATTCTGATCGGTGGCGTCACTCTAACGGGCAGTCTCATCGCCTACGGTAAACTGAGTGAAAAAATGCCCAGCAAGGCAATTCAGTTTACCGGACAACAAGTTTTCAATATTGGTTTAGTGTTAGCTATATTGGGCTCTTCTATCATGTTCTGCCTGCAACCAAGTGCTGAAAGTCCCTGGCTTATCGCTGTTATTGGCCTGTCATTGTTGTTCGGAATTATGATTACGATTCCTATCGGTGGCGCCGATATGCCCGTGGTTATAGCGCTACTCAATTCCTATTCGGGATTAGCAGCCTGTGCCGCTGGATTTGTTCTAAGTAATAATCTGTTGATCGTCTCGGGCTCCTTAGTAGGCGCCAGTGGCTTGATACTGACTAACATCATGTGTAAGGCGATGAACCGATCCTTAAGCAACGTCTTGTTTAGCGGGTTTGGCGCTACCAAGGTTTCCTCCGCTAAAGTTGAAGGCGAAGTAAAACCAATTTCCGCTGGCGATGCCTTTCTTATCCTTGAAGCGGCTCAAAACGTCTGTGTTGTGCCCGGCTATGGAATGGCTGTGGCCCAAGCTCAACACGTTGTGCGTGAATTGTCGGATCACCTGGAAGAAAATGGCTGTGAAGTCCAGTTCGCAATACATCCGGTTGCCGGCCGCATGCCCGGCCATATGAACGTACTATTGGCCGAAGCAAACGTACCCTATGATCAATTAGTGGAAATGGACGATATTAATCCGCAAATGGCGAATATGGATGTCGCCATCGTTATTGGCGCGAACGACGTTGTTAACCCAGCAGCCAATGAAGACGAAGGCAGCCCGTTGTACGGAATGCCTGTTATTAACGTCAACCAAGCTCGGACGGTCTTTGTTCTGAAAAGATCGATGGGCTCAGGATTCTCTGGTGTCGATAATCCGTTATTTTTTGGCGACAATACGCGTATGTTATTCGGTGATGCCAAAGAATCAATTTCACATATCGTGGGTGAATTTAAGGGCTAATGTCGGGAATGAATTAGAGACCGTAGTGAAGGCTATAACCGTAACAATAAATCGTCAGTAGAATCAAAAAAAGCCAGCAAAAATGCTGGCTTTTTTTATGGATCATCAACAACCGAACGCAAACACTACGCCGAGTGTTGGAACACCAAATTCGTCAGTCATTTCGCTACCAACGACTGATATAACTGGTAGTAACGCTCTCCCATAGACTTTCCCGTAAATAGCTCTTCATAGCGATCAAGCGCAGCGCGACCTAATCTTTTCGCCATCGATGGGTCGTCATTTAGCAAATCCATCGCCGTTCTCAAGGACTGACTGTCCCCGGGCTCGACAACTAAACCCGTCTTTTTGTGAATATTAATATAAGTTGTGCCGGTATTTATATCGGCCGAAATAAGAGGTTTTCCGTACATCGCGGCTTCCAACAAACTGACGCCAAAGGCTTCCGATCGGAGGTGTGACGGCAAAATAACGGCCCGACACAATTTGTATAAAGCTATCTTGTGTTCGTCGGAGATAAATCCGAGAAACCTGACATTGCTCAAACCTAGTTTTCGCACCTGCTTTTTAAGTTTTGCCTCCATTGGGCCGGCACCGGCGATCAGAAGCGTGTAGTCGGCATTTTTCATCGAATCCAGAAGAATATGTAGACCTTTGTAATACCGTAATACTCCTACGAACAAAAAGAAATCGACCCCACAATCCTTTTTGACTGATTCTAAAAAATCCTGGCTGACATCCGGATAAGACACCCGGTTAATTCCGATGGGTATGGTTTCCAGCTTGGCCTTATACCGGATCAGAGTGGGACTAGATTCTGCGTAGTTAGGCGATGTGGTCACTATTTTGTCAACCGATGCAAGATAACGAGCCTCAAGCGGCGCATACGCTAACTTAAGAAATTTTTGGCGGACGATGTCGGAATGATAAGTGAGAACGCTGGGGCGACTAACAGAACTTCGCAGACTCACAAAATCAGAAAAAGGCCAGGGGTAATGAAGATTGACCACGTCGGCCCATTCCAGCAACTCCCGATACTGTTTGATCGCATCTAATCCTACAGTGCACGAAGCTATTTCAAAACTCTTCTTAACTTGATAGACAGCAGCCTCTTCCCGGACTATTGGCTCGGGCGAAGGTTTGTCGCTGATGGTCAGTATTCGGTTTTCTACCCCTAACAGTTTGGTGTTAAGGCAAATTTGACGAATGACTTCTTCCAGACCACCTTGTGTATCCGGAAAATAGGTTCTATAGAAATGTAGTATTTTCATGCAGCGTATGAGATACCGAGAATCTTTTTGAAAAGTACCGTAAAGATCGGATCATAACAAAGAACCAGTGAACTGTGGCTTTTTCCATAAAAAACAATGTAATAATGACCATCGAGGAAAATTATTGCCGATGTTAAACCACCCTTCTGCGATTAAATCAGGCGCTGCTGTTAAACCGTAGTGCGGGAATATCAAATACAGACAGTTCGATAAAAGATTGTCACCATGCAACCGCCAGTTTGAATGACTGTATTTGTCCCGCTCTTTTGTCCCCCTATGCACTCAGCGCAGCAAACTCGACACTTTCACCGATTTGATCTAGCGCTCGCTGAAAGCTTGCTTCAGCATCGACATTCATCTGGTCAGCGGCAATAATATTAACGTTCTCTATACCAATAAAGCGAAATACCTGCTTCAGATAATCACTGACGAAATCGACCGGGCTCTGCAACGGTACGCCGCCGGTGGTAATTATAATATCTAACTGCTTGTCCTTCAGTAGGCCGACGGGACCTTGGCTCGTATACTGAAAGGTAACCCCGGCACGACAGATTAGATCAATCCACGCTTTTAGGGTCGCAGGTACACCGAAATTGTACATCGGCGTTGTTAAAACAATTCGATCAGCGCGCTGCAATTCATCGATCAACTGGTCTGAAAACGCTAATCGGTCCTGCTGTTCAGTACTGCGCTGCTCGACGGGTGTAAAGTTGGCACCTACCCACGCTTCGTCAACGAAGGTCAGTTGTTGATTTAAATCCCGGTGCTCAATATGCGCTTCCGGATGTGATTCCTCTAGCTTTTGGATCAATTCATCACCCAACTTTTTGCTGCTGGAAGTTGAAGCGCTGGCGCTCGCGTCGATACGTAATATTTGTTTAACTGTGCTCATTAGTATTGCCCTTGTCGATAATCAGTGAGTCATTCCTGCTTCGAATCCAATGCTAATGGCATCCACACAGGGTGTACATTTATCCTCGCCGCCAAGCTATCTTAATTCAGCGGTGAAAATGGCCGAACTGCAAGCAATAGCGCTACAATATTCGGCTTTGTTAATTTCGATAACTGCTTCTCAATCAACAACAAGGCTATTATCATTGTTCTTTCTTGCGGAATAAACAACGAAAACATTAAAACACTGTTCGCAATAACAGAACAATAACGGAATCAAAAATCAGCATGAATAAATTCGAAGAACTTGAGGCCTTTGTTGCGGTGGTAGACCAGCGCAGCTTTAGCAAGGCCGGTGACAAGCTCGGTGTTGCTAAATCGGCACTCAGCAGGCGAGTCAGTGACCTTGAAAAACGACTCGGTGTACAGCTCATGCAGCGCACGACCCGCAAGTTATCCCTGACAGATACAGGCCAGCACTTCTATCAGCGGGCCGTTACTCTATTAGCCGACCTGGCCGAGGCCGAAGAGATCGTTTCCGATGCGCAATACGACCTCTCGGGAAAAATCAAACTGGCGGTGCCAATGGGCCTTGGTATCAGCCAACTATCGAAACCGATCGCGGAGTTTATGCTGCAACACCCAAAGATAGAAATCGCGATTGATCTCAACGACCGGCAAATCAATCTGGTCGAAGAGGGATTTGATCTTACCGTTAGGGTGGGTGACCTGCAGGACTCAAGCTTGATTGCACGTAAACTGGCGAGCTTGCAATTTGCCGTGTGTGCGAGTCCCGACTACCTAGCAAAACACGGCGAACCGTTACACCCGTCCGAATTATCCGCCCATGAGGTGCTTATTTACAGCAATACTTCGACGAATATGCAATGGACATTTACCGATCAGGGCAAACGACTATTACCGCGCGTAAAGAGCCGCATGAGCGCCAATAATGGTGATCTATTGGCAAAACTCGCCACTCATCACCTGGGGATTACCTCGGGACCACTATTCCATTTACAGGCGTATATCGACCGCGGTGAACTCATTCCTATATTAACCCGTTATCCGAAACCCGAAACGGGCATATACGCCGTTTACCCACCCGGACGCATGGTGCCGAGACGAGTTAAAGTATTGAGCGACTATTTATTTGATTGGTTTCGAGCCAACGAATACGGGCAACAAAAGTAATCGCCGTCCGATCCATTTGCCCCTACTACCAACTGAAAATTTTTGACGCATGAAAAGAGTCGAGTTTTAGCAATCGACAAGAGGCGCTTCTTCCTCAACATTGCGCATATGGTCGGCCATCGGCTCGATTTTTTCCAACAGCTCAACTTCCAGAGCAGGCTCTAAACTCATCTGTTCGAGGGTTTTGTACAGGCAGGCGCGCCATGCGTCTCTATCATCGACACCGATAGAAACATGTTTATGACGCGCCCGTAGCCGCGGATGTCCATATTTGTCGACAAACAACGGAGGTCCGCCAAACCAACCCGTATAATATTCAAAGAGCTTCAATCGCGAATCGGAGAGATCCGCCGCATGCAGTGACCGTATATGTTTTGCTTGCGGGAGAGAATCCATAAAGTCGTAAAACAGGTTAACAAACGTCCGTACGCCCTGCTCACCGCCAATTCGTTCGTACAAGCTTACTTGATCAGACACTTACTCACTCCTGGAATTACCCAACTACCATTTTCTCAACAATCATTGTCTCAACGACAAGCTATGAGTCATCATCAGCACTTACATTATCGACCTAGATCGACAGTATCATTCAGCGCAATTATAAATCACCGCAAAAACGCATGCCATCAATTATCGCGGTTAGGCCGATAACATCAAAGAGCGGCCGTCCTCCCTCTTTTCTAGACGATCTAACTGGCGCTTATCCAAAAACTCGACACACGCTGAGTGAAAACTATTCAACCGTCACACTCTTAGCCAGATTACGCGGCTGATCAACATCGCAGGCACGTGCTAAGCCAATATGATAGGCCAGTAATTGCAACGGAATTAGCATTAGAATTGGGTCGAGAATCGGATGCGATTTGGGCACAATTACAGTGTCATCCACAAGCTCAAATAGTTGCTGGGTTCCTTCACGAGGCGGATGGGTAATCGCTAAAACCGGCCCCTTCCGAGTACGAATTTCTTCGATGCTGCTAATATTTTTGTCAATCAGCTCGTCATCCGGTAAAACAAAGACAGTCGGCGTCTCAGGTGTTACCAGAGCTAAAGGCCCGTGTTTCAATTCCGATGCAGGGTAGGCCTCGGCGTGAATGTAGCTAATTTCCTTGAGCTTTAACGCTCCTTCCATCGCAACGGCGAGACCGAGATTTCTCCCGACAAAATAGGCATTATTAAAAACGGCGTACTTTTTAGCTACCCGCTCAATTTCAGGCTCCGCATCCAGAATACTGTGAATTTGCTGCGGGATCAGATTGAGCGCCGCTAATACATTTTTTCCCTCGGCGACCGATAAGTCTTTCATACGACCGAGATGTAATGACAAGAGTACGAAAGCGAGAAATGTCGACACAAAGGTCTTGGTCGATACGACGGCAATTTCCGGCCCGGCGTGAACATAGATACCACCTTCACAAGCGCGGGCGATACTGCTACCCACGACGTTAACAATACCCAAGACACGCCCCCCTTTTCGTTGAATTTCCTGAACCGCAGCCAAGGTATCAAAGGTTTCCCCCGACTGACTCACAGCCAGATACAGCGTGTCTGATTCAATCACAGGATTACGATAGCGAAACTCAGAAGCGGGTTCAGCGTCGCAGGGCACTCGTGCTAACTGCTCGATCGTCCGAGCACCCAGTACGCCTGCGATATAAGCAGAGCCACAGCCCAATACCTTAATCCGTCTGAAGCCCAACAATTCCCTTGGCTGTAGATTCAGCCCCCCAAGGTGTGCTGTTTGAAACTTGTTATCTAACCTGCCGCGTAATGCACGCAGCACAGATTCCGGCTGCTCGTGAATTTCCTTATGAGTAAAATGACTGTAATCTCCCTTATCATAGGTTTCCGCCGACCAGTCAATTGTGGTCGTCTTTTTTTGAGAAGGACTCGCGTCTAAGGTTATTACACGATATGCGCCGGGAGTCAGTTCGGCAATTTCTCCGTCTGAGAGGTACACCACCTGCTGGGTGTGCCTCACTAACGCGCTCGTATCGGACGCAAATAACATTTCCTTGTCGCCAATCCCCAACACGACAGGACTACCGTTGCGGGCCACAACAATCACCCCAGGATGAGCGGCGTCTATCACCGCTAGGCCGTATGTCCCCTCAACATCTGTTAGCGCTATTCGGACCCGCTCGATCAGCGAAGCCGCTTCCGTCGATGCAATTAAATGTACCAGCACCTCGCTGTCCGTTTCGGACTTAAAGGAAACACCATGGGCCTCCAAGCGAGCACGCAATTGGCTGGCATTTTCTATGATGCCATTGTGAATAACGGCGAGAGTGCCATCGTTATTGTTATGGGGATGGGAATTAGTATCGCTGGGTTCGCCGTGCGTCGCCCAACGAGTATGACCGATACCCGTATTACCTTTAATCCGTTTCGGTAGGCTTGACTCAAGCACATTGATTTTCCCTGCCCGCTTGTGAATGCCGAGGCCTTTTTTCTGCTGCAAGGCAATTCCCGCGGAATCATAGCCCCGATACTCCAGGCGATGTAAGCCTTGCATAAGAACGGGAACAGCATTTTGTTTCCCCGTATAACCGACGATTCCACACATAAAGTTTTCACCTATCCATAAATAATGCGGCGAATTTGCCGCTGAGAAAGTGCTGGCGCTGCAAATACCCATTCGGCGAGCTCCGCTTCGATACGCCGGTAAATTTGTTCATTCGGCTGTCCAGCTATTTGCTGAAGCTCCCGATGCCGACGGCGTACAAATTGCTCGGGCGTTTCGGCAAAATAGGCGACAACTTCATCAACCAACTTTCGCGCTTCGTCGTGGTTCAACTTGCTGGTATTGCAGAGATGATCAAGTAATGGCACTAGATGCATTTTATTTATCATGCTGTAAATATACGAAAGATGAAAAATATTTCAATATATTTGCCCGATATCGGGCATAAAATCGACAAAATACAGGAGATTAATACTCCTAGTCAAACTAATGCGTCGAATTATGAGATTATCGCGTCGAGACGTCGAACCATTCACGCTTAAAGAGTAGCTTTCGGATGGGTAGAACTTGGTGCCTGCTCGGAAACCTTATTTTTTGCCTTTTGGAGTAAGCCGAGCTTTAACTCGGCAACGCAGCCTAATAGTCGCAATTTATATCGGGTGCTACCATCACAGAACCCCTGACTTATTGGGAGTGGGCGGTTTTTCTGGAAATTAACTAGAAACGCGGCGCAACGGTTAGGCACATTTTGTATGGGAAAGACGAGTCACATTGACTGATAATCAAAACCAATGAAATGAATGGAAAGGTGATGTCAATCAATATCAATGCCAGAGGTAACTCAGACTGAAGTATTTGTAGCGGTTTTTTACATTTTAGCCGAGCATAAAGCCGCATGTATCGGGCAAGCGCTATTTGTGAATCAACCCCCATCCAATTCAACACCAATAGCCACCAGAATTATCTGACAGTAAAATACATGCGCATAGATTTTTAGGGGTTTGGACGACTTGACTCAGGAAGAAATCAATCTAATTCTTGCGCTTACAAGGGACTGCAAAAGTAGTAAGCCGACTAAGGACACGTTTAATAGGCACATCGTCAAGTTTAGCCTGGAATTCCCGTGACACTCGGATAAGCAGGTCATGAACGAGACGGCCGCCGTTCAAACCTTCCTCGCCCCATTTATTTCTAGATTAAATTATGACCGTAAAGATGCGAAAAAAAACACTTAAAAACAGCGCCGCCAACATAGCCCTATTAAAGAAACGTGATCCGTAATGTTCAACTATCCACCTAACAGATTCGTAAAATTTAACGGCTTCCGTCCACCTGCTAACCTTCATTTACTGCCGTATTTTCCCATGTTTGCAAGAACTGAAGAATCTCGTCACTCGGTATCGGCTTAGAATAATAGTAGCCCTGCACAAAATCACAATTAACTTCTTTTACAATAGAAAGCTGGTGTTCATGCTCTATGCCATTCGCAACGGTGACTAAATCCAGATTTTTTGCGATACCGATGACTGATTTGAAAAGCTGCCTACTCGAGTAATTCTCTTCATTCTCACTGATAAAGCTACGGTCGATCTTTACTACATCGATCGGGAGGTTTTGCAGGAAGCTGATAGACGAATAACCGGTTCCAAATTCGTCGAGGGCAATCGAAATACCCAAATCCCTAAATTTATTTAATAGATCGATGGCGAGTTTTTCGTCCTTCAGCACCCCTGCCTCGGTTACTTCCAATTCAAAATTTTTCCCAGGAATGTTGTATAGGTTCATGTAGGTTTTTAGAATATTGTAAGTATCACCACGGTGAATCTGCATGGTAGACAAGTTCACTGAAACTTTGATATCGGGGAAACCACTGTCGATTAAATGCCTGAGCTGAATACAGACACTTTCAAAAACCCAATTCCCAATTTCGCAGATAAGAATTGTCTCTTCTGCGAGGGGAATAAACTCGCTGGGCACAACAAAACCCAATTCGGGATGTTGCCACCGTATTAACGCTTCAAAACCGACGACTTTATGACCATTGGGCTCAACTCGGGGATGAAAATGTAAGTTAAACTCGTTATGTTCAAGAGCACTTCGAATGCTAGCTTCCATCTTCGCCCGTCGAGCAGCGATTACATTCATCTCTTCGGTGTAATAGGTATAATGATTTTTCCCTTGTTTTTTTGCTTCCAGCATCGCATAGTCCGCGTTCCTCAATAAACTGACATCATCTTCGCCATCCTGCGGGTAAATTGCCACACCAATACTGGCACTAACGGACACATCATGTTGCTGCACAATAAACGAATCGGCAATTTTTTCCAGAATGCGTTTCGCAATAACTGCCACATCACTAGGGTCTTCGATATCACCGAGTAACAAAGTGAATTCGTCGCCGGCCAATCTAGCGACCATTCCCTTTCCGTCCTCCTCGGGAGTGTCAGAATCCGACTGTTTCTTGCGGTTGATTACATCACTGCCTCTCAAAAGCTCCTGCAATCGCTTGCTGACTTCAGCAAGTACCAAGTCACCAATATCGTGCCCCAATGAGTCATTAATTATTTTAAACTCATCCAGATCGAGGTACAGAACCGCAAAATGCTTATTTCTGCGTTTAGCGCTACTGATCATGATTTTGAGTTCCTGCTGTAGAAACTCTCTGTTGGGCAGCCCAGTTAACTTATCGTAATAAGCTAACTTCTCCATTGATTTTTGATGAATGTTGACAGTCTTGCGCATTTCTTCTAATGAACTGATCACGCCCACTACTTCTTCGGCCTGAGCTCCGTCAATTTTGGGAGGTGCATGACCATCGCCAATACTCTTAATATAAGCGTTAATAAAGTCGAAGCTTTTATCGAAATATTTGTTGAAAAACTGACCACAGACAAAGGCCAAGAGGCCCACCGCCACTAGACTCAGAATCAACCCGACAAGCACTATTTCAAATAGAACGGGCTCACTCAATGACGAACCGGAAGTTATTTCGATTCCATCAATGGCAGACAAATAGAAAAAGACTCCGACCGCCTGCAAAACCACAATAATAACTGCGAAGGGAAGCACAGAAGAAATTAGCTTTTTAAGTAACGTCAAAGAAGCCGCTCCAGTAAGTTCGGATCAAAATGAACAATGATCAAGGGCAATAGTTATTATAGTAGTATCAATATAGGCACCCAGCCAAAAGGAGCCAGTAAAATGCTGGAAGTATATAAGCGAATTGGCAGAAAACCCACTTCTTTCGTTAAACTAATGATGTGCCAACTCGCGTCGCACTACAGATAGCGAGCTTTAACGCAAACAGTTCTCTAAAGGTCTATACAGTGACAAACCAAGCTCTGCTCTTCGCAACCTAATTTGTCCCTAACATAATTCTCCGCATTATCGAAACATCTTCGAGAAGAGAGTGAACCGATAGTCCATAGATACAAGTAATCGTCGCAAATTTCTGGCTATTCTTGTTTCGTCACTAGGTATTGTTGAAGAACGCCCTATTGTTTCTACCGAAATGAATCCGTAAAGAAACGGACTTTTTCCGACATCACACTCCCGACAGTTTTTGGCGACCAACGAACGCTACAGAACAACGTCAAGATAACTGTCTGGATTAGGCGAGATGCTGGAAAGGAGATAAGCGATACATAGAGGACACCTGAACAAAGTGCCCATTCAAACAACATGAAACCATATGTAACGTATACGTATGAGCAGCTTGACAAACTGCCAACAAATGCAGCAGATAAGATAGCCCGACCTGATCTATTCCACGAACCATGCGACAGCCGACCGAACTCTCGTGTATAAAGCTAAGACATTAAGAGCTCTCCTGCACTCGCGCTTATTACCTTGAAACTGGAGAAGAAAAGACTCATGCACTTGCTTTTTCGACGAACAGGTCTTGTAATGTTACAACGAGCCGAAAACATAAAACAGTAGAATGAAGTAACAATGCGACCAGGCAATAGTCGCTATTCTGAACACGACCTCCTTAAAGACAAAGGGAAATATCACAATGGTTAGCAGAACGAGAGGGCGCCCGCTGTTAAGCGAAGGCAACGCAATTACCGATGAAGAATTACTCGATGCCGTGTTGATCGCCTTTGGTGAGAACGGTTTTGACGGCGCGTCAGTTCGAGAAATTGCGCGAAGTTTGCAAGTCAGCCACAATTTAATCCCTCAGCGTTTCGGCTCGAAAAAAAGACTGTGGTATGCCGCCGTCGATCACGGATTTGGAATTGTGAACAAGGAATTAACTCTTGCCGCTCAAACCCTGGGAGATGATGATTTACTGGTGCTGCGAGGACTACTGGTCCGCTCAATAGAAATTTACGCGACTCACCCGTCACTATTGAAAATCGTTAATCAGGAAGCCAGCCAGCCCGGTGTAAGATTAGACTATTTGTTTGACACCTTCATCAAACCGGTTCGCGATTTTGGTGAAACCTGGTTGAATCAACTTATCGAACAAGGACGAATACAACCAACCTCAGTCACTCTCATCTATTTTATGCTGACCTACGGTGCTGGAGGTTTGTTTACCATGCCGGCGCTAACTGCAAAACTTAATGGCGAAGAGGAAAACCCCTCTGTTAGAGCACAGGCTGAAATGGCGGTTAACGTGATTTTTGATGGGTTAATCATCAGCTAATTCTGAACAAGCTGTAACATTCAAAATCAACAAATAAATTGACAGCTGTCACGACAGGTGATTATATTGGTTTAAACTCAACCAGGAGCCGGTATTATGCAAGCGCTAAAGGCCAATATCATCGAGCAAATTGAGACCGCAGGCGGACGCCACGACGAGCCGCAAATATACAGTGGCATTCCGGGAGACAATGGTTTATGTGGAGGGCCCGACAGTATCTCCTGGGAGATCAACGGAGATTTTGCCAGCGTCGCGGTCGCTGGACTCGGCGCGATACTCATGGAAGTTCTCCACCCCTCGGTGATGGATGGCGTTTTCACCCAGTCGGCCTACCGCACCAATCCACTCAGCAGAGCACGCAATACACTAGGTTACGTGCTGCGCACCACCTTCGGAACCACTGAGGCCGCAACCCAGGTTATCGAACGGGTGAAACTTGTCCATAGTCGCATCAACGGCACCCGTGGCGACGGAGTCAGTTATCGCGCCTTAGAGCCCGACTTAATCGCCTGGGTTCATACCTGTATCCCCTGGGCGATCATGAGAGCCTTTGAACGCTATAACAGGCCGCTGAGTCTGTCTGAAAAAAATAATTATCTTCGCGAGCAAGCCGTCATTGGTCGCCTGGGCGGCGCCGAATGGGTACCCGAATCAGTTGCTGAACTCGATGACTATGTCGAACGCATGCGACCAATGATGGCTTTTAACGATCAGACTCGTCAGTTTACCGACTTCTTGTTAGGAACCAGTGGCGATGTCGAAACAAGCCGTTACCAACGTTTTGATTCCTGGATGAGCTTGCAGGGTTCGATGGCGCTCATGCCCGATTGGGCCCGTAAGATGACGGGTACCTATCATTCGGAATGGGTCGATCGACTGTCTTTTAAGCAGAATGAAAAGCTTAAATCCAAGTTACTGCGCTGGGCTCTACCGACCCTACCCTGTAAAACCTTAGCGCTAAAACGCGTAAACGGTGAACCCGCGACCGCACGGCAAAACAATGATCGTACTAATAAATCATCCGAAGCGATTCTTTCCTGATAAATCCAATAACAAGAATCGCTCAGTCAGCGCTGACTAACGATAGATATCAGCCATCATCAATATGCAATCAAATGCAATCGTCTATAAGGAAGTAAAAATGCATGACATCGTTATTAGAGGTGGCACTGTCATCGACGGAACCGGAGCGCCCGCACGCAAGCTTGACCTTGCCATCGACGGAGGCATAATCACCGCCGTGCAGGAACATAATATTGGCCCGGGGCACGAAGAGATCGATGCGACCGGTTTACTCGTCGCGCCGGGCTGGGTCGATATTCATTCTCACTACGATGGTCAAGCCACTTGGGATCAGCATCTCACCCCCGCTCCGTGGAACGGCGTGACGACCGTAGTCATGGGAAATTGCGGGGTTGGCTTTGCTCCGGTAAAAGCAGACCAACAGGAATTTCTTATCCAGTTAATGGAAGGCGTCGAAGATATTCCCGGCAGCGCATTGGCGGAAGGCATTCAATGGAACTGGGAGTCGTTTCCGCAATATTTGGATGCATTAGACGCAGCAAGCTACGCCATTGATATCGGCACGCAAGTGCCACACGGCGCTGTCCGAGCTTATGTAATGGGTGAAGACGGCGCTAACAATACGCAAGCCACAAGCGGCGAAATTGCTGCGATGGCGGACATCGTCAAAGAGGGTTTACAAGCAGGAGCCCTGGGATTTTCTACCTCACGAACCATGTTACACCGGGCAAAAAACGGTGAGGTTGTTCCAGGAACCCACGCAGGCCCGGAGGAAGTTTTGGGTTTGGGACGAATGTTGGGCGAAGTCGGCCACGGTGTTTTTCAAATGGCCAGCGACTATATTCCGGAGCAAGCAGAATTCGCCTGGATGAAACAATTGAGTCGCGAAACTGGAAAACGCGTGTTATATAGCGTGGTACAAAGTGCTGGAGACCCTGATCAATGGCGTCGACTGTTACGGGAGTCAGAAGACGATGCAGACGCAGGGCTTCTCACGCCTCAGATAGCGCCTCGCCCCGTGGGAATATTAATGGGTTTTGAAAGCACCGTGCATCCTTTCATGTTCCACAAAAATTACGCGCCACTGTTAGAGCTATCGTTAGAAGAACGCCGTACCGCTATTGCCGATCCGGAGGTTCGCGCTGCAATTTTAGCAAGCCCTCCCGAATACGACCTTTTCGATGGCGTTTTAGCGATGATCATACACGGCTTTGACAAAATGTTTGCTTTAGGAAAAACGCCAAATTATGAACCTGCCGCCGATCAATCGCTGGAAGCGCGTTCACCGGTCGAGAACCGTAGCCCGCAAGAAATCGCTTACGATATTATGGCCTCGGACAACGCCAGTGGGCTGGTATATTTGCCGATGCTCGGTTATGTCGACAATAATTTAGACGCTACCGCAGAGCTCATGCGCCATCCCAATAGTATCTACGGCTTAGCGGACGGGGGTGCACATTGCGGAGTGGTCAGTGATGCCAGTATTCCTACCTATCTACTTACCCATTGGGCACGGGACCGTACTCGCGGCGATCGGATCCCTATAGAAGAATTAGTTCATAACCAAACGTGCCGTACCGCACAATGTTATGGTTTGAACGATCGAGGTATTATCGGCGTGGGGATGAAAGCTGACATCAATGTCATCGACTACGACAATTTGCACATACACGCACCGGAAATGGTTTATGATTTGCCCGCTAAGGGTAAACGTTTTATTCAAAAAATAACGGGCTACCACAGCACAATTTGTTCCGGAAAAGTCATTTACCGACACGGAAAACCCACGGGGATCCTACCTGGAAAACTCATTCGAGGCCCGCAAGAGGCGCCTCAAGCAACTTAAAAAATCGCTCGAATCGAATCGAAGACTAAATACAAAAATAACTACAAGAATAAATAGGACAGTTTTATGACAAGCGCCGTAACACTCAATAATATTAGACTTCCGGGCCGCGCCGGCGACCGGGACTTTCATTTATCTACCTATCAGTCAGGTGCCGGCCCTGCGGTTGTTTTTTGTCACGGCTTTCCCGATTTGGCGAGAGGCTGGCAATACCAACTCCCTGCCGTATCAAAAGCAGGGTTTCATGCAATCGCGCCCGATATGCGTGGCTACGGCATGAGCTCCTGTCCGGAAAACGTTTCCGATTACAGCATCTCAGAACTCACCGGCGACTTGGTAGCAATGTTAGATTCGCTGGACATCGAAAAAGCAGTTTTTGTAGGCCACGACTGGGGAGGATTTGTCGCCTGGGCGATGCCAGTATTACACCCCGAAAGAGTTGCCGGCGTCGCCGCAGGTTGCACACCCTATATCCCCTTTCCCAGCGTAGCAATACACTCCGAAGTCGTACAGGGCGACACTGAGCGACAATACGTTGCATGGTTTCAACAGGAAGGCATTCCCGAAACATATATGGACCAGCACGTCGAAACGATAATGCGCAACACGATGCGAACGAGCGTGCCGCTGAAAGACGTTTACGAAGCAGCCTACCGGTCGGGTAAGCTCAATATGAATCCCTTTTGGAAAATTGAGACCGCCCCCTCATTAGGAGCTCCCTTAATGAGCGAGGAAGACACTCAATTCTACATTGACGCATTTTCACGAACTGGCTTTCGTGGCGGGATCAACTGGTATCGCAACATCGACCAAAATGCCGCCTCTCATCCAGATATCGGCGTGGCACCGCTCGACATACCGTGTCTGATGTTAATGGCAGACCTTGATCCCGCCCTGCGACCGGAATTTGCAGCGGATATGCCAGACCGCTGCAGTAATTTGGAAATGCATTTAATTGAAAACGCCGCACACTGGGTACAACAGGAACAAGCTGAGGTATTTAACGGTTATCTCATTCCCTGGCTAGAAAAGCACTTTTCTATTTAGTCGCTCGTAGCCGATGACTGCAGAGTAGTTACTATTCTCCGGCCGGTAGCAAAGAAAAACCGGAACGAGAGTTTGAAAACTCAATCAGACTGTCGCCGTTAAATGGAGAAACAGCTATTTCAGAACCAGCAATTACAAAATCAGTTATTACAAAATATATGACAAGAACAAAAGCAGTATAGACGTCGCCGCTGCACTACTTTTCCTCTATCAGGAATCAACTCTCATTATTCGTCGACGATGAAGGTACCGGCGACTTTTAAAGATTTGAGGATATTACGCCGGCGCATTGTCCAATGCATGTTTCAGAGACCGACTGGCAAGATAGTAATGTCCGGCACACCAAATATTCACCAGAACAGTGACCGCTAAGGCGTAACGGATCGCATCCGATCCATATTGCGGTTCGAAGTAGTCACTCAACAACCCCGTCGCAATTGGGCCTATACCTAAACCGATCAGGTTAAGAATGAAAAATAATACCGCCGAGGATAATGCTCGCATTCTAAGACCCACCATACCGTGAGTTAAAGCGATACAAGGTGCTAAATAGAACCCAGCAAAGAATACAGGTAGAAAGTAAGAAAGAGCAGCAGTGAGCCCCGTCGGCATCACTAAAAAAGTGAGTAAGGCAAACGGTATAGCCGCCAGGGTAGAGATTATACAAATCCAAATATACCAGTTTTTGTCACCGGTTTTGTTGGCCATAGTGTCTGACATATAACCGCCGGCAAAAGTCCCTATCATCCCACCCAGACCCGCCATTAGTCCGTAAATAAGCCCGACATCAGTTAACGGCATATCGTGCACTCGACGCAGAAACAGCGGCATGAAGCCCCCTAAGCCGTAAGTGACAAATGCGTGAAGTGCGCAGGCAATTGACAAATGAACAAAGGCTTTACGCTTTAACAGTAAATAGAAAACATCCTTAATGGACGCCTTTTTGGCATCGTTACGTTGTTCAGCCATGCCGCGAGGCGGCTCTTTCACAAACAGTCGTAGAGCTATAGCCAGCAATATTCCGGGCGCTCCGACCACGACGAATGCAATGCGCCACGAAAAGAACTGAACTAAATAAGCGCCGCCAACCATACCGAACAACACGCCAGCATAGACACCCATGGAGTAAATCGAGAGTGCCGTGGCTCGTTCTTTTACCGGAAACATATCAGAAATCATCGAGTGAGCGGGAGGACTTCCGCCCGCTTCACCGGCCCCGACGCCGAATCGAGCCGCAAATAGCTGGGCGAAATTTTGCGCGCCACCACAGAGCATCGTCATGGTGCTCCAAACCGCGAGCGCAATGGCAATAATGGACCGACGATTTCCCCGATCTGCCCACACGGCCACCGGAATACCTAAAACACAATAGATAGCAGCAAAAGCAATACCGTTCAACGCACCATATTGAGCGTCTGACAAACCCAAATCGGCAATAATGAATTCACTAAGAATGGTGATGATCTGGCGATCGACGAAATTGAAGGTATACACTAATGTGAGGATACCCAGAGCAAAATATCGATAAGACTTATTCTGGTAAGCTCGGTGCTCATCGGTTTCCACCGCCTGGGTTTGCATCGCCTCGTCTCTCACCCCCATCTCGGCACTTGCTTCCAATGCATACCCATCGTTAGTATCTACTGCCATACGTTGCTTCTCCCAGCTACCGGCCGGCGTGTTTTTATTGTGTTTGTCTCTTCGCTTGGTGGCGTGGAGCCAGTCGTTCGAGCCCATTTTGCGCTACACAGGACAACGACAAATTAATTGAAGGCAGAGGATGCATGATTTTCATATTCATTACAATTATTTCACCCGCGCTGATTTTTGACACTATTCCGCTAAAAGGTCATTTTCATTCCACCTTGTTTCTCAGGATACTGGCATTGTCTTTCGAGGCACTAAAATAATCATGGCCTTCAATCGCGAGGAGCTGGCGTTAACCCAGCACTTTTTCTGATGTCTCGCCCTTATTCCCTCAAATGGTGCCGCAAGGCTCCTGTCAATTGTTGAAATGAACCTTTCGTTGACATTGACAAAAAGAAACACGGTTTAAATTATTTCAGCCGACCGCATTCAACTATTTTACCCAGCGATAGACACAATACCGTTGATCGCGTTGTTTTCCCGCAACCACCGCCCTTAATTCGTAAACACTGTCATGCTATTTGTTTGATACCTGTCAATGTAGGTTGCGCCTGAATGATTATCATTGAATTAATATTTAACATAATGGAGATCGGCGATGCCCCTTTACAAAAAAATACTGGTAGCTATTGATGTCTCAGAAGAGTCAGAACAAGTATTGGAAACAGCGGCAGACCTGGCGGCTGCCAACAACGCTGAGCTAAGTATAATCCATGTTGCACAGAAACCCGTATCCCCTTACGTCGAACTTTACGGTGCGGCGATTCCCTATAGCAAAACCCAAATCCGAGAAAACTTATTCGGTAGTCTTAGCGTATGGGTTGAGGCTGCAGGGCTGTCGAAAAGCCTGATTCAAATAGATTTTGGCGGTGCCATTGACATCATTATCGACCGGGCGAAAAGCTTTGACGCGGACTTGATCTTACTTGGCAGTCACGGCCGTCACGGTATCAAATTATTGCTCGGTTCTACAGCCAATGGTGTGTTACACCACGCAAA
The DNA here is from genome assembly GCA_913019905.1 of uncultured Cellvibrionales bacterium. Taxonomy (GTDB): domain Bacteria; phylum Pseudomonadota; class Gammaproteobacteria; order Pseudomonadales; family Dasaniaceae; genus Oceanicoccus. The sequence goes on from CAJVZD010000014.1 coordinate 94,461, forward strand.
CTGTGATGTATTGGCGGTCAGAATTAGAGAATTGATTGATCAGCCTTAGAGAAGGACCGCAGGAAAATTTATTCAATTGAAGCTGCTTTCGGAAAATAGCAACTCCAAGAAAATCACGAAACTAACACATATAACTAGCTCGTGCCCATCCAGAAATAGTGTCATTGCGAGAAGCGTAGCGACGCGGCGACCTTGGGTGTTAGAATTAGTACTTAGATATCAAAACGTTAGAAAAATCAGAATGCCGTGTCGAACCGCACTGTTCACAACGACATTGTTAAAAAACTCTATCTCTGGATAGGCACTAACTATCACTGTAATTGTTGATGGTGAAGTGAACAAGGAAACGGGAAGACAAATTTACTGACCCCGGGCTCTTTCTACTTACCGGTAATTTATGCGCCGTAACTTGCAACGCGATTTGAAAATCCTATTGGGAGAGAACACATTAGTCTGTATGGTTACATCATCTCAGTTTCGGGAGCTCTCTCATGGTCGATACTCCACTAAAACGCAGTCTAAAACTGCCTGCTGTTACATTCTACGGTGTCGGTGCCATCTTAGGAGCCGGGATCTACGTACTCATTGGTGAGGTAGCCGCCGTTGCCGGTTATTATGCGCCCTTATCTTTCTTGGTAGCGGCGGTTATCGCGCTGTTTTCTGCTTTTAGCTACGCCGAGCTCTCCGCTCGTTTTCCGCGCTCAGCGGGAGAGGCGGTCTATGTCCACGAAGCATTTGGCAAACGTCGACTAACACAATTGATTGGAATATTGGTGGTCATTACCGGCGTGGTATCAGCGGCAACAATGGCCACCGGTGTCGTCGGTTACGTACAGTTATTCATACAGTGGCCTACGGCTATCATTATTTTTCTTTTCGTTATTGGCATTGCCGCCGTCGCTATGTGGGGCATTGAAGAATCAGCGTGGGTGGTAATGTTGATCACCCTGTTGGAAATCGGAGGGCTTTTTTACGTTGTATTCATCGCTGCGGACGATATGATGGCCTTGAAGATCGGTGATATTGCCCGGGGAAACTTCAATAATAGTGGTGTGCTGACCGGATTGTTTTTGGGCAGTTTTCTCGCCTTTTATGCCTATATTGGTTTTGAAGACATGGTCAATATTGCAGAGGAAATACAGCAGCCGGAACGAATTTTACCAAGCGCGATACTCCTGGCCTTATTTATTGCGACAACCCTGTATATGTTAGTCGCCGTAGCGGCTTTATCTGTGTTGCCTCCTGAGCGATTAGCAAACAGCACTGCACCGCTTGCTGCGGTCGTATTAGCCAGAGGCGAATCCGCTGCTTGGATAGGGACCATAAGTCTCATTGCCGTTGTTAACGGCGCCATTGTTCAGCTTATCATGGCCTCCAGGGTTATTTATGGCATGGCCTCGCAACAGTTATTGCCTAGATCTCTTGCTAAGGTGAACTCCCGAACAGCGACTCCGTTATTGGCAACATTGCTATGTACCGTGGTCACATTGATATTGGCACTGCTATTACCACTGTCATCTCTAGCTCAGGCGACAAGTATTATCGTATTAATTGTATTTGCACTGGTAAACATTGCACTGATTCGAATTAAACAGATATCGCCCGCTGCCAACACAATTACCTACCCCCTGTGGGTTCCGTATGTTGGAGCGCTGTTGTGTACAATTATTCTCACGATAAAAGCCGCGATCGATTTTTTTGATCTGGGCGGCTAAACAGAAGAGTAAACCAGCTACGGTTACTTTGTTCATTACGGCAATAGGTAAAGCACTGCGGGATAAAACCTAAATTCTGCGGAATATTCCAGTCCAGGAAGGTTCCCGCACTATTGTGATAGAACCTTCTGAATTAATTAGAAGAAAGATCAGGGTTGCTTTCTGACCTCCTCCATTGCCAAATTGTACGCTTGCGCCGTATGCATGGCGGAATGTGCGGATTTCTGCATAAAACCTCCAGGGTTTATAGAATGATTAATAACACCCGGGATGGTGTGTCCAACGCTGTAACCTAATTCCGTGCCGGTATTTACTGCATTGCGAGCCTTTGCTCCCTGAACTTGTATATAGTCGTGAGGGTGACTAAATGTGCGGATGCTGTGAAGATTTCTTGCGATGCTTTCTGTCCATGCGCTATCAGCCCCTGTCATGATTGGACAGGCAAAAAGATAGGCGCGTATGTTTGAGCGTTGACCAGGCGTTAGGCCTTGCAGCAAAGCATAACCTAAAACGTTCCCACCGTGGCTATGAGTAACCACGGTCGTGACACCTTCCAATATTGCCAGGTAATCCCCTAAGGCGAGGGAACCATCTACTCGCCCTGCCCGGGTATCATCCCCCGACCATCCATACGAGAACATTCGTGCCCCGGCATTACCTGCGAACGCCCTCAGAGCCGCAATGTCATCGTTTGACAGACCGCTACCCTTCATGTTCTCGGTAAGACCAGCAAATTTTTTGTTGCCTGCGTAAGTACCGTGTACATAGACGATATTATCCATTGAATCTTTTTCCTCTGTGTTTTTAACTTATTGAGAACGGCGTTTTATTGTTTTTACGGAAAAGGGGTAGACAGTGCAAAAAGAGTACAACGATTACGGATTTCATCCCAAAAAGGGGATAACTCTACGATGTTTCTCTTACGCCGCTATCTTAACATCAAATGGTAAAATTAGATCAATGAAAAGCCCACAAACCCTTCATCACTGTGTACTTCAAGATATCGACCCGGTGAAATTGCTTTAGTCGCGAGTTTAATTGTCGACAGAACACTATCTTGAAACCATCAACAACCTACTCTTTAATCCGACCCACAACTCCGCAGAACCAATTCTGGTGTGTCTAAAAAAATCTATAAATTCTCAACAATAAACTAAAATAGAAGATAAAGGGCAGTTTCAGCATGCTAATGGCGAACCAGTTTTCGCAACCACATCAACTCCAACGGAGCGATGGATCTAACCGCTGCGAAGCTCGGCATTAACAATAAGACTTACACAATAAGACTTAGAAGTGAGACGCGAGGAAACCAAGGAATAAGGAGCGTAGTAATGGAGAACAAAATCACTATTGGACATTTGGCGAAACAAGCCAATGTCAATGTTGAAACTATACGCTACTACCAAAGGCTAAACATTGTTGAAAAACCGCCAAAACCCACAGAGGGATTTCGGCTTTACCCGCAATCTTTGATAGGCATCATTAAATTTATAAAGCGAGCCCAAAAGCTGACATTCACGCTTGCCGAAATCAAGAAAATACTGCAACTTGGAAATAGAGACTGTAACAAAATCAAATACTTAGCCAAAAGTAAGCGCGATGCTGTACAAGTGAAAATCGAAGAACTTATCGCTGCCCGCGATGAACTCGACTGCCTGATAGACGCCTGTGAGGCTTCAGAACATACAACGAGCTGCGCTTTGATTCTCTCACTGACAGAAAATAACATTTGACTCTGTACCCGCCTCCGTAGTCTATTGTTATGTAGTTAGTTCTGGTGATGTTCCAGTCGAACTATAAGGTCTAGCTCTATATTCTGAAAAACGATAAGTCAATTTCGTTTAATAATAATCGAGTCAACTTATGAAAACGATTAACTCGCGAATACTAAACAGCTACGCTGAAGCGAACTCTGATGACGATTTCGTACACCAGCTCGATGGTATTGCAAACACGGAAGGAGAAGCCGCTTACCAATCATTTTTTAGCCTTTTGACAGACCATCGAGTAGAACCGTCGCAGGCGAAAGAAAAATGGCTAGCTGTAGTAGACCATAGGCGACAGTTGTCTCAATCCCTTGGCCGGCCGGTCAATTTACTTTCGGCAATATGTGATTCATTTTCCAGCGAAGAAGATAGTCTCAACAACCTCAAATTGACAAAGATATCAACGCACAATCGTATTATAAAGGAGGCAACTCACGACTCGCTCACCGGTCTCCTAAACAAAAACTACTTTTACGATTCACTAGCACAGCAACTCGCTTTGGCCGCCAGAAATCAGAATGAGTTGTCATTACTTTTTATTGATATCGATGATTTCAAATCTATTAACGACAGCCATAGCCATGTAACAGGTGATTCAGTTCTAAAGGAAACGGCAGAGCTCATTCAAAAAGCTGTAAGGGAATGTGATGTCGCAGTTCGTTTTGGTGGAGAAGAGTTTGTTATCATCATGCCCAACACCAATTGCATCGACGCACTTATTCTAGCGAACAGACTACGCCTGGCAGTTCAAAAATATCGATATAAAGAAGAATCTTCCGAGTCTTTGTTGATAACAATTAGCTGCGGTATTGCCGCATTCCCAGTGCATGCTAAAAATGCTGAAGATCTGATTCGTTATGCAGACCATGCAATGTACCAGGCAAAAGGAGCGGGAAAGAACAACGTTTGCTTATTCAAAGATGAAAACCGACGGTATTTGCGAATCCCCATCTCAAAACATGTGCAAATAAAGGAATTGGGGTTCAGTGTCTCTCCGGAATACACGGGAATTTGCAAAGACATAGGAATAGGTGGAATTCTTTTTCAGAATGAGGAACTAATTCCGATCGGTGCCAACATGCAAATTAACATTGAACTCTCCAAAGAAAAACCGCTACTACTGATCGGGACAGTGGTTCGCGTAGAATCCGCCGTCAATGGTATGTACGACATAGGCGTCGCATTATCATTAAAAGAAATGGATAATCTGGTCAAAAGTAAAATATCTCAATTATTAACCAGTGTCCGCGACGGCTCGATAATCAGCTAAATCGCCACCGACTCTCTTAACTTTAGCTCGACAATTGGACTGTAACATAACTAACGATTTAACTAATTATCAAAACAAATAATTCACTAGTGATCCAAACAATGTTCTAAACAATGTTCTAAACAATGTTCTAAACAATGTTCTAAACAATGTTCTAAACATTGATCCAAAAACTGACCTGAATAACAACCCAGCTAACGAGGCCATATTGTGAACCCTGCAGTTCGGCCGCGTTCTTCGAAAATCATTCGCTTTAGCTTTTCACTTTCTGTAGTATTCTCCGTCAATTACAATATAACTTCACAGTTGATTAACATGAATATTCTTTCGAATTCGACCATCGCACTATTTTTAAGATTCGTTGGGTTCGCGTTTATCGCGCTCCCAAGTGTTGCTGAAACGGTCAATATCGGGCGGGCAGACGAGCAACTTGTCGTCCCTTCAGGATACTCTGCATCGACAAAAACGCCGCTTGTTATTTTACTGCACGGTTATACGTCTAATGGTGCGGCACAAGACAGTTATATGAAGTTTAGTGAGTTGGCTGACGAATACAATTTTCTGTTATTGACGCCCGACGGAACAGTTGAGGAATTTGGCGACGAAAATCGGTTTTGGAACGCCACGGCCGCCTGCTGCAATTTTTACAGCAGCTCCGTCGATGATTCAGCTTATCTCGGTGACCTTATTATCGAAATGCAATCAAATTTCAACATTGACGAAAACCGTATTTTCCTCATTGGACACTCGAATGGCGGTTTTATGTCACACCGGATGGCCTATGACCACCCCGATACCATTGCCGCTATCGCGAGTTTAGCGGGTGCGTCGCTCCTCGAGATGATCCGCACCACACCCGATCGGCCCGTAAGTATTTTGCAGATTCACGGTACTGCAGATGATACGATTAGCTTTGAAGGCGGGTCTATTCTCGGCAATGACTATCCGAGTGCAAGCGGGACCCTTACGAACTGGATTGATCATAATGGTACGACTCTGGATCAAACTGAACTGCAAGAAAAGCTCGATCTTGTCGCATCAATTCCAGGCAACGAAACCATTGTTACCCAGTACAACAACGAGGGAACGATTGAACTATGGGCCATTCAAGGGGGCAGCCATGTACCTCAGTTTACCGGCAACTTCAACCGCAGTGTTATCGACTGGTTATACAGTCACCCTAAAACTCCCGTGAGCAACACTTTGACGTCCTTTGTTGATGATGTGCAAAAAATGTATATCGCCTATTACGGGCGCGCGGGAGATCCGGCCGGCATTAGCTATTGGGCCGAAAAGCTCGCTGTAGACGGCGGTGATTTATCGAGTATTATAGAATCTTTCGGTAATTCCGACGAATATAGCGATCGATTTTCTTCCCTGGAGAGCTCCGAACTTGTGGACAACATCTATCAGCAGTTGTTCGGTCGAAGCGCTGATCCAGATGGCTTAACTTTCTATACGGGTCGATTGGATAGCGGTGACTATACCTTGGCAAGTATTGCACTGGAAATCGCGAACGGGATCCAGGCCGATACCGACGACAGTATTATCTATAGCAATAAATTGGCTGTAGCGAACGCTTTTACTGAAGCAATTAACACCTCTGCAGCTCAATATGATGCCGACGATATTAATGCCGTGGTGGCCTTACTGGGTAGTGTAGATACAGGTTCGGTATTGTCTTCCTTACTTGTCGAAGTCACTGCTCTTATCGATCTACTAATTGACTAGCACACCAGGGTGCCGACATTTGTGTAGTCACGATGAGTACTCTATCTGAAGCCTTCGGTCGTAACCCTCAACTGTTAAAGGCTGCTGGATCCTTTGGGAACGATTCTGATAGTGAGAGTTACAGAGCCTAACGATCCCATACTGAACTGAGGATGCACAATCCGTCAGGACCAGTCAATCGGGACCAATCATATCTTGAGGACGCATCAACGCATCAAATTCCGAATTCGAAACAAACCCCAAATTAACAGCCTCTTCACGCAGTGTTGTGCCATTTTTATGCGCCGTTTTCGCAATGGTGGTCGCGTTGTCATAACCAATTTTCGGAACAAGCGCTGTAACTAACATTAACGAACGCTCCATTAGCTCGGAAATCCGGTCTTCATTAGCCTCGATACCTTCTACGCAATTTTCAGTAAAACTCACAACAGCGTCGGACATTAGACGCATAGATTGCAACAAATTGAAAATCATCACAGGTTTGAATACGTTCAACTCCATATGCCCCTGACTCCCCGCAAAGGTAACGGTCGTATGGTTGCCCATTATTTGTACACAGACCATCGTTAACGCTTCACATTGCGTCGGATTAACTTTACCTGGCATTATGGACGAACCGGGTTCATTTTCTGGTAAGCTAAGCTCTCCTAGCCCAGACCGGGGACCCGATCCTAACAGTCGAATATCGGATGCTATTTTAAACAGACTCGTAGCAATAGTATTCATAACTCCTGACATTTCCACGATGGCGTCGTGGGCGGCAATCGCTTCAAATTTATTTTTCGCCGAGACAAAGGGTATTTCTGTTATTTTTTCCACTTCAGAAGCAAACGTTTCTGCAAAGCCCTTTTTTGTATTAAGCCCGGTACCCACTGCCGTCCCACCTTGAGCCAGATTATAAATCCGAACCAATGCCTCCTCCAATCGGACTATTCCAAAGCATATCTGCGCCACATATCCTGAAAACTCTTGTCCGAGCGTTAAGGGAGTTGCATCTTGCAGATGGGTTCGACCTATTTTTATAATTCCAGCCCACGCTTCCGACTTAGTTTGCAAGGCGTCGCGCAAACGTTTTAACGCAGGAATAACAGAGCGAATAGCTTCCTCTCCTGCAGCGATATGCATTGCGGTTGGAAAAACATCGTTTGATGACTGGGAACAATTACAATGATCGTTAGGATGAACCGGAATTTTGGACCCCATTTCTCCGCCGAGTAATTCGATCGCTCTATTTGAAATAACTTCGTTGGCATTCATATTCGACTGGGTGCCGGAACCCGTTTGCCAGACCACTAACGGAAAATGGTCTATCAGCGTGCCATCGATAACCTCGTCTGCGGCACGCACAATAGCGTTTCCAATCCGCTTGTCCAATTGTCCTAAGGCCATATTGGTGAGTGCGGCTGATCGCTTTACAATACCCAATGCTCGAATCAGTGGCTGAGGCATTGTTTCTCCGCCAATATTGAAGTTGCCAATAGAACGTTGCGTTTGTGCGCCCCAGTATTTATTTCCAGGAACAGCGAGAGGGCCAAAACTATCCGTTTCGATTCGTTTATCTTTCATTTCACAGTCCTCGTAGCTATAAAACGATCACCATCAACACACCATCGCCAATTAGCGAACAACAAGAAAGCGCCTGGGCAGAGCAACAACGTCTTTCAATTAACGGAAAATCTTACATCCGGATATCACGAGCTTTTCTTCGGCAGAAACACCAGACTTTCTAAGGCGAGACCCAATTGTCGATTATCTTTGCTGTCTGGATCTAGCATGTGCGGCGACGCTAGAGGTTCCTGTAGTTCAAAGCGGATGGCTGTGATGGCACCCAGATTGAAACCAGCGGGTATAGCCACACTGTATTCCCGCCTGCGACGACTAACATTCCATTGCGCTACTTCGACATCGTTGATAAACACTTTGGTAGGCATGGTCCGGCGCCCTGATGGTGGCATAGCACGAGTGACGACCTTTAAGATTGAAGACTTACCGATTTCAGTAAGGACAACATTCACACCGGCGTTGCTTTTGCTCCAACTGCCCCATTGTTCTGCTGGCCAAAAACCATGGGCACCGTGGCTCGCTAAATTACTGCTGTCATTAAATGACAAATGTTCCCCTCGGTCTAAATTTTCGGCCCGCGAAAGAACATAGTGATTATCTGACTGCGATGCGCTCAAGCGCAATCGGGTCGCACCATGCGGTAACGATGAAAAATCGTCGTCATCATGAACCGTTGAATGGTTGGCATCAGATTGCCTATCTTGTCTTTTTGAATAGGGTGAGCTATTTGAGATAACGGCTCTATTGAGATGTAGTCCAGGGCTATAGCTCCCGTCCGGGGGATCGATGTTGATCGTATAACTATGCACAGATACTACGCCGTCACCCTGCCGGGCAATGCCTCTCAATAAAGTTTCTCCGTTGCTGAATGCTGCGAGTGTTGCAAAACTTACGCTCAGTGTCAGTCGTTCTCCACTGAACAGAGTAGGCAGCGTAATAGGCTCCATAAAGCTAGTGCCCGATTCAGCTCTTTTCAAATCGTTGCTGCTCATTTTCATTTCTAACAATGAGCCGGCAGTGCCTTCATAGGATAAATCCAAACGTAAGGTGATCTTTGCGTTATGGGGAAGGCTCAAGAATTGGCCAGCCAATAAGTCACTCGATCGATTATTCTTTACCAATATTTCGGTATTTTGACTTAGGACCAAATGTTGTTTATCTGCCCCGGTTTGCAATCTTGCATCGGCTAGCTGTTGTAGATAATAAATATCGTCTTTGCTAATGGTAGATTCTGTCGCATCAGCATAGCTTGCAGAAAATAGTTGTTGATTAGTGGCGCGTAAGTTTGCGCATTTATCCGGTGAGACTAACTGCTCTAAAAAGCTTCTCGCATGCATTGGACATTGAGTAATGTAACCTTTCTTCTCAGATAGCGATAAATTTGAGCCGTGAGCAAGCAACATGGGACGCTCTTCTTGATAATCACGAAAAAAACTTCGTCCGGTCAATGGCGGACGCTGTTCGTGAATGTTTAGATAATCCAACACCGACAAGCCCAAGTCGACCGTGCCAAAAACGTCATCGGCGACGCCGTGATCAATATCTGGAGCCAGTGCCATCATAAGTCCCCAATTGCTACCGAAACGCTGATCGGGCACGCCGTGGCTTTCATCCGAGGTGATAATAATCAACGTGTCATCATCGACACCCGCATTTTTTAACTCTTGAATAAGTCGATAAACAGCTTTGTCGGCGACCAGAACGGCGACATCCCTGGGCTCTAAAGGTTTAGTATTCACATCTGCCACGTAGCCTTTAATGGCATAAGGGTGATGTGTGCCTACTGTCAACAGCGTTGCAAACCAAGGTTTATCATTTCTTTGCAGCTCTTCAATCCACGCCAAGCTTTGCTCAAAAAATAAATTGTCATCGGGACCCCAATTAAAATAGTAACCAGAGGGTAAAGAAAAAGAGGCTTTGCCGCGCACGTCATCGAAACCGATAAAGGGCATCACCGTACCCTTGCTCATAAACTGTAGTCCCGCCGCTTGAAAGTAATGCGTGGAGTAACCATTGTTACGTAAAATTCTCGGCAGGCAACTATCGGCCGCTTTATTATTGGACAGGATCTCCAGCGGTTTTGGTATGGTATTGAGCAGTTTGGGGTAGTCACTGCACAACAATGAATAAAGTCCACGATTGGTCTGGTTTCGGTGGCTAACAAAATTGGGCACCAATAAAGCGTCATCTGCAATTTCACTTAAACCCGGCATTGTGAGCGACGGTACATAGGAAAAATAGTCAGTAACGGATTTGACGTACGCTCCTGATAGCCCCTCTAGCACAATCACCAGCACATTCTTCGCTGTGCCCATGCTCGGACGAGCCGGAGTTAAATCTTCAATGAATATCCGATGACTAGGGTCAGAAACGATTGATGTCGTTTGCTGGAGACTGATGGCATCTGCTGCCATTTCATCAAGATGATGGGCAAAAAAGTTTCTCACCTGCCAACGCTCCTCCGGACTGGGAGTGTATGCAAATAACAAATACGCGGCTATCGATAAAATCGACGTTGTGACAATGGTCCGTCCTATACCTAATCCTTTTTGTTGACGATATCCGAGTAACAAAGCCAAGAGCGAAGCGCCAAATACCGCAACATTCAGCAAAACCTTAGATTTTGATACGGCACCCAGTGAGTTGCTAACAAAGTCGCCATTGAGTAAATATATGACGTTGCTATGATGCGACATTTGCTGAATAGCCAGTAGGCTCTCAAGATCGACAACATGAATAAGTGCCCAGACAGGGTATATCAACGCCATAATAAATAAGCGTCCACGTCCTGTAGCGATGATGACAAAGGTCAACGCACTCGACCAAAAAAAGTCGGCCAATAGGCCCCAACACAACACGCTGAAATCGTCGATCAAACCGAAGCTGTACAAACTCATTCGGCAGTAAAAAGGAATGATGGCGAAAGCGAATAAATTCAAGCAAACCGGTTTCTGATTGCTTAGTTTTTTCCCACTTTCTAACGCCATCTTATAGCTATTCATTGGATCATTAACAGGCAATATATTGGTTCCAAAAATTCAAATCAATAGTGTTGATTTTGTTTCGCGCCCGGCCCAACACCTCGACCCCATTCTATCCGTTGTCCGTGGTATCTCGCCATTCAACAATCTTGTTCCGGTGCCCGCTGGCGTTCTAGGGTTGAACAATCAATCACGGTTAGGCATATCCCGTCAGCACAGAACTAAGCTGTACGATCATTAACACGGTAAAGAATTCCCGCCGCGCGCAATTATAGGACGAAAACTAGGCGGGGGCTATGGGGGCTATGATGAGCCGCTTCTAGCGGTATCGAATGCTAACTAAAAAAGGGGATACTCCAGAAGGGCTTTTCCTCAGCCAGCACCTTTTTCGAAATGGCGGCAATGTGAGGATGATTCACCTTAGCCATATAGTGTATCAACAGGGACTTCATGTGATTCGCCTGATCAGCATAACGGTCCTTGTCCTTATTTTTGCCGATTAGATTATTCATTTCATGGGGATCATTGTCGAGATCAAAGAGACAATCGATCGTTTTCTCACCGCGACTCATCATCAACTTCCAGTTTTTTGTACGTAGACAGAAATTGGGGATGTTTATATTGTTACCAGCGAGATCATAATTCCATTCAGAAACAGCATATTTTTCACCCGCTGGAACTACGCCTTCAATAATGGGGCGCAGGCTACTGCCGTCGGATGGCGATTCGTCTATTCCCATGTAATCGAGAATAGTGGAGAATAAATCCAAGTGATCTACCGGTACATCGGCGACCGTACCCGCGGCGATTTTCCCGGGCATACGCAGCATTAAAGGTACCCTGACCGACTCCTCAAAGAAGACATTTTTTTCTCGCATACCATGTGAACCCAGCATCTCCCCGTGATCGCTCGTAAAAATGACTAAGGTATTCTCCTCCAGTCCCAAGTTCTGCAAAGTACCCAGTATTTTACCGATCCAGTCGTCGCATTCCTTAACGAGACCGTAATAATTGGATATCATATATTTAATCAACTGGGGATCCTGAAACTGTGTTCGCCGTGACCGCCAGTTGGCATTTCGATACGGCGAATTTTCCATATTGTCGTGAATACTTTCAGGTGCCACCATCTCTTCCGCTGGGTACATAGAGTAGTAGGGGTCGGGAACAACCAATGGAGCATGCGGATAGTGTAGCGAACAGGTAATGTTAAAGGGCTGACTTTGAGCACTCGCTCGTTTTATTGCGTCAATCGTATTCTGAGCCTGATAGGCTGTCACTGTAGCATCGAGGGGGATGTCCAGGCGACCGTGATTATCGGGTTGTAGAACATTGTCTGAAGTTCCGTTCTTACCTGGGATTTTATTGGTTGGCGGCAACCCGTACCGGCTGTCGACAGGATCCATCGTGTAGGGCAAACCGTAGTAATTGTCGATTTGCTGCCCCATAACCGGCGCGTTTTTTTTTACTTTGGATGGAATGAAAACCCGCCGAAAATCGTTTTCGGATTTCATCATAAAGCGGCCGTTTCCCTGCGTGTACTCAAAACGCTGGTACCCTCCGGCTCGATGAATCGGCGAGTGATATTTGCCGTGATATTCACTGTAATAACCGTTCTTCGCCAGTATTTCATCAAACGTCAACTGCCGGCACAGGCCCTCTGATTCCGGCAAGAAAACCGCCGAGTTGGTCCGAATTCCGGTGTGTTCTATATTGTGTCCTGTTAACAACGCGGCGCGAGCAGGAGCGCAAACAGGGCTATGGCAAAGCGCTCGGCTGAAATAAGCCCCGGCCTTACCAATACTATCCATGTGAGGAGTCGTGAGCACTTTATTTCCGGCAATACTCAAGGCATCATAACGTTGTTGGTCCGTCATTATGATAAGTAAATTAGGGCGCTTATCCTTTTTCGTCATTGAAGCATTCAGTTTTATGCTATCCGCTGCCAGGGCAGTGCCTGCCACGCCAATAGCCCGACTAAATCGTCTGCGAGTTAATGCCATATTATTGTTCCGTCTCTAACATACCTTACTGACTCTAGATCACCTATAGCTCAATCACTGACTAAAAGAACATGAGAGCTAGTCTCGAAAACATGATTATGGCTAACCCTGCGCGCCAATGCCAGCTTAAAAGAATAGGCTAGAGTTTATCGTTCCCTTCCCTGCACGGGTGATTTCGTCGAGCGCTGCAAGGCTAAAAAATCAACAACAGGCCGCAATCGTCGAGCGTGAGAGTACTTTTCAGCATTTAGCGTTTATCACCGGTAAGAAGCCCGTTGATGACAGCGGCCCTATTGAGAACGGTCGATGGCGACATAACCACACCGACTAATAACGGTGATCCGCATCGCCAGGGTGGCTCGGAGTTGTATGTATCTCGATGTCCAAATCACTTTCCGGGTAACATACACAGGGTAAAAATCGTTTATTGTATATCTGCTTCGGTGTCAGTGATAGTTGCGCTCGCCGGGGAACGTCTCCAGATACCACTCGTGAAATACATCGTTTACAGACCGCCATTTTACACGTATGCGGCGCCTTAATACCGTTTCTTAACAACGTTTCAAGTACAGACTCTCCCTCTTCCACCAAATAAGATTTGTCACCCAATTTAATTCGAAACATAAAAGAACCCATTATGAAATAAGATTGACAGCTTAAAGAAAGCTGCCGCTGTAACGACTCTCGAAGCCTCACGATCCATCATGTCATACTGCCAACGACCGCCACTGACTGATGTACCGAAAAAAACCTAAACTATTTGTGCAATTTTTTACCTATTCCAAATGGGTTCTGTTCTTGTAATAACAAAACAATCCGAGCCACAGTTTAAGGCCTGCAAAAAAACACCTGACATGATTTATATCAAAGAGTTACCAGTTTCCGGCATCACACTCGCTTACCTTTCGATGTGCGGAGAGATGCCATGGTACTATCAGGCCCCACTCAAGCAAGCTACCGCCTAACTCTGTGCTCGCGACTACTATCAGCAAGATATTACTTCAATGTCTTTTGGCATTAATCGGTATTACGTTAATTGTGAGAATCATGTCATTGTGATAGAAAACAACCCACCATCATCCAACAAATTCTGGCGTCGGGTTCTACCGACCACTGCAATACTATTTGTTGGAACCGCAGTGGTCGTCGCGCTAGCAGTATTAAAACCGACACCACAAACCGCACCACCAAAAACGGCCCCGATTTCTCGGGTCTCGGTTGTCTTTGCCAAACCCGACAACGCGAGCTTATCGGTGAAATCCCAGGGCACTGTGACGCCGCGAAGAGAAATAGATATCGTCGCCCAGGTCGGCGGAAAGATACGTAGAGTTGCCGATAAATTTGTTGCCGGGAGCTTTTTTTCCGCGGGAGAACAACTACTCGAAATAGATCCCAGAGACTACGAATTAGTTCTTATAAAAGCAAAGGCAAAAGTCGCCGACTCAGAACAATTGTTAGCAACAGAGAAAGGACGCGGTCGCCAGGCCAAAAAACAATGGCGGGATTTAGGTAACCATGAAGCGAACGATTTGTTTCTACGAAAACCCCAACTAAATTCTGCCAAAGCGAATCTGGCTGCAGCTCAAGCTGATCGAGACAGAGCGCTGTTAGATTTGGAACGCACTAGAATTTCTGTGCCTTTTGCGGGGCGGGTACGTAGTAAGTCGGTTGATCTGGGGCAATATGTGACTCCGGGAACTCGTGTAGCCAAAGTCTATGATACATCGCGTGCCGAAATCCGCCTGCCGCTAACGGATAGACAATCGGGACTTATTAATCTACCTCAAGGCGACAATGACCCACTATCGACTCATCTGCCACAAGTTACTATTAGCGGAACGATCGGTGGCGAGGTATACGAATGGCAAGGTCGTGTTGTTCGTACTGACGCGAGTATCGACACCAATACGCGCCTCTATTACGCAATCGTAGAAATTGTCGAACCATTTTTAGTACATCCCGACGTTGCACAAGTGCCGCTGGTCGTCGGCCTTTTCGTCGATGCGCAAATCAGTGGTCGAACAATTGCAGACGTTGTAGAAGTCCCGAGACGCGCTCTATTCAAAAACAATCGTATTTACAGCGTCGACGAACAGGAGCGAGTGCTATTGAAACATGTACAAGTTCTATCGACAGACAAAGAGAAAGCCTGGATCAAAGGCGACATCCAGGTCGGAGAAGCGATCATAGTCGGTGGACAAAATTTTCTTAGCTCCGGGATGAAGGTAAAACCCGTGCCATTGCAAACACATATCGAGAACACCTCGTTAAGAACCGCCTCTACTGACTAATAGGTAATTTAGTCAGTAGAGCATCAACTTCCTCAGGATCACCACGTGAATAGAATCATCGAATGGTTTATTAACAATTCAGTCGCCGTCAATTTGTTAATGATGATGATTCTACTGGGCAGTGCTTTTGCATTATCCAAAATTGACAAGGAAACAGTACCCGCTGTCGACACGGGTTTAATCGAAATCACTGCGACCTATCCTGGCGCGGGCCCTAAGGAAATCGAAGAACAGATAATCATTCGAATCGAAGAGGCGATAGGCAACCTCGATGGGATAAAAGAAATATCATCAACTGCCAGACATGGGTACGGGGAAGTCAGGATTGAAGCGACGCTAGACTACGATATCCAGAAGCTGCTCAATAATGCAGAAAATCGGGTAGCGATGATCGATACTTTTCCAGCCGATATTGAGCGGGTTCAAGTACGGGAGTTACAGTGGCAACGTCGAATAATGAATATTGGTGTGATCGGAGAGGTCGAAGAATCCGCACTCAAACAAACCGCAGAACAACTACGTAAAGAACTGGCACAGTTACCCAACGTTTCCATTGCGGAACTGCAGGCGACTCGAGCCGACGAAGTGGCCGTTGAAGTTTCTGAAAAAACATTACGCCAATATAACATTAGCTTTCAAAAGGTGGCCAAGGCTATTCGCAGCTCTTCGTTAAACTTGCCAGCCGGCACAATCAAATCATCCAGTGGCGATGTTCAATTACAAACCCGCGGTCAGGCTTACACTAGCGACGACTTCGCCAATATAGTTGTCGACACCAATCCCGATGGAGGCAAGTTATTACTGGGGGAAATCGCAACAATTACCGACGGTTTTGTCGACCAAAGTTTTATCTCGCTGCTTAACGGTAAACCTGCTGTATATATTCAATTATTCATCACCGACAATCCCAATGTACTTAAGGCCCGTGAGCAGGTATTTGAGTATCTGGCCGATTTGGAAGGAACATTACCCGCCGGTATCAGCGTAAAGCTGTGGGATGACTCAACGGAAATGTTCAAAGACAGAATGAACCTGCTCTTGAAAAATGCCAGCAGTGGCCTCGTGTTAGTCTTTATTGTACTCATGCTGTTTCTGAGGCCTGTGCTCGCTGCCTGGGTATGCGTCGGGATTTTCTTATCTTTTTGCGGTGCAATTTGGCTAATGCCCTACACAGACGTCAGCATCAATATGCTGACGCTGTTTGGGTTCTTACTGGTATTAGGCATTGTTGTCGACGACGCAATTATCGTCGGGGAAAGTATCTACTCTTATCAAGAACAAGGATACGCCGGGTTGGAAGCCGCCTCTCTCGGCGCCAAACAAGTCAGCAAGCCCGTCGTCTTTGCGGTAGTCAGTACAATGGTGTTTTTTGCGCCGCTATTGTTTGTACCGGGCCAAATAGGAACGATGGCTGCTCCTATCGCCATCATCGTGATACTGTGTTTAGCATTTTCTTTACTCGAATCGCTATTGATTTTACCCGGTCATCTCGCACACATAAAAGCGCAAAAAAAGTCAACGGTAAAAGCATTCATCTTCTTGGAAAACGTGAGAAATAAACTGTCCAAAAGTCTGCAGACAATCGCGACTCACTACTACCAACCTCTATTGAGAAAAGCCCTACGCAATAGAGCGGCGACATTGAGCTTTTTTATTGTTGCCTTTTCCATTTCCGTTACTGTGTTTGTCGGCGGCTGGATTCGCATCAGCTTTATGCCGGTTATTCAATCGGACCTTGTCGAAGCCCATATAACGCTAGGCGAAGGCGTACCCTTCTCAGAAACAAGCGCAGTCTTAGATCGTATAAAACGGGCCTCCGCGGAGCTGCGGACCGATCCCGCATTGATAGCGGAAAATTCAGGTTCCAGCGACTTCATTGGAGACGTCCGCAGCTGGGCTTATGATAATACTGTTGCGTATTCTTTGGCATTAAAGCCGCCCGAAAGTCGACGGGTAGCAACCAGCTCTCTCGTTGCGCGATGGCGGCAACTTATTGGCGATATTCCAGAAGCAGAAGACATTCGAATAAACTATACAATCAATACGAAAAATGCAGCCATTCGCTTACGGGTAAGCGTCAATTCAGACAATGTTGAACAACAGGAACAAGCTGTCGCTGCGGTGAAATCGGCTATTTCAGCCTACCCGGGAACCTTCGATATTAAAGACAACTTGCAATCACCGAGAGACGAAATTGAGTTGGCGCTAAAAGAAAACGCACTGGCACTCGGCTTTAGTTTACGAACCATTGCTCAGCAAGTTCGGCAAGGTTTCTATGGTGAAGAAGTTCAACGTATTCCACGTGGTAAAGAAGACGTCAAAGTAATGTTACGTTTCCCGAAAAATGAACGAGACAATATCGATCAGCTCGACCAAATGCGCGTTCGAGCAGACAATGGTTTGGAAGTTCCTCTGCGGACGGTAGCTGACATTATCTATATGCCAGGATACTCCACCATTAGACGGCTCGACCGTAAACGGTCAATAGTCATTACTGCTGATTTGCAAGAGGAGTATAACGCAAACGAAATTGTTCTCGATTTACTAGACAAAAACGTAGCCACCTGGAAAAAAATATATCCCGGTTTTAGTCTGGCGGTTGACGGCGATTTAAAACTGCAGAATGAATTTATGACGTCACTCGTTAAAAACTTTTCCTTTGCTCTTGTGATAATTTTTGGCTTAATGGCCGTCGCTTTTCGATCGTACTGGCAACCCCTGATTATCTTAACCGCTATTCCGTTCGGTTTTATGGGTACCATTATTGGACATGTGATAATGAGCCGGGAAATTAGCGTCATGTCTATGCTGGGATTTGTAGCCTGTGCGGGAGTCGTTGTGAATGATAATCTTGTTCTTTTGGACAGAATCAGCCAGCTTCGCGACGCTGGCGTTGATACTTACGATGCGGTACTGCAAGCAGGAAGAGATCGCTTTAGAGCCATTGTTCTTACGTCCGTTACGACTTTCATCGGTCTCGGCCCCATTCTTTTTGAAACCAGTATGCAGGCAAGATTCTTAATACCTATGGTTATATCGTTATCGTTCGGCGTACTGTTCGCGACGACTGTAACGTTATTTTTGGTGCCCTGTTTATATTTGTCTACCCATAATTTTCTTACTCGTAAAAATCAAGAACCGGAAGATTTATCTTATTCGGCAGAAATTGCAAGAACTTAGGAGACACCCAATTATTGCGCTGTTTTACATTGCGTAACCCTGAAAATCAAATTAGTTCTCTGCCACGTTATCAACGTGCTTTAACTTACTCATTTTCCGATATGAGTCGAGTTGATCTGAGTATGAAGAAGAAATTACTTCTCTTGAAACTGATAATCCAAAAAACAAACGATGTTTTTACTGCACACAGGTCTCCGGCTCGCTAATCGAAGCACCGGAGAGCTGCTCCTTAAGTGTTTCGATCGAACTACAAGTCACGTTCTCTAGGCCAGACAAATCTATGAACGTCAATGAATCTAGCGAAAGTAATGGGCTGATATCTGTAATTGTATCAATATAGGCGATACTCAATTCTTCGATTTTATCAAGGCCGGAAAGGGCGAGGATATCCGGTAGAGGATTACCACTGAGATTGAGATCGCTGAGATCATCAAGCCCCTCAAGTGGGACCAAATCGGTAATCGAATTGCCCGATAGATCTAATTCCTGAAGTGAAGTTAATCCCGCCAAGGCCTCGATATTGTCTATGGCATTGTTCCACAGAATAAGCTTAACAAGCTGGTTTGCAGAGGCAAGAGGACTCAGATCCGAAACAATGTTATCACCAAAATTAAGCGAAACGAGCGCAGGAAGATTGTCGAGGGGACTCAAATCGAAAATCACATTATTTTGCGCTGATATGGCCGTGAGTTGATCAAGTTCACTTAAGGGCGATAAATCGCCAATACTATTTTGATATATTACCAATACCTCAAGACTGTCTAATGCCGACAAGGCTGAGAGATTACTGACGTTGTTTCCAGCGACATTCAGCGACTCTAATTCGCGTAGCCCAGCTACTGGCGAAAGATCGCTGACCTGATTGTCCCATAAATCTAATTCAACGAGATTGGTAAGCGCTGTAAGAGGACTGAGATCACTGATCGAATTTTCCGATAGCACAAGCGTTGTAAGATTTACCAGTTTCGCCAGAGCGCTAATATCGGCAACGCCCTCCGACAGTGATGTTCTTCCGACATAAAGCTGGGTCATTGTTAGTAAATTCGCCAGAGGCGCAATATCAACTATTGGGTTCCCCTGTAGGTTGAGCGATAACAAAGTACTCATACCGCTGAGGGCAGCAAGGTCTGTGAATTCATTGAGCCTCAGATCGAGATACAAAATACGATTTAGTTTACTTAAAGGAGATAGTGTTGTGATGGCATTACGACTCAGACTCACATCAGACAATTTCGTTAATCGGCTGAGCGGCGTCAGGTCCTTTATCAGATTATTGCTCATATAGATTTGTTTTATGTTACGTAGCCCTACTAACGGCGATAAGTCACTAATACTGTTGTCATCGGCGGTGATAAAAGCCATGTTTGTCAACTCGGCAATTGGCGCTAAATCAACAATATTATTTCCAGGCATATCCAATACGAACAGGTTTTTCATCCCGATGATCGGCGCAAGATCCGAAATGGCATTGAATCCAACGTGAAGTACGGCCAAACCTTCGATATTGATAAGCGTGCTTAAACTAGCCAGCTCATTACGCTCAATATAAAGCCCACGTAGTTGAGCTAAATCTTGCAATGGAGAAAAATCGGCGATGTTGTTGTCGTCAAGTCGGACAACGGACAGCTTCGTAAATTGTTCGATCCCGCTCAATGACGTAATACCTCGATCACTGCAGTCGAGCTCCGTGAGTTCGAAGGTGTAGCGAATATCGAGCGAGCTAATACAACTCATTAGCGAGGAGTCGCTGATAATGGCGGTGTTAACCTCCTCCGCTGTAATGCTCACTGAGACACTATCAGATATCTGCCGGTCACCTCCATAGGTGACCGTCAATGTTGCGGTGTAGTCTCCGGGCTCAAGATAGACATGGTCAACCCAATCTAGCGAGCTACTCGAGCCATCTCCAAATTCCCACAATACGACACCACTTTCTTTTCCGAATCCGTAAAACACCACTTCGTCGCCAGCTTCTGCAACCACAGAACTTGTTGGCTCAGCGATCGCCACGTAACAGCTGCCACTGTCACAAGCTTCCGCCTGGATCTCGCGAACATTGAGATTTTCCCTTGCCGTTTGACTCAGTAAGGAGGCTGTGGCCGCAATCGGTGACAGACAGCTTTCCTGCGACCAAACCTGAATTTCGTCGCGAAACTCTTCCTGCCCACCTATAAGCCCGCCCAGTAATTCTCGTTCTCCGAGCGCCGCGTTGACTACGCAGCCAGTAATATTCGACAGGGCTGAACCAAAGCTAATAGCCCTGCCTAGAGACGACTCCACCGCGCTGTCGTCGCCGACGTTACGCCTTAAGCGCGCCGCCGTTCCGGCAACAATGGCCTCAAAGCGGTCTACGAGCGTTAGTATGTCAGAGGTATCAAGATGGAGCTCGAGCGCGACAATTTCTTGATCGGTGTCAGTAAAAAAGGTCAGTAACACCGACTCCTCGGTGAACTCACTGAACAACACGTAACCACTGTCAAGATCAACCCGCGTAGGGCGCCCATCCTCATCCACTAAAATAGCCGCTGTAAAACTCGACGCACTACTTTCCACAACCTCTACTGACGGTGAGTCAACACCTTCGTTAAGAGTGGTCACCGAGACACGCGTTTTTCCCGATTTATCGGCAACGATGGAGGTGTTTTTTCCACCCGCAGTTATCGAAATAAACTCCAGGTTACCGAGATCTGGAGAAAGCATGGCGACACACGCTTTTTGAAGCGTATCAGAGTCATCGGAAACCGAAGCGTTGAACGCTGCTAATTGGCTCGCGCCGAGCAACCGTAAACTGTTCTGATCCACACCGTCGACATAATAGCGGGAAAGATCAAGACGATTGTCTACGATGCCAAGGTCGTTATTTTGGGCTCCAAACAACACGTCCAAAGCAATTGATTGCAGCGTTCGTTCCCCACTAGATAAAACGTTAGAGTAAAAGTCAAGACCAGCCGGGTCTGGCTCACGACCAAATAGCTGTTGAAATATATTGCTCACCAGCTCCGTATTACTAAGGTCTCCAAAACGTGAATCAAATTCTTCAGAGGCACCAAATGCAGCAATAATCGAATTGAGTGACCCGCCTTGAGATTCTAGTAATCCTGCCCAGAATTCAAGACCGGCCGGGTCAGCAGGCCGACCATAATAAGCGATATACGCCTGCATCACCGTATCTTCAGCTTCACTGTAGGATCGACTGTTGCAAGCGTTTTCCTGAGCGGACAATGGCAAAGAGAATGACAAAACGGCAAGTACCAAAATACGTAGGACGTTAACATATGAACCATTCATCACTTGATATCCTCGCGT
Organism: uncultured Cellvibrionales bacterium; assembly: GCA_913019905.1. Lineage (GTDB taxonomy): Bacteria > Pseudomonadota > Gammaproteobacteria > Pseudomonadales > Dasaniaceae > Oceanicoccus. The sequence goes on from CAJVZD010000014.1 coordinate 116,267, forward strand.
TCGATGAATACAAAAAGGCGAATTTTTGAAAACTTCTTTAATCTAATAATTATTCTATGGACGATAAATTCCAGCGAGAACCGAATTCACTCAACCCATGTTGATTAAAACGACGATGGAATTCATAAATGCCCGGGTAAGGGCTCCCAGTTATCGCCGATCGACAGAGTTCTGTGTATATCAGTCAATAATAGCTGGAATTGATAAGTTTGCCTTTTTCGAAAGGCTTCGTACCGACCAAACGGCTTCCTTCGCACCAACAGTCAAGGTAAGACTTTCAATTATTTCGAAATAGTTGTTTATACAGCAACTGGATGAGTGACTATTGAGCTGACTATTTGCATAAATATTGAGCCCCCAGTCTTCACCCAAATGAATGAATTCATATAGATTGCAAGGCGACAGAACGAAAAGAAAAGATAAACTTTGCCATAAAACACAACCGAGTCATCAGCCGGTTTGGTGAAATACTGGCCATTCATCAATGATTCGATCGTCTTTGATCACCAAAATATCCCCGAACTGTAACATAACGTGCTCGCTCTGAGTCGGTCGAAAGAAAATGTAATCGTCGACCTGTAAGTCAACAGAATTTGACGTGGCAACGGGACTTTGGTTGGTGCTTTGGTAAATGGGGGCCGCTACCCCTTCAGGTGAAACGATCTGCGCTTTCCAGTAGCCCCCGTAAATATAATACACTCTCTGCATATTGGGGTTCCACATAGGCAAGAGTTTTGCGATTACCGGGTCACCTGGCAGCTTGAGATCGTCGTAGCGTTTCAGTATCGGCGTTGCTATAAACAAGGCAGAAACATTTGAACTTAGATGATAGGTATCAAAATCAATCGGCTTAACGATACCAGAACCGGCCGACAAATCATTCATCAAGTCATCATCATGATAGATTCCGAGCGTATGACTACCCCCTCCATTGAGAGTAAGCGTATTAGTATCAAACCCTCTTGACTCCGCGACATCAACAAAGCTCCGATACGTTTTTAGCACATCCTGTACCGCAGGATGTGCTAGATCCGCTTTCATTCCTGTTAAATGAGGCTCATAACCCATAAGACCTGAAAATATCATGTGATCTGGATCCGCGTGAATCATATCCAACACTTTATCCAGCTCCGATGGTTCACCCAATCCGCCACGGTGTAAGCCAACGTCAATTTCACAGTTGATACGCATTTTAATATCCAATCTGTGAGCCAGATCTTGGTATTGTTGCAGACGTTCAGGTGTGTCAACTAACCACTGGATTTGAGCGCTCGCATCGAAAGAGCTACGGTTAAGTTTGTCATAAAATGTTTCAGCTGCTGAAACAGGCATGGGCTTCCCCAACAATATGTCGGCGGCTGGAAACGTCTCGACGATCGCATTGAGGAATGGTTGATGGAAAACCATTAGTGCGTTCGTTTTCGCCCTGGTCATCGCATGCTGTAACAGTGGCATAGAGGGCAGCG
>CAJVZD010000015.1 GCA_913019905.1 uncultured Cellvibrionales bacterium
GTGCAATATTCCCCACTGCTGCCTCCCGTAGGAGTCTGGGCCGTGTCTCAGTCCCAGTGTGGCTGATCATCCTCTCAGACCAGCTAAAGATCGTCGCCTTGGTAGGCCTTTACCCCACCAACTAGCTAATCTTACGCAGGCTCATCTAATAGCACGAGGTCCGAAGATCCCCCGCTTTCCCCCGTAGGGCGTATGCGGTATTAGCCTGGTTTTCACCAGGTTGTCCCCCACTACTAGGTAGATTCCTACGCGTTACTCACCCGTCCGCCACTCTACTCACTCCGAAGAGCTTTCACGTTCGACTTGCATGTGTTAAGCCTACCGCCAGCGTTCAATCTGAGCCATGATCAAACTCTTCAGTTTAATCTTTTACCTCTGCGCCACCGAAACGAATCGACTTTACAAGAGGAGGCTGTTACGTGGTTACCCCACTTCACAACCTAAAATCTCGGCTCAGGAATTAAAGTTTCTATCTCTTACATCTATTTCTACATGTTCGTTATAGCCACTTACCTTCCTGATAATAGTTTGTCCATTATCAGCCAGTAAGCGCCCACACGAATTACTTGATTTGTATTGTTAAAGATCACTCAGCGTCGCTCGGACGGCTGATTTTATCTAGCGCAGGCTATTGCCTACCCCCGATTAGGGAAGCGTATTATACAGGCCGCTAACTGTTTGGCAACTACTATCTGAAAAACTTTTTCTTACTGTCTTTCAAACACCTTCTTTCTTGCCAGCCTTGCTTTTCTTGCTCTCTCTTATCAAGTGTCCCTCAACAAGAGAGCGCGCATTATAGGGGTAAAACGTTCACTGTCAACGAGTATTTACAGAAACAATCCAAAAGAACTCCGATTGCTCAAAGGGCGACCAATCACCTCAAAAGCTGCCTACATTCTAGGCAGGATGTTGTCGTTTCTTCCGAGACAGCCAAAACACCAATCGCTCAAACATTAACGCTGTTGCTAATCTGAGCGTCGCATCCACCCCATCACCTCAAAAACGGCACATAGGCGATCAAGGGAAACGAGGCCTAAAAGCTACACTCGCTCGAAAAGGTGATATTTCTTTTTCCCTACTTTCGTAAGAAAGTACTTTCCGTACAACGACGCCTCGACATCAAAACACTTTGAAACATTCATATTGTCTTCAATCGTCATCGGCATGCCGTTTATAAGCACCGCTTGTCGACCCAAGGCATCCTTTATCTGCTTACCTGAAGCGGCAAGGCCAGCATCCGTTAATACCTGAACTAATGACCCATCAGCTATTTCAGTGGCGCTAATCTGACTGGACGGTAAGCCATCGAGACTCAATTGATCGAAGTCAGCCTCTGAGAGTTCGGCAGTGTCGCCGCTAAACAAAGACTGGGTTATTCGCTGTGCCGCGGACAATCCCTCTTCCCCATGAACCAGGCGAGTCACTTCTTCGGCAAGAATTGATTGGCCCTTGGGGCGCCCCGCCGCCTCCTTATCTTCCTGCTCTATGCGAGAAATCTCCTCTATAGATAGGAAGGTGAAGTACCGAAGAAACATATAGGTATCATCGTCTGAAGAATTCAGCCAAAATTGGTAGAACGCATAGGGGGATGTCTTAGCAGCATCCAGCCATATCGTACCACTTTCAGTTTTCCCAAATTTTGTTCCGTCTGACTTTGTTACTAAAGGCAAAGTGATGCCGAATACCTGCGCTCCGTACCGACGCCTGGTTAGCTCGACTCCACCAGTAATATTCCCCCATTGATCAGATCCGCCGATTTGCAGAGTGCATTGTTTACCGTTATACAGTTCGGCAAAGTCCAATGACTGCAAAATCATATAAGTAAACTCGGTAAACGAGATGCCATCCCCATCCCGCTCAATACGCTGCTTAACCGACTCCTTCTTTATCATCTGGTTAACGGGAAAGTGCTTTCCAATGTCGCGCAGAAAACTCAGCACATCCATGCCTCCAATCCAGTCGAGATTATTAACGACCTCAGCTGAACTGTCACCGCATGAAAAGCTGATCAAACCACTGACTTGAGCTCTAAGCTTATCAACCCAATTCGCAACGATATCCGGAGTGTTTAATTTACGCTCTTCCGCTTTAAAGGATGGATCACCTATCAGCCCTGTTGCACCCCCAACCAATGCCAGTGGTTTGTGACCTGCTTGCTGAAATCGTCGCAAGGTTAATAACGGTACAAGACTGCCAATATGAAGACTGTCTGCAGTAGGGTCAAAACCACAATACAGCGTCCGACACGTACCGGTGAGATGTTGAACCAACTCTTCATCCGCTGTCGATTGTGCAATTAACCCTCTTGCCCGCAAATCATCGAGCAAGGCTTTTCCATCTATTGACATGATATTTGAACCCTTGAAAAAAGAAACTATCCAAAAAATGCGGCAAACACGGATTGACACCGTTGTAAAAATACCGAAATATCCGCCACGAAGATCGCGAAAGATACAACAATCGCTTGCAATTGCAAGCTGCACGGTATTGATCTGAGCTCAAAGCTACTGATTTTCTAATTTTTTGTTATAATACACACCGCTACATCTAATTTTTAATAAACGACATAAGCTTTATTATGCAACACACTCAAAATAAAAAAGATCTTCACCTAAGCCAACTGCTGGCCGAGTTTCCTCGCAAGCATTTAATCATTGCTACAACGATCATTATTACAGTCTTTTTTTTCCTGCTGGTTATGCCGAGTCAGATCGCTCAAGCCAAGAGAATAAGTCAACCCATCAACCTCGAATTAACCAGTATTGAAACCGCAGCTACCGCCCCACAAGCTGAACCGGAACATCCGTGGAAGGAAGTCGTGATCCGAAAGGGTGATAACTTGTCAACGATTTTCCAACGGGCAGCGCTTTCTGCGGGAGATGTCTACGACGTCGTTAATAAGAGCAAAGACTCAAAAAGCCTGCTTCGTTTACAGCCCGGCCAAAAACTCGCTTTCCAGGTAGACACAGAAGGAAATTTACAAGCGCTTCAACATATTCACAACCTAATGGAATCTACCCTATTTAAACGTGAAGGCGACAAATTCGATACCGTCCACATCCAACGGGACCCTGAGATAAGACGCAACTATAAAAGTGCGGTTATTAGCTCATCACTATTCCGAGCAGCTCAGAAATCAGGCCTTTCCCAAAACCTCATTATGGAATTAGCTAACATTTTCGGCGGCGTTATCGATTTTGTTTATGATGTTCGTGCGGGAGACAGTTTCACCCTACTATTCGAAGAGCATTACCTGGACGACGCTAAAATGGCTAATGGCCCTATATTGGCCGCCCAGTTTACTAACAGAGGCGAAGTTTACACCGCTTACCGCTATGTCTACGATGATGGCAGCGTCGGATATTTTAATGATAAAGGCATTAGCATGCGCAAGGCCTTCCTTCGCGCCCCGCTGGATTTTACCCGCATAAGCTCAAGCTTCAATTTGAAACGCCTTCACCCTATTTTCAAAACAAACAAACCACACCGCGGTATTGACTACGCAGCATCAACAGGCACACCGGTATACGCCGCCGGTGATGGACGTGTCAGTAAATCCGGTTACAGCAAAGCTAACGGTAACTATGTTTTTATCAGTCACGGCACCCAATACGAAACTAAATACCTCCATCTACATAAACGCGGAGTGAAACGCGGGCAAAAGATCAAGCAACAGCAAATCATTGGATGGGTAGGATCTACGGGGTACGCGACTGGACCCCATCTGCACTATGAATTCCTGGTAAACGGCGTTCACCGCAATCCACGGACTATCTTGAATAAGCTGCCCAAAGCTAAGAGTATTGCCGCCGGCGATAAAGAAAGGTTCTTTAGTCAAATCAGTGGATTTCAAACACAACTTGCCGCCTACGTTAACCGACAAAATCTCGCTAGCGCATCGCAACTGAGTAATAGCTCATCACTCTAACTGCCCCCCTCTTGAAGCGTGGCGATAACAGCGGTTTGTATATCGGGCTGATGTCGGGAACCAGCCTGGATAGTATTGACGCCGCCCTTGTCAAAATTGACGGTGAACAATGTACCTTAATTGACAGCCTGGAGTACGCCATTCCAGCTGCACTGCGATTAAATTTGTTAGACCTTTGTCAACCCGGCAACAATGAAATCGATCGCATGGGCGAAGCAGACCGCCACCTTGGTCGAATTTTTTCATCCGCTGTTCTCGACTTACTGAAAAAGAGCGGAAAAACACCGGCGGATATTGTTGCCATTGGCAGTCATGGCCAAACTATTCGTCACCGACCCGCTGTCCGACACGCCTTTACTCTGCAGATTGGCGACCCCAACACCATTGCCTATGAGACCCAAATTACCACCGTCGCAGACTTCCGAAGACGCGACGTTGCCGCAGGCGGTCAAGGTGCGCCATTAGCACCTGCTTTTCACCGAGCATTTTTTGGCTCCGACCAAGACAACAGAGCGATAATCAACATCGGCGGCATGGCCAACATCACCTTTCTCGGCAGCAATGGAGACTATTTGGGATACGATACCGGGCCCGGCAATACCTTGCTCGACGCGTGGATCAACGAAAAGCGACAGTTACGCTACGACCACGATGGCCAGTGGGCAAGTACAGGCAGGGTCAATGAGCCCCTGTTGGCTCGTCTTTTTTTGCACCCTTATTTCTCGCAGTCATTACCGAAAAGTACCGGCAGGGAAGACTTCAACCTCAGTTGGCTGCAATCAAATCTCGAACAAGACGAATTGCCACCCGAGGATATTCAAGCGACCTTACTTGAGCTAAGCAGCCAATCGATCATGAATGCCGTCCTCACACTACCAAAACCCGTTAATCAGATTTACATTTGCGGCGGTGGAGCTCACAATCCAGCGCTTATGGAGAGATTAAACAAACTTGCCCTCGCCTCGACGATCGAGAACCCGGGCGAACAACCGCCCGAGATTAAAAACACGGAAGAACTGGGTATTGCCGCTGAATGGGTAGAGGCTGCTGCCTTCGCGTGGCTGGCAAAACAAACGATTGAGGGGAAAACCGGCAATATGCTGCAAGCGACGGGTGCCGATCGAGAGGTGATACTCGGGGCAATTTATCCCGCGTAAAATATCAACTGCATAACTAAAGTTAGCCGATTACCGGGAGCCGCGGCTGAAAAGATGAGAGACAAACAGAACTGATCAGAACTAAAATTTAGACGGAAAACGAGGAACCACAACCGCAGGTTGTATCGGCATTAGGGTTACCAACAGTAAAACGCGAGCCCTCCAACCCCTCTTTATAATCGACTTCTGCACCGACCAAGTATTGAAAACTCATTGGATCAAGTAAAGCGGTGACGCCGTCTTGCTCAACCACAGTATCATCTTCTTCAACCAGCTCATCAAACGTAAAGCCATAAGAAAAACCAGCACAACCGCCACCGGTTACAAATACTCGGAGCTTTAATTCGTCATTGGCCTCATCCGCAACAAGACTTTTAAGTTTCGTGACTGCCTTGTCGGAAAGAATTAGTGCCTGGGGAGTAAATTGTTGTGCGGCTGACATACGTTACACCTTAATAGAGATACAACTCGATTTTCACGAGCGTGTTACTGGCTCATCGTCAACAATCTCGCCAAACCGATGTCGTTATCAGCATCAACACCAATAACCAGCCCAATAGAATAACTTACATTATCCTAAAGCTTGACTAAATTAGTCAAGCTTTAGGATACAGAAACCTGGTTTTTACCGGTCAAGGATTCTACCTTTGCCGTCTTTTTTTCCGCGCCTGCGTAAACCAGACTACCGTTGACTTGAGACCCTTTTACCATTTCTATCAAACTATAGTGAACATCTCCCTCGATATTAGCCTTCGCAGCCAACTCTACGTGGTCACTGCAATGTATATCACCCTTAATACTGCCATTAACAATCACTTTAGGCGCATGAATTTCACCTTCAACGCGTCCACCTTCCACAACTCGAACGGAAGCACTGGCATCCGTCTTGGCAAAAATACTGCCCTTAACCACACCTTGGATCTCGAGGTCGCCACTAAAAGTGATGTTGCCTGTGATTTCGGAATCCTTTGATATAAGAGTCGTCGTATTTCCACTTTGAAATGCCATTGGTGAACCTCTGCTACATAATTCTATTACGGTTTCATAATTTGAGCGCCATCATCAACTTCACGGCACCCCATTCTTTCGATCTCGATCGCCTAATCCAAATTCACTTTTTGGGTTGTCAGCCATTTATATTGCTTTTCGACTTGGACTTTTTTTGGTTTTTCCGCTTTGGCCACAATATCGACATTCTCCGGAACAAAACCAACGGGTAGTATCAGCTCACCCTCGATATACTGAAAGTATTTAAAACGTAAACTCACATTCTGTGTTTTTATTTGTTCAGACAATTGGTGCAAGGACAAATTTTTAGATTTTCCGTCTTGTTTACCTTGTAAAATAATAGTCACGTTTCCATTTAACAATACGTGTTTTCTCGCCAATTGCTGGACAATCAACTTAAATTGAAATTGCTGTGGAACGTTCGTCCCATAAATCTCCCAACTGCGAATACCCAGCCCTCCTTCACGGTCAGACGGCGACATCAAGCCTTTGTAAAACGCAATTTCTTCTTTTAGCTCGGCAATAGTTTGCTTGTGATCGCGGACAGTGCCTCGCACATCGGCAACCGCCTGACGATCAATTTCAGCACCTACACTCGAATTGGCCAGACCCTGACTCGCATTCTGGTACTTCGTTTCGAGCGAATTTAAAGTGGCAAGGGTACTTTCATGCTTTTTCGTAAGCTGCTGGTAATCGCTCCTCATCCCAGCTCCGCCCCACCAATAAGCCGTTACCGCTATCACAGCAAACAGCAAAAACAGCCCGATTCCGGCACCAAAAAACCGACCGGGCCTGGCTTTAACTACGACAGATTTGTACTGCTTACTACCAATTACTGTTGCCACAATATTTTTTCTTAGGTTATTAGATTTTGAAAATACGAACGCGACGTCGATACGCCGCGCCCTTATACCCTACAGACTAATCGATCGCGAACTAAGGCATTAGCCCCACTGTTTCCAATCCTGCACATTCGTCAATACCGAACATAATATTCATATTCTGGATGGCCTGACCCGAAGCACCCTTGACTAAATTATCGATAACAGAGAGTACCACAATAGTATCTCTACCCTGCGGACGATGAATAGCTAACCGACAGGTATTGGCACCCTTAACGCTGCGAGTCTGAGGATGGGAACCGACTGGCAATACATCGACAAAGGGTTCATCTGCATAACGCTCTTCGTAGAGATTCTGAAGCTCTTCCAGCGGTACGGCGCTATCAATTATTTCCGCATACAGTGTCGAGTGCATACCACGAACCATCGGGATCAGATGCGGCGCAAAAGTGACATTCACTTCCGTACCTGCAATATCCAACAACCCCTGCTCTATTTCCGGTAAATGTCGGTGCCCCGGAATAGCGTAGGCTTTAAAACTATCACTGACTTCGGCATATAAATTGTCTATTTTTGCCTGTCTGCCTGCGCCACTCACACCAGAAGCCGCACTTGCAATCAATCGCATCGGGTCCACCAGGTGATTTTCCAACAAAGGTAATAGCCCCAGCTGTATCGATGTGGGGTAACACCCTGGGCAGGCTACTAACTGCGCACCGGAAATAGCCTCACGATTAAATTCGGGCAAACCGTAAACGGCATCGGTCAAGAATTGCGGACAAGCATGTGGTTCCCCATACCATTGCGACCACAGCTCGGCGTCCCGCAATCTGAAATCAGCGGATAAATCGACAACTCGCGTATCGAGTTCTAATAATTCGGGCATCATCTTCATTGAAACGTTGTGGGGTGTCGCAAAAAAAACGACATCGCAACGCGCTAAAACCGCAGGATCGGGATGAGAAAAACGAATATCCAGATGGCCACGGAGACTTGGATACAATTCGTCAGCCCGCAGCCCTTCTTCAGCTCTCGAGGTTATCACCACGACTTCAGCGTGGGGATGGTGAATCAACATTCTCAATAATTCGACACCGGTGTATCCGGTACCGCCCACTATCCCAACTTTAATCACTTTTCACCCCGATAACTCAAAAACTCTCGCTAATCACCTAATATGCAAATTCGGCTAGCTACATTAAGACAAGAGTGCATATAATAAATGAATTAAATCAATAGGTAAGTATAAACCTTAAGGACAACTCTATTAATTTTCTTGTCGCGAATAATTCAGATCCAACGTTGACGGTTAGGCGAGCACAATGATTCACTCGTGGCTGAATAACTTTAGGCTCCATTTAGCCAATAACGACTCTTTAATCCACTTTTCTATTCTTGGCGTTCTAGCGGGCCTCAGTACCGCTCTTGTGTCTTTAGCCTTTCGGTTTTTAATCGAATGGCCGCCAGCTCTGTGGCTCCCCAATAACGATTCCGAAGGCTATGAGTCACTTCCCGTATGGGCTCATTTTGCGCTGCCGCTGGGCGGCGCTATCGTCATGGGGCTGATTCTGCGTAAGCTAAGCAAAGAGAACCTGCGCACAGGCGTCCCCCATGTAATCACCCATTTACATGCGCACGACGGCCACATGCCAATGAAAAATGCCGTCGTGCAATTTTTTGGCGGGGCTTTTGCCATTATTACCGGGCAATCAGCAGGCAGAGAAGGCCCAGCTATTCACCTCGGAGCTGCCGCCAGTAGCCTCCTAGGACAAAAACTACAACTCCCTAATAACAGTATTCGGGTATTGGTCGGCTGCGGGACTGCAGCTGCGATCGCCGCATCATTCAATACACCTATCGCCGGTGTCATTATCGCGATGGAAGTCGTGATGATGGAATACAGTATTGCTGGATTCACACCCGTCATTCTATCCGCACTAACAGCAACCACTGTCACTCGTGCGGTCTACGGTTCTCAAGCTACTTTTATCGTACCCACCGCCCAAATGGCTTCCCTGTGGGAGCTACCCTATATAGCCTTACTCGGGTTACTCGTTGGCGGCTGCGCTGCCATGTTTATTATTGTCATGAAAATGGGTATTAGTCTTTCCGAACGTCCGATATTACATAGAATGGCACTCGCGGGTCTTGTGACCGGCTGTTGCGCGCTTATCGCTCCGCAAATAATGGGCACCGGTTATGACAGCGTTAACGATATGTTGTCTGGGGAGGTTGCCCTCATTGCGATGGCAGCGATGATCGCCACCAAATTAATCGCCTCAGCATTCAGTTGCGGGTTGGGGATGCCCATCGGGATTATTGGGCCCTGCCTGTTCATTGGCGCCTGCATAGGTGGGGTAATGGCGGCAATGGGCTCCTCAATATTCCCCGAGCTGGCAACGGGTGGCAGTTTTTACGTAATGATAGGAATGGGGGCGATGATGGGCGCCGTACTAAATGCCCCGCTTGCAGCGTTAATGACAATACTTGAGCTAACCCAGAACCCCAATATAATTTTCCCAGCGATGCTGGCAATCAGTATCGCATCAATTACCAATAGTGAGATTTTCAAACAACGGTCTGCTCATCAAACAGTCATTCAACACCTCAAACTATTCCTGCCGACGGACCCTATAAGCCTTGCACTACAACGATCCAGCGTAGCAACACTCATGCAACGTAATATTCATATGACGAAAAATTCTATTTCAAATGACGATGCAAAATTACTGTTGACCAAACCCCACCAGGCCTATGTCATTACTAATGATGAGGGGCCAGACATGCGGCTCATTTACCGCGCAGACCTCGGCGAAAAACTCGAACTCGCTCTGAAGAAAAACCAAACGGATCCGATTCCGCTGCTTGATACTTGCACCATTTCGCATTCGATTGTAAAAATTCATATCCAAGCGACCTTGCGTGAAGCTCTTTACACAATGAATAAACATGGCACAGAAGCCGTCTTTGTAACGGGGTATATTTCGGGTTCCTTTCCAGATTATGGCATTGTTACGCGCAGCGACATTGAACGCTACAATACCACCCCACAGAAATAACCACCGTTTTCCGTATCTCGACAATGACGTTCAGGAGTTCAACACATGCTTTGGGTTAAGGCCTTTCACATTATTGCAGTCGTTTGCTGGTTTGCGGGCATCTTCTACTTGCCACGCTTATTCGTTTATCACGCCATGGCCGATGATCAGGCAACACAAGAACACCTCAGCATGATGGAACAAAAACTATACAAATTTATGTCGATGTTTGTTGTTTTCACATTTGTTTTTGGATTCTGGTTAGTAAGCTATAATTGGCAATACTATGCACAATCGAACTGGTTTTATTGCAAATTAGCACTCGTGATTACGCTCCTTATCTATCATCTAGTGTGTGGAAGTTACATAAAAAAGCTCCAGGTAAATCACCGGCAACGCAGCCACGTCTACTTTCGCTGGTTTAACGAACTACCGGTAATTATTTTATTCACAGTCGTCATATTAGTAGTCGTTAAACCTTTTTAGATAGGATTTCACTATGCAAAAAAAAATGACAAACGCGCCAATAGTCATGAGCATATCAAATCTTGACCCCAGCGGCGGTGGCGGAATTTCTGCCGACATAGAAACGCTAACCAGTCTGGGCTGTCACTGCTCGCCGATAATCAGTAAATTATCTGCTCGCGATACCTCCGAATTCAAAGACAGCCAAATTACCGACAGTATCTTACTGATCGGACAAATTCGCGCCGTTTTGGAAGACATGAGCGTTGACCTAATTAAAATCAGTGATTTAGCGAGTACCGCAAACGCCGAGGCAGTTTCAACAATCATCAATGATTATCCCAACATACCCGTTGTTCTGCACCCTAACATAGTGAACCAGGACGCAGAACATTTGATCAATGTCATTCGCAGCTTACTGCTATCTAAATCCAGCGTAGTCATGTTGAGCGAACCCGAAGCCTTGTTACTCGCCCCGGAAGCGGACACTCTATCAGCTTGTGCGCACCAATTAATGGAGTCGGGCTGCGGAAACATCCTGATTACCGGCGCCGACGCCAACGATTCCAGCATTGAGATCGTTAATCATTGGTACTCCGCTAATCACTATCAACAGTACACGTGGCAGCGCTTACCAAATCATTTTCAAGGCGCGGGCAGTACATTAAGCGCTGCGCTAAGCGGCTACCTTTCCCATGGAATCAGTACGTCGGAGTCGATTCAACAAGCACAGCAATTTACCTGGAAGTCGCTGCAGAAAGCCAAAAGGGTTGGGATGGGGAATTTACTACCGGATAGAATGCACTGGTGCAGGTAATCGGTACAGGTGATTGATGCCAAAAAATGGCGTCGAAAATAAGTGAGACCTGTTGGCACAGCGCATTGATCCAGCCGCACAAGACCCAAAAGACCCAACTGCTCTGTAAATATAAATGGCCGGAGAGTTAAGCAATAACAAATTAATCGATGTTCTCCTTCCTAGTTTCACTAAAAGCACGAATGTGCCTTAAATTTGCATCCACGCCGCGATAAAACCCGTGCTAACATACGCAGATAAATTATTTCTTTCACTCAATAATCGAATAAATTCATGACTACTTCCGAACAGCTTTTTGAACAAGCCAAACAATACATTCCAGGCGGCGTTAATTCACCGGTACGGGCATTTCGTGCAGTGGGCGGAACACCTGTTTTTATTGAACGCGCCGAAGGTGCTTACATCTTCGATCCCGAGGGAAAACGCTATATAGACTATGTTCTTTCGTGGGGCCCCATGATTCTAGGACATGCGCATCCAGCTATTCAGGCCGCCGTGGCTGAAAAGATGAAAGCCGGACTGAGCTTTGGTGCACCCACACAGATAGAAACCGAGTTAGCTCAGACGCTGTGTAACATCATGCCAAATATGGATTTGGTCAGGATGGTAAACTCTGGTACCGAAGCAACCATGAGCGCTATTCGTTTGGCGCGCGGCTATACCGGTCGCGACAAAATCATCAAATTTGAAGGTTGTTACCACGGACATTCTGATTCGCTGCTAATTAAAGCCGGATCCGGCGCCCTGACCATGGGAGTCCCGAGTTCTCCAGGGGTGCCGGTCGCTTTAGCAGACCACACCGTCACCTTAACCTACAACGATATCGACGGGTTCAAACAGGCCTTTAGCGAGATTGGCGAGCAAATCGCTTGTGTCATTGTTGAGCCAGTCGCCGGTAACATGAATTGTGTTCCACCTATACCCGGCTTCCTCGAAGCGATTAGAGAGCAATGTAACCAGTATGGTAGCGTGTTTATCATTGATGAAGTAATGACCGGTTTTCGCTTAGGCCTTACCGGTGCACAAGGTTATTACAATATTGAAGCAGACCTTACCACCTTGGGGAAAGTAATAGGAGGAGGAATGCCTGTCGGTGCTTTCGGCGGCAAGAGGGAAATCATGGAACACATTGCCCCCCTGGGACCGGTTTACCAAGCTGGGACATTATCGGGCAATCCCGTCGCAATGGCTGCAGGACTCGCACAGTTAAACGCCATTCAACAAAAAGACTTTTACCAACCGCTTTTTGACAAAACAACTTTGTTGGCCAACGGCTTAGAAAGTGCTGCCAAGGATGCTGGCATTCCTTTTACTACAAACCATGTCGGCACAATGTTCGGTGGTTTTTTCGTCGACGACAATTTCAACGAGACAGACAAAATAACAAACTATCAGCAAGTCATGGCCTGCAACACTGATCGATTCAACAAATTCTTCCACGGTTTATTAGAGGCCGGAGTTTACCTTGCACCCGCCTCCTATGAAGCGGGGTTCATGTCTGCGGCCCACACCGATAGTGATATACAATATACGTTAGAAGCGGCAAAAAAATCTTTTTCAGCGTTGTGAAACAAACCTGTAACTAGTATAAAACGACAATAAAGTACTGAAAAGCAATGAGAATATATCAATGACAAAATCTCTACACCGCGGGTCTTTTCCCAATACACGTATGCGAAGAATGCGCGCCAGTGACTTTTCCCGGCGCCTTATGCGCGAAACAAAGCTGACCGTCGACGATCTAATTTATCCCGTATTTGTTATCGAAGGTAAGAACCAAAAAGAAGTCATTACGTCGATGCCCGGCATCGAACGTCTTAGTGTCGACCTGTTAGCGAAGGAAGCGAAACTACTTGCCAGTCTCGGTGTACCGGCCATAGCTATCTTTCCCGTAACGCCGGCCAGTGCAAAATCAGAACATGCAGAAGAAGCGTATAACCCCGATGGTTTAGCGCAACGCGCCGTTAAAGCCGTTAAAGATGCGGCACCGGAGATGGGTGTTATTACCGATGTTGCACTAGACCCTTTCACCATCCATGGTCAAGATGGCATTCTCGATAGCAAGGGTTACGTCGTCAATGACATCACCGTAGAAACTTTGGTCAAACAAGCTCTATCCCACGCCCAGGCTGGTGCCGATATTGTCGCGCCGTCAGATATGATGGATGGAAGAATCGGCGCAATACGGTCAATACTGGAAGCCAACAATTTCATTAACTGCAAAATTCTCGCCTACTCAGCTAAATATGCCTCAAGCTATTACGGCCCCTTTCGCGATGCTGTTGGTTCTGCCGGCAACTTAAAAGGCGCTGACAAATACAGCTACCAAATGGATCCTGCCAATAGTGATGAAGCTCTGCACGAGTGCGCTCTGGATCTTGCCGAAGGCGCGGATATGTTAATGGTAAAACCGGGCATGCCTTATCTGGATATTGTTCGTCGGGTAAAAGATGAATTGGCCGCTCCTACTTTTGTCTATCAGGTCAGCGGAGAATACGCTATGCATATGGCCGCTTTTCAAAATGGTTGGCTGGAGAAGGAACCGGTGATGTTTGAGTCATTGCTCTCTATTAAACGAGCAGGCGCTGACGGCATTCTTACTTACTTTGCCAAAGACGTCGCGACACTATTACATGGCTAATATTTCAGGGGCCTTAAGCGATTAGAGTTTCAGAGACCGCAAGAAACAATGTTTTCTCTCCCATAAACCCTGGCACAATTACGTATTTAAGAAAACAACTGGATTTAAAAATGACCTACAAAACACTCGTGGCGAGCGCCGCTGTTAGTTTAATTCTCTGTTCCACATCACTAACATCCTCTGCAGATACGCTGGGCTTTCGAGTGGGCGCCTACAGCTGGGCGCAAAACTACGATGGGAATATTCAATCGAGTGACAGCGGTCTAGACGAAATCGATATCAGCGACGACCTCGGATTCGACGATGAATCAGATACAACTATTTACGCCGTGTTAGAACACCCCTTTCCCATCATCCCAAATATTAAAATCCAGAAAACTGATCTACAGGCGACCGGAACGGATAACCCAGGCAGTGACTTTCTTTTTGACGGGAACTCTTACTTAAGCACCGACAAGATCATCTCGTCGAGTGATTTATCGCATACCGATGTCACGGTGTATTATGAAATATTGGACAATTGGATTTCGATTGACCTAGGTTTCACCGCGCGTCGATTCACCGAAGGGTTTGAACTCTATACCGAGGACGGAAAAAAATCCTCGCTCAACATCGACTCTACCGTTCCGCTACTCTATGTCGCAGCCAAAGTTGAACTGCCGTTTACCGGTCTCTATGTAGACGCTGAGGTCAATGGTATTGGGTACGACGATACATCTCTTACCGACTACAAAATCAGCTTAGGATACGAAACCGATATCGGACTTGGCGTAGAGGCCGGTTTACGAAGTATTGAACTTGACTACGATGATGGAGACGAAGAAGCCGATATTTCAATCGACGGCGCCTTTATAGGGATTTTCTATCACTTCTAAAATAGCAGCGACTGTCGTTTACGACTAATTATGTGCCGTTCAATCGCTATAATCGCTTCCGCGTCCAAACAATCGCCTTTGCTTCAAGGTGTCAAAACAACACAACTTGAAACAAGGGCATTCGCCTAACTATAATCTACCTATGTTTATCTTTGCCAAAACGATGTTAATCCGATTTTCAGGTCACTGTATCTTATTACTGTGCCTGTCGTTCCCTTCCTTGCCTGTTTTCGCAGCGCCGCCCGATACCTGCCAGTGCATTTGGCAAGGCTCCTTCAACAGAGTCATCGCCAAAGCCGATCTTATCGTTAGCGGGAAAATAATTGCGCGCAAAGGCAATTCGATGGATTTAACCATTGATCGCACCTTGCTTGATCGCGCTTCAAATGGCAAAGAATTTAATGAAGATATCCGCGTATGGGGGTTTGACGGCCAGCAATGTAGGCCAGAGGTGAAAGAGTTTCCACTTGAAAGTCACTGGCTTTTTGCGCTTAAAAAAATCATTACCGATTCTCCAGATAGATTCAACCCCAATACACCCAATATAGGGTTTGGCAGAATCAACGATTATTATCTTTCCATGTGCGGCGCATATTGGCTGCAAGTGCATGAAAATTTTGTTACCGGAAATTTGCTGAACGGACAACGGTGGGAGTGGAACAACGACGAAATGAACCCGGTATTAATCGATCTTATTGAAGCCTATGCCAAGGGCATTGTTCCTCTACAGGCATTGGCGGAGGCGGCTAAACCACAGACCGCTGCAAAAAAGCTTTTGGAAGAAACTAAGTCGTTTCTAAACCAACAATAAAATTCGTATCGCGACAAGCAATTAAACCCGCAGCCACTGTAACAATTGGGCGTAAGCCTCAACACTATGAGGTTCATCTAGAGTCACGCATTTAGCTTTTTTCTACCCGCATCAATCGTTATCCGACTGAATAACTATCTGTATCCCTAACTATTCGTACAATAGAAAGTGCAATACGATTGTTTGATCGATCGACAACTATTTAGCGGGTCTACCGCTATTTAGCGGGTCTTTTACTATTTAAAGGATCGACCAATCGTTAAGGATCAACTCTCATTTAGTGGATCGGAACAGATACTCACCTTAACAACCACCGGCGAAATCCAATCACCGCCAACTTACAAAGCAACTACCTTCCAGCCTTCGAAAATTACTCGCTAACGAATAGTGCTTTCCCACCCGCCTGCAACAACTAGCCTTTTGTTCCGAGGTTCCTTCTCAACTTTCTTAAGCGACTTTAGCCTGTCGATCAAGATACAACGCAGGCACGGCAACAACGGCCAGACAAACAAGTAAACCCACCGCTGCAATGTTAATCAGCAAAGCATAATTATCGTCTCCAAGCATAAATGCTGCAATCAATGGCCCAGAAGCAAGACCCATTTTTGAAGCAAAGCCACCCATCGCTGCCATTTGCCCGGTCTCATCAAACTCTGCGCACATACCTAACAAATAGGAAATGACGAAAGCCCACGTAATACCAACACCAACGTTCGCTATCCAATACATACTCTCCATTTCACTGTAGTGAAGAATCCAGGTTCCTACGGCCGTCAGTACAATTGCACTGACCACCGGTAAAAAGCGTCCATATTTTGTCGACATCAGAATAACTAAGACTGAACCTGCAATTGCGATCCAGGCGGCAACGCCCAAGGTCTCACTAATAAAAGGCATATCCAACCCAGCACTTTTACCCATTCCAATGATATAGGCGTAAATGCCCATGTTTGCCGCCTGAAATAAAAAAGTTGCCAATAACGCCATAACCAACAGCTTATAGTTAATCGGGCTTTTAGTGACAGGCGCGTCAGCATCGCTCTCCGCAATTGGGTAATCAGGTAAAAAAGGGATCATTATTAAGGTAATGACACTAAAAGCAATTAGCGAGAGAAATAACGCGGCGGTTCCATACTCAGGTACCAAAGGCGGCAGATACATTAAGCCGACTCCGCCTAAACCAAATTGTACGCTTAACAAATAACCAAAAGTACGATCAGCTTCACTGGTCCTGGATATCACCGCAAACCCTATACCCACTAATAAACCACCAATATAACCATGGCAAAATCGAGCCGCCATTAAGGCGGTGGGATCGGTCAGATAAATGGACAGACCGTCCATTAACATCAATCCGATGAGGAGTATAACGGAGCTCTTTTTCCAAGGGATTTTCTTAATGAGAAAAACGACGCTTAACGCTCCCGCTGCAGCGCCGTATACGTTGGCTGACCCAACAAATCCCGCCTCCTGATTCGTAAAGCCGAGTCCACTGATAAAACCGTCAATTAACGCCGGCATGATATTGACGTAAAATAGTCCTGCTGTTGCGAGAAATGACAGAAGTATTCTTGCAATTTCCCCATTAGGCGCGACGACAGGAATTCCAAAAGGTTTATCGGTTTCAACGACGGGGCTTGTACTTTGCATGAACTTCTCCAGCTAACTTATTATTCTTTGTGTGAAAATACGAGTCAGTTTGACAACAGCCCTAGGGCAAGGAATATGCCGATCATTCGCAATAGGGTCTCAGCTTATGCGATTCCTTCGCTGCATTTCTCCATGAAAATTTGTTGTCATCACTAAAATGGTAATAGATGGTATCGTTAGGCATCAATACGACGCTAATACCTCCGAATCCCGACATAAGCGGCAACCATTGTTCTTCTTTGCATCCCAAGGTTTTTTGTATGTTGTAGGCCCAAAATCCATTATTATATCGAAGCCCAGATTTGGCAGCCGCGTAGCCACTATCATTTCTGTTACGCTGTAATGCTCCCTCCAGCAGGGATTTGTCCAATTGGTCAGAAGCTTGCAATTGATTGATATACGCGCCGATTTTCGCAATATCGTCACGATGGTATGTCATACCATAACCGGTAAAAGGCTGAGCAATCGAATCGTAAGTTCTGCGGACTGTTTTGACACTTGGACTGAGCTTTAGCGGCTCCAATAATGGCCAAATCAGATCCGTATAGAGATCAACATGACTGCCTCTTTTTTCCTTAAACGCATTGTTGAGCGCAGTGCCCAACACATAAGTATCACTGGTATGGTATACCCATGTTGCTCCTGGATCGGATCTCCTGGGATGAAAATGACAACTGAAATCAATTTTCTTTGCATGGCTCCCCGGAACAAAAAATCCGTTTCCCATGGCCAGAGAATCCTCATCAGCCATTTCCTTCAGAGACGTATAGTTTCCCGTCACCATGTCCAGAGCATTCTCAAACGTAACATTCTTCCAGTGACCATTATGGCTACCATCGACTTTGCTACGACATTCAGGAACGTAATCAGATATCAATAACTTCTTTGTACCAGGATACCATTTTTCCATCCGCATTAAGGCCAGGCCAGCAATAATACTCTTGGCGGTCGAGAAAGAAGGAACATCTAACACTTCACAATAGGGGTATTTACCATGCCGAGTATCACATCCGCCGACGTAATTTGTCCCATCTACAACAAAGCCATATATCGACACGTGCTTGCTGTCGTCAGACTTACTGTTTGAAAACTGGCGAGTGTCTATTCCCGGATAATCGTTTTCCAGCTGCTCGATAGATTTAACGGGCATTCTGCCGTCGACTTCTTTTTGATAATTCCCTCGAATTGACGCAGCCCCAACAACGTTATACGGTGAATAGCTAGCCTCTATTATTCCGCGCAAATCGAATTTTAGATACAGACATGTTTCACTAGCCACTTGAAAGGCCACTCGCGAGACTTCTCCGCTGGACTTGAACAAAAAAGTGAGCATGCCATTGTGAGTACAGTTCGCATTTCTTTGCTGTAGGCTAAACGGCAGGGACGCTCGACTAAATCCTTCATCAGTAGATTCCTGCCATACCCGTCCTGGTTCCAGAATAAATTCCCAGTAGGGATGTTGACTAGGTATTGCCCCCCTTTTTACAGGAATGAGGTACTCTCCGTCTTGTACAAACTCAAAGTCGAAAGGCGGCAACTCATGTATTTTAAGCGTGGCTGACTCCGTTGATTTAGAATCATCCCTCAAGACAACAAACCCACGGCGGTCCGAATCATCAGGAAGTTCTGACGCACTGTCTATATTTTTGTCGAGATCAAGCGAAGATGAAAAAACTAACCGCCCTTCAAAATGTTCTGAGGGCTCGGTTCCCGACATCGGCCGGGAAAAACTTTTCATGTCGACCCAACGACTCAAAATGAGAGAATGTTGCAGCGTCGAAAAGCTAAGTTCGCTGCGTTGCTCGGCGCTTGCTGAAAAAGATTGAATAATCAGCAATGATAAAAAGAGAACATTGAAAAGCAAGCTGCGTAGACCAGATTTGTTCGGGGCGGATTGTTGTCTCATTATTACCGGTATCCTTACTTGCGACCAACTAACTGTTCTCTCACAACGGCGTTTTTTAATCTCATGGATTACCACGAAAAATTTTCTTTTCAGTCAGTCAATTACAATAACTATATTGCGCGTTTTAAGATAATGACATTAATCCGTTGCTATTCCGGTCCGCTCAAAGATCGACAGAATAGGCTGCAATTGACTTTCATAATGGCGCCAACGCCCTATTGAGGATGTGTAAGCAGGCAAACGAACCTGACTGGCACTCGCCGTTGTCGATGCAGCCGTATTGTCGTAAAAACGCAGACACTGATCCTGCCACGTCAAACCGCAATGAGAAACTAACTTACGCGTTTCAGATTCAACATCGGTGACAAGGCGTTCATAACTAAGGCTATAGATCACGCCAGGCATCACCGTATTCCAATGGTCCATCAATTGTTGGTAAGCGACAAAATAGTGGCCCAACTCTTCGAGATCATAGGAAAATGGATAGGCATCTTTAAACAACTGTTTGTATACCGCGTAACAGGTATCCATCGGACTGCGTTGCAAATTAATGATCTTTGCATTGGGCATTGCCAAATGAATCAATCCCGCGTAGAGATAATTGAACGGTAGTTTGTCTATAAAGTAGTGACTATCATTGACTAAAGGCCTGACGCTTTCGACATAGGATTTTCCGAGCTCAAGGAAGTTCAGGTTTTTGGTTTTCGCGATCAAATCCAATCGCGATTTAATCGCGACACCGCTACTCTTTACTTGTCGCATCATTTCCTGTGAGAAGTTATTTAGTTCTCCGGCAGAGCTCACCTCAGAATGACTATCTAATATGCGCTCAACCAGAGTTGTTCCCGAACGAGGCATCCCTAAAATAAAGATCGGTGCGTCCGCGCCAAGTTCGCCTACCTCGCTATCGAAAATCTCTTTAGTAAAAACGTTTCGAATACCCTCAATAATATCGAGATCTGTTTTCACACTGTATTGCATCTTTTGTCGTTTTTTTTGCGACGCGGTTTGCAATGCATTAAACGATTCATTGTAACGCTCTAGGTCTTCGAGCTCTTTCGCTAGCGCATAATATAATGGGTGGGAATCAGTTTTATTTGGTTCTGAATTCTCGGCTCGATTAATGGCCGACTTTATTTGTCCAATATTATTGTCCTCAGGCTTTTGTCGATTTAGATTGGAGCGGGATAGATAGGCCTCATAGTCCGTTGGATTCAATTCAATGGCCTTGCCAAAACTGTCGTTAGCACCAATAACGTCACCCAAATATCTCTGTATCGCGGCCTTATTAAAGTGGTATTCGGCGGGTATAGGATCTATTGCAATCGCCTTGTTAAACTCAGACAATGCCTCGGGATACTGACCCAAGCGCTCAAAAAGCATACCCAAATCATGATGCAGGTCGGCATTTAAGAAAGACACGCTCAGCAATTGTTTTGCTATTTTTTTCGCCCCACTAATGTCATTCAATGCAACCAGGCACTGTGCTTTTTGCAGATAATATTTGTCAGACGGAAAAATCGCTAAGGCTTTTTCTATTGCCCGCAGCGCATCTCTACTGTTATTGACCTGCATCATCAAAAAACTAGCCAAATACCACCCGTGATGATAACCGTCAAAACGTTGATTTAGTTGCTGACAAACATCCAATGCAGACCTTAAATCCCCAGCTTTGAAATGTCTTTCAATTAAGGAGGAAAGCTTTTTCGGTTCGCTGTTAGGCAGATCGGACATGAATACGGCCAGTGAAATGGGATTAATACTTCGACAAGTATCTAACGGAAGTCGACATTGCAGAGCCGTTTTCAAATACAATACAAGTCGGGACAGGCCCGACTTGTATCATTCAGGGCTATGCTTAAAACTTATAAGCAAAGGATACGCCGACAGTACGAGGCAAGGCAATATAATCATTTGATGCATTACCGTAAAAATTGTTGAGTTCGGAAATTTCAGAGCCCATATGTGCCTGCGTAATCAAGCCGGTAGTTCCCTCTTCGTTGCCAATGTTTTTGACAAATACCGACGCCACCCACTGATCAGCGCTTAAAGTGCTGGTCAAATTCCACAGGGAAAAACTATCGATGTCTGCAGCTGTTTTAGTATATAGGTCATCATTGGGATCATCACTCCCCAAGGCATTGAGTGAATCGGACTGATAGTAACCACTTAGACGTGTATCCAGTTCCATACCATTAGATAGAACGTAGTCATGGTTAAAGCTAATATTAAATACGTGCTCTGATGTACCCGGCAGGCGATCCCCGTCTTCGGCAATTAAGTCGCGGCGCAACGGTGACGTTGTCGCCATGTTTCCGTAGAAATTTCCGGCGGGTTTATAGGCATCATCAGTTAGCTCACCCTCGGCAAACGTATACCCTGCTGTGTAGCTAAGGCTGTCAGTTAGTCGACCAGAGACTTCCAGCTCGATACCTTGTGTTTTCGCGGTATCGCCATTGATAACTGCGAAAAAGCCCCAGTTGTTAGTTGCGGTATTAAGTTGCGGGTCTGTCCAATCGGTATAATAAGCAGAAATTGAATACGAGATATTATCGGTTGTTCCTTTATATCCCACTTCAAAGTTGGTGACTTTATCAGAACCAAAGGTCAGATACTCCGGACTTTCTGCATAGTTACCTGACAACGGCACTGCGTTTGCACCACCGTGCCGGTAGCCTTCCGATATAGTGCCGTAAACCATCGCACTATCATTAATATCCCAGGCAATATTTCCCTTCAACAAAACGTCGTCTTCCGACACCTTTTGTAAGGCTTCACCTGGTGCACCACCCCAAATAGGCACTTCGACAAATGCATCGACGTTTAACTCATTATCAAAATAACGACCACCGACTGTTAGATGGATGTTATCGGCCAGATTAAAGGTGACTTCGCCAAATACTGCGGTTTCTTCGTAGGACTGATTTCGTCGGAATTTAAAATCTTGCTCCGTCAGGTTTTCGTATCCACCCCAGGCAGAAAATAGATATTCATCGTACCCTTTTAGATAACTATTTTGTCCCAGCTCACTGTCCTGATCGGTATAATAGACACCGACGGTCCAGTCTAGAAAATCGTCACCGCTGGAAACCAACCGAAACTCTTGTGCAAAGGCTGTGTCATCGTAAAAACGCTCGGCCTGAGCAAAAGGCCGAGGTGAGCTGCCATACCATTTGAACCAGCTATTTTGCGCGTAGACACCGCTATTGTCGCTAATACCGAGTCCTTCATGAGAATAATCGGAAGTGCTTGAGGTTAAAGTTGCAAAGCCTAAGTCAACTTCAACTTCAAGGGACACGAGGTCAACTTCTCGCTCCGAGGGTTCAAGCATGATGGCACCGTTATCGTATTCCCCATAGTCTCCACCATTAACTAAATCCTCACCGCGTGTGACTTGTCTGCGACCACCGATCTTGTCTTCCTGATGCTGATAAGAAAGCTGAGCGACAATGGAATCGGTAGGTTCAAAGAGAATCGATGCTCGTACGTATTCAATATCGACATCGTCCGCATCTTTCACTCTTGTATAGGCGGGCAAGGCCGTTGCAGCATCACCGTTTACAATGGGGTCACCGCTGCCGTCGGTCGCGTACACGTTAGCGTAATCAACAATCCCATCATTATCGACTTTGCCAGCATTCATGCGAAACGCAATGTTTTCAGCGACGGGAATATTTAGCATGATATCTGTGTTTAGGTTATTCCCATCTGAGCCGTCAGACTGCCCGTAGTTGACGCTAAGCTTTCCTTCGAAGCCATCGGGGCTCGGCTTGTTCATAATGTAGCGAACTGTGCCTGCTAATGATCCGGAGCCATATAAAGTCCCCTGAGGGCCGCGCATAACTTCAACACGATCTATATCTTTAAGAATAAAATTGCCGTACAGCGCTGTATCATCGACATAGGTGGCAACCGTTGGAACAGCGGCGAGAGGGACGTCACCATTCGCGCCAGTATCTACATTAATACCCCGAATAACGATACCATTTGCCATGCCCGAATTTCGATACCCGCGGTCAACCACTGAAATCCCGGATACCGAACGCATCGCGTCGACAGCATCAATGATTTGAGACTTTTCAAGATTTTCACCGCTAACCGCAGAAATATTGAACGGGATTTCTTGTACTGATTTCGCTCGACGGGTTGCTGTTACCAGAATTTCTTCGACGACAGATTCATTTTGTGCGTAAATTACAGACGAATAGCCTGACATTAAAGCCGTCGTAGCTACTGCGACAGCTAGCGCTTTTTTTTGAAATTTTTTGCTATTAGCCATAATATTTTCCCCAAGTACCATTAATAGTTATTTGTGTAATGTGGTGATAATTTCGATAATATCCTTAGCTTCTTCTTTTTAAACTACAGCAAGAAAATCTTCGAACGTAGTACCAGTTTGTAGCCACTCATTAGTCCAGATTGGACTGGCCTGCGCCGACTTCTTTTGTTGCGGAACCTGGCATAGACAAAGTACCCAGCTCAGCAAAGCCAATTGATTCATCATGATTCTCCCGGTAGGGCGGGAATTTCACTGTGTTGTCTCTAAAACTTTTTACCACCTGACCTAAGCCCAGAGACCCCCGTTTGCGAACTCGACGAACGAGATCCAGATCAATTTCAATGGGAATAACTTCTCGCCCAGTTTGGGCCTGATGAATAACAGCGCCATCCGGACCAACAACGATCGATCGTCCGTTACCAAGGTTTCCTGCAACATTAATGTTAAAGAAATAACATTGTCCTATAGCCGCATTAGTCCGAGAAATGGACAACTCCAGATCTCTATCGATAGTGCCTGTCATCGTAGGACAGAGAATCACTTCTGCGCCCATCCACGTGAGTGTTCTGGTTATTTCCGGAAACCATTGGTCATAACAGATAGAGACACCAAAACGCCCTACATCGGGTATGTCGAAAACCACAAATTGGTCGCCGGCTGTAATACCTTTTTCGTAGGGGTAGAACGGAAATATTTTCCGGTAACGCTCAACTACTTCACCGCGAGGGTTAATAACAGGTGCCATGTTGTAAACTTTGTCTCCAATGCTTTCATGAATCGATCCCGGAATTAGCCAGATGTTGTGTTTCTCAGCGATACCACAATAGAATTGTTCAGCCTCTCCCCCACTGGGTTGAGCACGAGATGGGCTGGGACCAAAGGTACTTAGCTCGCTCAGAACAACCATGTCGACCCACGGAAAAGACGTTTTTACAGCCTCGATCTCTTTTTGAATCACATAAAGATTGTCCTGCCCTGACAATTCCAGTTGTAACCCTGCGATTGAAAAACGACTCATTGCTGCCTCAAGTTATTGTGGGAATAGCTATCGAATTCACCGTCGATATAGAAAAGCCTCAATTTAGATGAACTAACACTTTTCCTTATTTAGACAAACGGCAAAGCTGGTATCTCACCCGACGCGAGAGCAAGCAGCTAGCCAATGTTTTCGGTAGGCTAGAATGTAGATAAAAAAGAAGAAGAGAGGTAGGACCAGTTTCACCTCAGTGATGAGTCCAGTTTCGGATAGAGAAGAATGGAAACTACTAACTTAGTCATCTAAGTCACTACAACACAACGAGCTCGTTCAATATTCCCTGGTCAATGAGCCGGCCTTGTTCATCAAACAATTTAAACGTATCACCATCGATAACCACGTTATAGATGCCTACGTCACCCCATGCCCACCGAGTCCATTGCCGATACCACTTGTCGCCATCCACCCACCAGCGGCCGGTATCGCAGTCTTCGTTAGCATAACCGGCTCGACCTACCATTGATCCGTCTCGCTTTAGATCAATCGAACACGGGTCTCCATAGGCAATGGGGCATAGCAGTGTTTTGTCCGCCAAAGTATCAAACAGATCAGTATTCGCCAAATGCCGACCTTTCGCGTTTTCAAAGCTTTCGATTTTATTTTCGGTAATATCGTGAATAAGATCGCGAAGACGATCAACCCCTTCACGAATTTTTTCTACAGGGATACTAGTAATACCCATGCGAAAGCAGTGCTGTGAATTCTGGACATTGGCGTAATAATGATCCATAGGCTCTACTAAAATCCCACGCTTAGACGCCTCCTGCACTAAATATTTGACGTTAATATCTTTCGATACCTGAATCCATAACGATGTGCCTCCCTGCGCTGGCGCGATAGCCGCGTAAGGTAACATGTAGTAATTCACTGCTCGCCGCAGCGCAATCCAACGCGCTTCAAAGGTCTCATTTAGGTGCATCAAAAATGTATCGTAATGACCCAGCGATAAGAAATAGGCAGCGGCGCGCTGATTATTTAACGGCGGGTGCAATACCATTAAACGGCGCAACTTTCGCGCCTCGCGGATCAATTCTGGCGCCGCTACCATAAACCCCAATCGCAAACCGGGTGCTAATACCTTAGACAGACAGGACATGTAGATGACACGATTTTCTTTGTCCATACTTCTTAATGCGGGATGAGGCTGACCTAGATAGTTACTTTCAAATTCAAAGTCATCTTCTATTATTAGCTGATCGAAAGTCGATGCCTTTTTAATCAGTTCTTCTCGGCGCTCCATGCTCATGGTAACCGCCGTCGGCGTCTGATGACTCGGCGTGACATAGAGCACCTGGCAATCATCTAAATGACTATCGACGATCAACCCCTCCTCATCAACATTCTGGTAGACCATAGCGGCGCGGCGCTGGGCCAGTATTTTCCGCATTTCAGGATAGCCCGGCTCTTCAACCGCTACTGATACGGTTGAGTTAACCAATAGCTGGGCGGTCAGATAAAGCGATTGCTGAGTACCGATAGTAATTAGCATTTCGTCGGAGCTGGCTTGTATGCCACGGCGGGGCAAGATTTTTGTTCGAATTTGCTCGATTAACATCGGGTCGTCAGCATCTCCACTTTCACTTGCCCATTCGTAAATCTCACGAACGCCTAATGCAAGACGAGACGCTTCGCGCCATTCTTTTATCGGGTACAGTGAGGTATCAAACTGTCCTTCAATGAAAGGATAGGGAAATTGCTGCCAATTCGGCGGTGCAGAGAAACCTGACTGAGAAGAAATGTCACTTTTAATTCGTTGCCGCCATTTGGAGGTTATCTTGACACTGCGGTTGCCTTTACCCTCAAAACCAACTCGCCCACCGAGAATTTTTTCGTTAACATAAATTCCGCTCCGCTCTCTACTGACCAAATACTCTTCATCAATCAATTGCTGATAGACGAGAACGACCGTATTGCGTGCGACGCCTAACTGCTCCGCCAATTTTCTGGATGAAGGCAATTTTTTCTTAGCGGGGAATGTGCCAAGCATAATCGCTTCGACCAGTTTTTGGCGAATTTGGCTTTGTAAATTGAGATCACTATCTGGATCAAGATAGATCAGTGTCTTTTCCATAAAAAAATTAACTCTGCAAATCACTATGGCGAATCGAACTGAGCCCTTCATCCAGCATCAGTACAGACAAACCCCATATTCGTCGGTTCTTATAATGGTAGCAGGGTAAACTTACGCTGACTTTATTTTGCTGCATTTGCCAATTATCTGCGCCAAACTCCGATGCCTTATAGTATTATCTCTTCATTTTGCAACGCAATTTACAAGTGAAATTTGAATGATCGTAGATTTTGACAACATATGGGCAGCTT
This sequence comes from uncultured Cellvibrionales bacterium, assembly GCA_913019905.1. Taxonomy (GTDB): domain Bacteria; phylum Pseudomonadota; class Gammaproteobacteria; order Pseudomonadales; family Dasaniaceae; genus Oceanicoccus. The sequence continues at coordinate 26,776 of CAJVZD010000015.1, forward strand.
ACCGCATTGAGCCAGTTTTAAGAAATATCTGCTGGCACTGGGAAGATAATCAACAATGGGTCGTACTTGGCGGCAACGGCGCCGGGAAAAGTGCCCTCGCTAACTTGATAACCGACCAAATTCGACCATCGAGGGGTGTGCTCACCATCGGTGACGGCTTACAATCCGAACAGGCGATAGAACACCTTAGCTTTGAATTACAGCGAAAACTAATCGACCACGACGTACGGTACGATGACAGCGAAACAAGAGCAGACGCTTTCGACGTTGGCACCACTGTTAAACAAATTATTTTGCAAAAACACGAGGAAAATGACCGATTTGATACCATCGTGCAACAATGTGGAATTGGCCATATTCTTGACCGGGGGATTCGCTTCGTATCCACCGGCGAAAGCCGAAAAACCTTACTTGCCAGAGCTCTTTTCGAACAACCTAAGCTGCTCATTTTAGACAATCCATTTGAAGGATTGGATAGTCGATCGCAAACTGATCTAAAAAACCTCATTGATGAGTTGTTGTGTAGCCCGCTAAAGATATTGCTTCTCATAAAACAACCACAAGAAATACCAAAAAATATCACCCACATAATACAGCTAAACCAAGGGGAAATAGTTTTACAGGGTAGCCGTGACTTTGTCTTGGGAAAAGTCAAAATCGATGAGCAAAACATTACTCTAAATACTTTGCCACCCCCGCTCGAAAGACCTTTCAAGATCGATAAAAACAAACCCCTACTCGAACTACAAGGCGTCAACGTTAGCTATAACCAACAGGTGATACTGAGCGATATCAACTGGCGCTTACAATGGGGACAACATTGCGCTATTGCGGGTCCTAATGGAGCGGGAAAATCGACGTTACTCAGCTTGATCTGTGGCGATAACCACAAAGCCTACGGACAAAACATCAGCCTTTTCGGACAGCGCCGCGGTAGCGGCGAAAGCGTATGGGAAATAAAAGAGAAATTCGGCATCGTCAGTACGGCCTTGCAGCTCAACCATATTAACCGAATGCGAATTGCCGAAGTTGTTGCCTCGGGACTTTACGACACCGTTGGCCTCTATGATAATTGCAAGGGTCGAGAAAAAGATATTGCCGTGGCGTGGCTCGATGTCGTTGGACTAAAAGAGCTGGCGCTCAAACACTTTAATCAGATCTCTTTCGGACAACAACGCCTCGTTATGCTGGCTCGTGCCATGGTTAAATCTCCTCTTATATTGATACTCGACGAACCCTGTATCGGCCTCGACGATCATCACCGCCAGCATATTTTAGCCTTGGTTGATGCAATCGCTAACCGCGGCGACTGCCATATTCTTTACGTTAGTCATACAGCTAGTGAAAATCCGGCATGTATTAATCAACAGCTACAATTAACGCCTCATGCGGATGGCGGTTATACGGCTACTGTTAGTTAATGTAAGAAATTCTGAGGGCCAACACACCTAGCTCGATCAAAAAACTGGAAAGGCCAAAACTAAAATAGACGTTTAAACCACTTCCAAACGCCTGGAATAGTCGCTTTGCAAGCGCTGCGACTCGTGGGAGCAGTACCAGTCAAAAATGGTAAAAGGCGCGCACCTTCGCATACCTCCCTACTCAACAAACCGTTTTCTTCGTCGACCCAGTAATAGCTAATACCGGCGGGCACACTGAAATCCATGGGTTTTCTGCTTGCCTGTTTTATGAATTCTGTCCACACCCTTAGCGCGCCATTACTCCCTGTAAGCCCCGCACTTTTATTATCATCCCTCCCCAGCCACACGACAGACAGATAATCTCCCGCATAACCAGCGAACCACGAGTCGCGAAGGTCATTCGTCGTCCCTGTTTTACCCGCCACAGCAAATTCTTTTGACAATTGTGCGTAAGCGCTTTTTCCCGTGCCCTCCCGCACCACCTCAAGCATAGAGTAGTGCAGCAGGTGCATAAGAGCGGGATCCACCACCCTAGTTTGAGACACCGGGTAACGCGCCACGGGCTTCCCGTTACTATCGGCGATTTTGACAATGGTACGGAGGGGAGAGTAGACGCCAGAGGCCGCAATGGTTTGATACATTCCAGCCACCTCTATCGGCGATAATTCACCTGCACCCAATAACATCGCGGGCAGTGACGCCAGCTCTCTTTTTAGGCCCAAACGCCCCGCCATATGCAAAACGCTATCCACCCCGACATCCATACCAAGGCGCGCTGCCGCTTTGTTATAGGATTGGGATAAGGCACGGTGTAACAACACATCGCCATGCTCTTGCCGACTAAAATTGCGCGGACTCCATACCGTTCCATCCTCCCCCTTAACAACAAATGCTCTATCACTCACGGTCGTAGCCAAGGTGTACTTATCGGGGCTTTCTAACGCCGCTAAGTAGATCACGGGTTTCATCAAAGAACCTATCGGCCGTACTGCATCTAAGGCACGATTAAATCCGGCGAAGCGCATTTGCCTCCCGCCTACAACCGCAACGACATCGCCGTTACTGACATCAGTCACCACCACAGCCCCCTGGATTCCAGCAGGTTTGTCTGACAAGACTTTCGCAAGGCTCTTTTCAGCATAAATTTGTACTAAAGGATCGAAAGCAGTATGTATGTTCAGGCCATTGGTCTGTAAGCTCTTATTACTGTAGTCACGTCGTAGCTGGCGCCTAACCAAATCAATATAGGCGGGATATACACCCTCCAGCGCATTACTTTTGGCCAGTAGCAATTCCTCTTGCGTGTAAGCCGTGAGTTCATCCGAATCAATGAGTTTATGTTGAGACATTACCTGCAATACCGTATTTCGGCGCTGTTTTGCACGATCGGGATACCGCCACGGATTGTAATATGCAGGGCCTTTTATCATCCCAACCAGCAGGGCAATTTGCCCCGTTGTAAGCTCGGCTAACGGTCGATTGAAATAATGTTTACTCGCCAAGGCGAACCCGTGAATGGATCGCGACCCTTCTTGCCCCAGATAAACTTCGTTAACATAGGATTCAAGAATCTCATCTTTGCTGAAATGCAGCTCTACAAGAACAGCCATGATCGCTTCAACGACTTTCCGCCAAAGCGTTCTTCCTCGATTAAGGAACACGTTTTTAACCAATTGTTGAGTAATCGTGCTTCCGCCCTGAACCGTCCTGCCTGCCTTGATATTGGCAAAAAGCGCGCGACCGATAGCGGTTACTGATACCCCGAAATGTTGATAAAAATGTTTATCCTCTACGGCCAATAACGTGTCGGGCAATGTCTTTGAAATCGAAGCTAACTGCACCAGAATACGATCTTCCTTGTGACCCGGATAGATACTTCCGATTTCCAAAGGTTCGAACTGAATAGTCTTAGGCTTCCTTTTGTTCGAATGGCCCTCTACAGTATCCAGCAAGGCAATTTTCTTGTTATCGATAACGACATGAATTCGCTGAGGCTTAACATACTGCTGAGCTGTTGTCCTCCCTCGGAGATAGACCCAAAATTCACTGTCTATACGCTTGAACATACCCGGCTTACTCGCGCCAGGACCACCAATGTAACCTAGCAATCGCAATTCCGTACGCAGCTCTTCTACTGAAATCACTTTCCCCAATTGTAAAGTGAGTGGTCGCGCATACACCCTGGCCGGTAACTGCCATTGACGGTCATTCAAGCTATAACGGACCTTTGCATCCAGATAAACGACCGCCAGCGAGAACAATAAAAATAGGGAAATAATCAAACGAAACAAAAAAGCAGATCCCTTCTTTTTGGGGGTAGCCCTTCGTTTTTTAGAAGTAGTTGTTCTTTTTTTCGGCATAAATCATGTTTGTCTAAAGTTTGGTCATCGTGGTGCATTGCATTCGCCAGCACAACTGGGATAATGCGCAATTAGAAATATTCTTTATTAATCCAACGAAAAAGTAACGACTTAATGAAAAAATATCATGTTTACGGTATTGGTAACGCTTTAGTAGATACAGAAATTCAAGTCAGCGACCAGGACCTTCAGTCAATGTCTGTTGAAAAAGGACTAATGACACTGGTCGATGAAGCGCGGCAAGAAGAACTTAATCAGCACCTCCAAGGACACGCAGTATACGCGAAACTTGCCAGCGGCGGGTCTGCTTGTAATAGTATTTTTGCGGCCACTTGCTTTGGAGCAAATTCCTTCTACTCCTGTAAAGTGGCGGACGACAGTAACGGCCAATTCTTCTTGAAAGACTTACACGAAGCTGGCGTTGATTGCTCAAAACAAGATCATAGCGATATTGGCGTCACTGGAAAATGCCTCGTTCTGATAAGTCCGGATGCCGACCGAAGCATGAACACTCATCTTGGAATAAGCGAGACTCTTTCCACCGCGCAGATTGATAAACAAGCCATCGCCGATTCGCAGTACCTATACATCGAAGGCTACCTGGTAACGTCCTCAAGTGGACGCGAAGCCGCCATCGCAGCTAAAACTGTGGCGAAAGAAACCGGTGTCAAAACATCCATAAGCTTATCCGACCCAGGTATGGTCCAGTTTTTTAAAGATGGCTTAAAGGATATGATTGGCGATGGCGTTAATTTACTTTTCTGCAATGAAGACGAAGCCAAAGGTTGGGCGGAAACCGACGACATCAATATCGCGATTAGCCAATTAAAGCTAATATCTGAAACCTTCGCCATTACCTTAGGAGCAAAAGGAGCGATTGTGTACGATGGTCAGCAACTCATTACTATCGAAGCAAATAGCGTCAAGGCGATAGACACTAACGGAGCGGGCGACATGTTCGCCGGCGCTTTTTTGTACGCCATAACAAACGGACATAGCTACGCCGAAGCCGGAAAGTTGGCGAGCCTTGCCTCTGCAACAATCGTAACGCAGTATGGTCCAAGATTAGCTGTCGAGAAACACACTGAACTTTTGGAAAAAGCACTTAGTTTATAAGCGTTTTTTACACACAGGGAAACACCAAACGACTTAAATGGAGGTTAGACATTTCGTGCAGCATGCGCCTGACAGAATTAAACTTTTGCAAGCTATGCCTTTTTTTGGAGCCATTAATAATAGAAGTGTGGAGCTGATTCTCAAACTTTCAGAAACGCTGGAAGTAGAAAGAGATGAGTTATTCTACGAAGAAGGGCAACGCGGTGACTCGTTATTCATCCTTGAACAGGGTCGCGTGGTAATATTCAAGCGAGATGAAAGTAAAGAATACGTATTGCGACACGCTGAAAAGGGGGACTGTTTTGGTGAACTCGCATTAATCGACATTGAATCACGCTACGCGTCAGTTCGCGCTGAATCAGATTGCACTGCGATTGAAATTCCATCCTCAGCGCTACTTAGTCTATACGAAAACGATGTAGAGCAGTTTATCCTCATTCAGATGAATATGGCCAGAGAGGTAGGCCGACGATTGCGAGCCGCCGACGAGCGCTGGTTTCAGATACAAAAGGATAATACCGCCGTTAGCTCGTACTAATTTTTTCGCTCTATCCATTTGTTAACGGCAAACCATAAATCAAAGAACACCATTTTTTTGGGTTTAATTCTTTTGACAAGTTAGATAACATTACCGACGCCATTAATCGTTGAGCTTTTTGGTCGGTCATCAATAATATTTTTAAGCGAAATTCCCCCGTTGCTACCTCCTGTATCCTTCCTCCTATCTCGGAAGAAAATAGTGGCGCCTACTAAAGCGCGCCCGCTACTGCCTTTCACGCACCGGTACAGCATCTTTCAGCTCAATAATTTCTGGCGATATGGAAGCGCGATATGCAAATACCTCGACTCCCGCAGCCAACGCTTCACGAAACGTCTCGCCGTATTGACTATCAATGACATCTGCAGGAGCCACGTCGTTAATACCTGTGTGTAAAACACAAAAAAACAAAACGGCCCGATGCCCCGATTGCTTTACGGCGATCAACTCCCGTAAGTGTTTACTGCCGCGCTCACTCACCGAATCGGGAAATAGGCCATGATGATTTTTGTCAGCCAATAGAGTGACGCTTTTTACTTCTACAAAGCATTGCTCTGATTCTCGCTCTAACAATAAATCTATCCTGCTATTTTCTTCACCATACTTTATTTCGCTACGAATCTGATCATAACCCTGCAATTCGGTGATCGTACCACACCTTATCGCCTCTTTAACTAACTGGTTGGCCTTAGCGGAGTGAATGCAGACCAAGTCTGCTTGTGCCGTTTTTACTAGCTCCCAGGTATGTTTGTATTTACGTTTTGGATTGTCAGAAACCGATAGCCAAACGGTAGAGCCAGGTTCGGCGCAGCCCGTCATCGCGCCCGTATTGGGACAATGCACTGTGATAGCATCTCCATTTTCAAGCAGGACATCGGCGAGAAAACGCTTATAACGTTTAACCAGCTGAGCTTTACGCAACCCTGGAATCTTCATTGTTAGTGGCACCCACTATGGAATTGAACAGATTGACATTAAAAATATCCGATTTTACATCCATAAAAAAAACCAGCTGCATTTAACAACTGGTTTTATCCGAATACACCGACCGTATATCGTTTCGCACAAAAGCGGGATCATAATAAATACAGGCCAGGACTAGTGCCCTGAACGAATAGTCCTGAATCAATAGCCCCGAACTAGCGTTCTAAATCAATAGCCCTGAATTACCGCATATCGATCGCGATGAAAAGCACTATTGCCAAAGGTATGCTCGGCAACTCGAGATCGCTTCAAAAAGAAACCGATCTCGTATTCATCGGTCATACCAATACCGCCGTGCATTTGTACACCTTCGCCACTAACCAGGTTATAAGTATCATTGATACGCGCCTTTGCTAAACTGGCCAGCTCAGCAATTTCTTCAGATTCTTCGTCCAATGCAGAAAGAGCCTCAAGCACTACTGACTTTGACAGTTCCACCTCACAGAACATTTGTGCGGCACGGTGCTGTAAGCCCTGAAACGAACCAATGGCAACGCCAAATTGTTCGCGCACTTTTAAATACTCAACGGTTCGCTCAAAACATTCTTGTAGCCCACCGAGCATTTCTGCAGTAAGCAATATGCGACCGGTATCCAGCACTTGATCAAGAACGTCAGCAGCCTTGCCTTCCTCGCCGATTATCACACCCTCTGCGCCACTAAATTCAATATTTACGGCATTTCTGCTGTCAGCCATAATCGTTCGGGTTATTGAAACACCCGCTGACTCACGATCAACCAAGACCAGCGTAAGCCCGTCGCGCTCTCCGGCTTTTCCTGACGAACGGGAAACAACAACCAGTTTATCCGCCACATTACCATCCAGAACAAACTTTTTACTACCCGATATATTATAGCCGCTAGAGGATTTCTCGGCTGTTGTTGCTACGCCATAGGGACTATGGTGCGCCGACTCTTCCAGAGCCAAGGCCAATAATAATTCACCCCCCGCGACTTTTGGTAGTAGTTCATTTTTTTGATCATCTGAGCCGCACTTTACAATTGCGGTTGCTCCCATAACCGTCGACAAAAGTGGCGATGCCGCCAAGGTGCGACCACACTCTTCCAATACCACACCCAGTCCCAGGAAACCAAAACCTAAACCACCGAACTCTTCGGGGATTGTAATTCCGGCCCAGCCTAGATCGACCATTTGCTTCCAAGTCGCGTTATCAAAACCGGCTTCATTCTTTTCATCACGCAATTTACGCAACTGAGTAATAGGCGTGTTATTAGTGCAGAAATCCTTCGCTGCATCTTTTAACATATTCTGTTCTTCGTTCAGTACCAATGGCATTTGCACGTTACTCCTGATATTTAATATGGGTAGAATAATGTCCCCGGATAATTTTCCTTACTACCGATACTAATTATAATGTGAACTCCCGGCGGGGTACGGGGCTCAAGCGATCTCAGTAAAAAGACTAAAAGTTAATTTTTGTGACTTTTAGTCAGGCAACCCCAATACTCGCTTGCTAATAATATTCATTTGCACTTCATTCGTACCGCCATAAATCGTTACAGCACGATCGCGAAGCCAGTTATGGCAGGCATCAAATTCATCTTCGCTGAACCCCTCTCCTTCCCAACCGGCCCCTGATGTGCCACGAAGCTCCGATTGCAAAGCAGCGCCTTCTTTTGCCAAAGTCGATCCTATCAATTTAAATATTGACGTTGTCGCTCCCGGTGCTTTTCCTGATTTACTTTCTTCAAATACGCGCCGAACAGTCAGCTGCAGGGATTTTTCTGTCATGGTTTGTTTGACAATTTTCTCGCGAGCGAGAGGATCTGCAACCTTGCCATCAGACTCGCCAATATACTGCTTGGCAGTCTTGGCATAAGCGTTAACTGGCCGGCCTTTTTTCTTCGCTCGACTAGGCGCCGCCGAACGTTCAAATTGAAGCAGGCGTTTGCCGACAGACCAACCTTTATTAAGCTCACTAACAAGATCATCACTACGGGCAACAGCGTTATCAAAAAATGTTTCGCAAAAAGGAGAAGAACCAGAAATAAGTAAAATGGGCTTAATGGTCACGCCAGGCTGGTGCATGTCTAATAGAACAAAACTGATGCCATCATGTTTTGCCGCCTCAAAATCAGTTCTGACAAGGGCAAACATCCAATCGGCATACTGCGCACCGGAGGTCCATATTTTCTGACCATTAAGTATAAACTGATCGCCATCGAGAACCGCTTTGGTTTGTAAGCTGGCCAAATCTGAACCAGAACCAGGCTCACTATAACCCTGACACCAAGTCACTTCACCTGAAACGATTTTAGGCAGATGTCTCATTTTTTGTTCTTCCGTGCCATACTCCAGCAACGTTGGGCCTATCATGGCTAGCCCCATACCGGTCGAACCTGGCAAGGCCTTAATAGCGGCCATTTCTTCCTGAAACACACGGTTAGTTTCATAGTCGAATCCAGCACCGCCATATTCCGTGGGCCATGTTGGCGCTGTCCAACCGCGTGCAGCCATTCGCTTCAACCAGATTTTGGCATCATCGGTACTGTATACCTCGTGCGCATCTTCAAAGTTGAATGTACGATTTCGCATACTCTGCGGACAATTCTCCTCTAGCCACTCCCGAGTTTCACTGCGGAAAGTTTCAAGATCCATCACTGTACCCCTCTTTTTTTAGTTGTTTTCCACCAAATGAATTGCTAAAACAACACTTGGCCAATTAATAATCGCTAGGAACAATAAAGACTCATTTCACAAAAGTCCAGCGCTAAGCATTACCGAAAGATGACAGGCATCGCTTTCATTCTCAACGGAAAATTTTCGCCCCGAATGACGAACGGTACCTAACTGACTATTTACCCAATCAGCTTACCGGGAGATTATGCGAATCTTGTCCCCTGCTACTATTGCAGAATCACGGGCCGACAAAATCACTTATTCAAATTCACCGGCGCATCTGACTTAACAGCAACTTCTCTCGATCAAATTGATAAGGGCAATCTGCTGTGCTGTCTGGGAACCATTCACCTTTGTTACTTCTTCTAGAATGGTCGATAACGATCCAAGCTGCTCCTGAGTAAAACACGAGCTGCCCGTTGGCAGAATTTTTTCCAAAAGTTGGTGCATATTCACTTCATTCTCTATCTTAGAATAAGACGCGTCGAACACAGCAGTAGCGCTTTTTGCATCTATATTAAACTCTCTCCCAAAAATACTAATGACTGCCGCCTTTTGCGCCCGGCTAATTCTGCCCTCTTGTTTCAGCATGCCCACAACTATCAGCGCGGCTAATGCCATTGCATCTGGACTTTCGTTTTTTAAATCCTCACCGGGGGAACTGGAATCCTCTACTGTTGAACCGGGCGCGTTGATTTTGCTATCGCCACCCAATAACCACGTCTTAATCCAGATAAAAGGATGAATTTCTATACCCAGTCTTTTCAGGAAATTAAGCACTCCCAAAATACTCGCGACTGCTGTGATAATGCTAATAATAATATGCATCTAATTCCTCAAGTTTCTGCAACAGACCAACGGTTTACTTCCGGTTAACTCCAGCAACAAAAGCCGTATCATTTCACGAGTAGCCGGACATTCATATCTACCTCATACCGCAACGCCATAAAATGGCTGCCCCTCCAAATGCCGACAATCGCCTTGGCAATACTCAATATCGGCTGGTCAAACAAATATTTTATGTAATCTGGACACCGCTTCCTCCAATCGAGACATACTCGTCGTGTAGGCAAAACGAACATGCTCTTCGGCAAGATAAGTCCCAAAATCCATGCCCGGCGTAATCGCCACACCATGATTTTCAAGTAAATCCAGACAAAAACGCTGACTGTCGTGAGAGAATTTCTTGATACCCGCATAAAGGTACAGCGCTCCCGCCGGTCGATGGGGAATCTCGAAGCCCATATTCTGTAACTCTTCACACAAAAAGTCGCGGCGGGCAGCGAATTCATCTCGCCGGGAATCTAATATCGCCCGCGATTCCTCAGAAAATGCGGCGAGCGCTCCAAATTGGCTAAAAGTATTCATGGAAATAAAAATGTTTTGCGCGAGTTTTTCCAATTCAGGTATAGCCTGCTCAGGTGCAACCAACCACCCTAAACGCCATCCAGTCATACCGAAATATTTAGAAAAGCTATTGATTACAAAAGCCTCGTCCGTGATCGACAAAATGGATGGAGCTTCTGTACCATAATTAAGGCCGTGGTAAATTTCATCGACGACTAAATGCCCATTTTTGTGCTGACACAAGCTCCACAATTCCGACAATTCATCCTTGCTAAGGATTTCTCCAGTAGGATTCGCAGGTGATGCGACCATCGCGCCAATGGTATTATTCTGCCAATATTTTTCGGCCTTTTCCGCGTGCAATTGAAATCTGTCTTCAACTCCAACTGGCACGAGCTGCCCTTCACCCTCAACAAGTCTCAAAAAATGCCGGTTGCAGGGATACCCAGGATCTGTCATTAGCATCCCATCACCCGGATTCATTAACAGGGCCGCGATAAGCAATAGAGCACCGGAAGCGCCGGGCGTTATCATTATTCGCCTCGGATCTATATCAAGACCATAGTCGTCTCGATAATACCGCGACAACGCTTCGCGCAATTGGGGAATGCCCGAGGCCTGACTATAGTGAGTATCACCATTGCCTAATGACTGCTGGGCCGCTTTGATAATGGGCGCTGCAGTGGCGAAATCAGGCTCTCCCGCTGCCAAATGAACAATGTCACGACCTTGGGCTTCTAACTGTTTCGCTCTAGCAAGGATCTCCACCACCCTAAAGGGCTGAATATCGTTTAAACGTTTCGAATATGGCCTACTCACGAATCATCCTTTTTTGCATTGTTATGCAGAGGTATTGGGTAATAAACGCCTTGAAAATTTCAAACCGACGAGTATTCTATCAGTAACAGTAAATATCGCGTATTAACAGTAGCGAAATTTGACAAAATCTGGTATTTTCGGCGCCTTGATCTTGTCTGGTAATGATTTGAGGATAAGACTACTGCCAAAACCAATACTAAGCACCTGTCTGATGTACACCGAAACTTTGCGAATTTGCAAAAGCGCTGCTGTTGTTCGTTTTTGCAAGACGGTTTTACTAAACGTGTTCTTAGATAGATAGAATGAATTATGGCCGACCCTTTAAAATAGTTTTTACAAGTGAGATTTAGCAATGCCTACGAAAAAGCAAGCTGCGGCAAGCAATTTCAAAGACTTCACACCCTATAAAGTCAAAAAGGGTGAGGAATACATGAACGAAAAACAGAAAGATCATTTTCGTGGAATGCTGCTGCAATGGAAATCAGAGTTAATGGAAGAAGTTGACCGGACCGTCAGCCACATGAAAGATGACGCGGCTAATTTCCCGGACCCAGCTGATCGCGCTACACAGGAAGAAGAATTTAGCCTGGAACTGCGAACCCGTGATCGCGAACGAAAGCTAATCAAAAAAATCGACTCGACGCTTAATCTAATCGACGCCGACGATTATGGCTTTTGTGACGCCTGCGGTGTAGAAATAGGCATCCAACGATTAGAAGCACGGCCAACAGCGACGCAATGTATTGACTGTAAAACCCTCGACGAAATCAAAGAGCGACAGCAAGTAGGCTAATCGAGCTAGTTTGGCATGAACTGATTTCGACTGAAATGATATCGAAAAGATTTCAAATTCTAACAAGTCAAATCTGGAGCGCTTCGCAGGGAAATCCAACGGAAGAATAATTGCCGAACAGGCACCTACTCTTCCGTTTTTTTTGCCTGTCATCCCATATCACTTGACGGCCCACCAATGATTCGCTCTTCTATTACGAACGACATCCAATCATCCACAAAAAACGTCAAGCAAGACCGCGATCACCCAAAGTCGGCTGCGCCACTCAATAAACACAATGCCAGACCTTACATAGGGAGATTCGCCCCCTCTCCTACCGGCCTACTCCACATTGGATCTTTAGTTGGTGCGCTAGCAAGCTACCTTGACGCCAAGGCCAACAATGGCCTATGGCGTGTGCGAATCGAAGATTTGGATCCCCCGCGAGAAATTACTGGTGCCGCGGATGCTATTTTGTTGAGCTTACAGAAACATGGACTTGATTGGGACGGCCCGATACTTTGGCAAAACCAGCGCCTCAGCGCTTATACGTCTGCTCTTTCGCAGCTGACATCAAACGATAGGGCTTTTTATTGCGATTGCTCGCGCTTGCAGATTCAAGAAAAAAATGGCGTTCACTCGGGTTACTGCCAAGCTTCGAGAGAAAACAAACATGCCATTTCAGACACTCACGGCTTTGCGGTTCGTGCATTGATTGGAAATCAGAGCGTCCAGTTTAACGATCGAATTCAGGGTGAGTACAAACAAAATCTCACTACCGAGGTGGGCGATTTTGTCCTGCAACGGAAAGACGGTTTATTCGCATACCAACTTGCTGTCGTTGTGGACGACGCTTTTCAGGGAATCACACACGTGGTACGCGGCTCTGATTTACTTGACTCGACACCCAGGCAAATCTTCCTACAGCGTTTACTTGGACTGCCGACACCCAGCTATTGTCACTTTCCTGTGATTGCAAACCAACAGCACCAAAAACTCAGCAAGCAAACTTTCGCCAAGGCAATATCAAATGACACGCCAGCTCAGAATATTCTCCAGGCACTCGCTTATTTAAGGCAACCACTGCCTCCCGCCAGCGTTTCACGGGATGTCGACGAACTGTTACTGTGGGCTAGCAAACATTGGTCGCTGGCATCAATTCCCCACCAACTCAATATCAAGGAATCCCCCTTTTAGGACGATCAACTGCTATTTCCTGCCCAACAAATTGCAACTTATCTACAGCTTGCGTACCATCGGTGCACCAGGAAATTTAACAGCCCCAGTGATCGCTCTATGCAAATCAACCCTACCGTACTGCTGTTCGTATCGGTCATTTTTGTTTTCGCTCCGTCTATATACGAATGGGCAACGCATGGCGGAACAGCCTGGTACCGCCCTTACGAATTATGGCTGATCGTTATATTGTTTGTATTTTTGAACCAACGCCGCAAGAATTCCAAGCATGAGTAAATGTTAGGATGAACTTTGAACTTCACCAGTTAATTTTAATAGGTAGCTTCTACTTCCTTTTTCTTTATGGCATTGCCTATGTGACTGAAAAGGGTTTAATCCCGGATAGCGTGGTGAACCACCCGGTAACTTACGTGTTATCGCTCGGTGTTTTCGCCAGTGCCTGGGCGATATATGGAGTCGTAGGGCTCGCCCGAGAAAACGGCTTCGGATTTCTCACTTATTATTTGGGCATAGCGAGTGTTTTTGTTTTTGCCTCATTTTTGTTATTGCCGATCCTCAGAATAAGCCGCATCTACATGCTCAGCTCACTGGCGGACCTACTGAGCTTTCGTTACCACTCGCAGCTTGCGGGGTCATTGGTGACGCTGTTTATGATTATGGCGGTTTGCCCATTATTGGCTTTACAAATTCAAGCGGTTGCAGACAGCTTACACATACTGACCTCTCAAACAGCTAGTTCTAGCAGCAACCCTATTCCACGCGACGAACTCGCGATTCTCTTCTGTATTGGTTTAGGAATTTTAACGCTGTCCTTTGGCTCAAGACACCTCACTGCGCATCAACAGCATAAAGGCCTGGTGACTGCCATTGCATTTGAATCACTGGTAAAGGTTATCTGCATGATTGCGGTTGGTCTGACAGCAATTTTTGTCGTGTTTGACGGCTTTAGCGGGCTGGATAGCTGGCTGAATAGCCAGCCACAAACACTCGCAATATTAAACCACCCTGTCGCGGCGACCTCTTCCCGCTCATATCTGCTCATTTTCTTTTCAGCAGCAGTGGCGATGCCCCATTTATTTCATATGATTTTTGCCGAAAACTCCAATATCAAAGCCATACGCACAGCTAGCTGGGGTGTGCCACTTTTTCTATTCTTGATGAGCCTTCCCGTTTTGCCCATTCTTTGGGCCGGACTAAAACTCAACACCACTATCCCCGCGGATTATTTTGCACTGGCCATAGGTGTCGAACTCGACTCGACACTCCTAACCGTTTTGACGTTCATTGGCGGGCTATCGGCGGCGAGCGGAGTCATTATCGTCACCACCTTAGCACTCGCGTCGATGTGCCTAAAACATCTGGTATTGCCCGTGTACCGCCCGTCTGTCGAGCGAGACATTTATAGATGGATGCGATGGATTCGACGGCTGTTTATCATTTTTATCATTTTTGTCGGATATCTTTTTTTTCGCTATCTGACTCACAGAGAATCACTGTCTGATTTAGGCTTAACCGCGTTTATAGGAACCTTACAGTTCTTTCCGGGAGTACTTGCTGCGCTCTATTGGCAACAAGCAAATCGTCTCGGTTTTATGTGTGGACTGATTGCGGGATTTTCCGTGTGGCTAGTGGCGTTATTTTTGCCTCTAATCACTTCTATCAATACCGAATTTATCGTCGAACTCTATTTTGGCATCAATTACATGGATCAATGGAGTGCGGTAACTATCGCATCTCTAGGCATCAATATTATTGTATTCGGAATGGTCTCTTTCTTTACTCCCTCTACTGACGACGAAACAGCGGCCGCACAAATGTGTTCACCGGATGATCTCAATCGGCCGGCGCGTCGCATCCTAAGTGTAAAAAGTCCGGAGCAAATGAAGGAACAACTGTCTTTAACTTTGGGCGTTCGTACGGCTCAGCGAGAAGTGAATCGAGTATTAAAAGAACTCAGCATAAGCAACCAGGAAAGTAGACCTTTCCCTCTCAGACGCGTTCGAAATAGACTCGAGACAAATTTATCGGCACTAATGGGACCGGCGGTGGCCAATCAAATGGTTAACCAATTACTACCATACGAATCCGCTACAAACAGTCATAGAGGCGAAGATATTAGCTTGATAGAGGTGCAATTAGAAAACCACAAAACCCACCTGACAGGTCTGGCTGCGGAGCTGGACAACCTGCGCCGGTACCACCGTCAAACCCTCCAACAATTACCCGTGGGAGTATGTTCGCTAGGACAGGATGGGGAAATTTTGATGTGGAATCAATCCATAGCCAAACTAACGAGTATAGAAACACATGATGTTACAGGCTCTTATTTAAATACTCTGCCAGAACCATGGGGAACACTGCTAGAAGATTTTATAAACAGCCCCGAACCACACCTATATAAGAAAAGAGTTGAATTCGACGGCACTTACCGGTGGCTAAATCTGCACAAAACGATTATTTCCCAAATCGTTAACGAGAGCCAGGAGCAGGACACAAAAGCGAACAACATGATCAAAAATCGTGGCGGAAACGAGCACAACAATAACGAGAGAGTCGTCGTCATGGAAGATGCCACGGAACTTCAATTATTGGAAAATGAGCTGTTACATAGCGAACGCCTTGCCTCGATAGGTAGACTGGCGGCTGGGGTCGCTCATGAAATTGGCAACCCGGTAACCGGAATTGCCTGCCTCGCGCAAAATTTACGTTACGATACAGACAACCCGGAAAGTCTCGCTACCGGCAAAGAAATATTGGTGCAAACCAATCGCGTAACTAAAATTGTCCAAACACTCGTTAACTTTGCCCATAGTGGCTCTGAAAGCACAAACTATAGTCAGGATCTAGTCCATCTAAAACCCTGTATCGATGAGGCGATTCACTTGCTTTACCTCAACAAAGACGCCAGACACGTATTTTTTGACAATTTATGCAATGAAGACTGTTATGCACTGGGAGACACCCAACGTCTCTTGCAAGTCTTCGTCAATTTACTGAGCAATGCTCGAGACGCCAGCCCATTGGACGGCAGAGTTACGGTCGAGTGCGTCACCCAATCAGAACATGTATTTATTCATGTTACCGATAGTGGCACTGGGATTAACGAGAAAATTCAAGATCAAATTTTTGATCCATTTTTTACAACAAAAGAACCCGGCGAGGGTACTGGGTTAGGACTGTCCCTGGTTTATAGCATTATCAATGACCTTGGCGGTAGCATTAGCCTAGAGAGCCCAGCTGCCGAAAATCACGGCACCCGGTTCACGGTGAAATTAAAATGCCATTAGAAGATTTTCGATTTTCACGTTTTTAAAAGAGCCAGTAATTGGTAGAAAAACAAACACAGTAAATCTGATCATCACTGGTGGTAAAATTATGCTAGACAATGTATGTTACCTAGCTACCCATGCACAAACACGCAAATGCTCACAATAAGCGGGAAGAACTAGTCAAATGGAAAAAATTCTAATTGTCGAGGACGAAACCGTCATCCGCGCCGCCTTAAGAAAACTCTTAGAGCGCCACGAATACGACATATGCGAAGCTGGCTCAGTCAAGCAAGCGGTTGAACAGTTTAATCTAAATACCTTTGATTTAATTATTAGTGATTTACGGTTACCGGGAGCACCGGGCACTGACTTGATCAAACAAGCTGGCGACGTCCCTGTTTTGATAATGACAAGTTACGCGAGTTTGCGCTCTGCCGTTGACTCGATGAAAAACGGCGCAGTCGACTACATCGCAAAACCCTTCGATCACGACGAGATGGTCAATGCCGTAGCGGCGATAATATCTAATCACTCACCCCAAAAATCAAATATCACTCGACCGAAAAATGCTAAACGAGGCATTCCGCAGCTCGGTGATATGATCGGCTCCTGCCCGTCGATAATGAAAATATATAATTACACAAGAAAGGTTGCTCCAACAGATTCGACGGTACTGATTCACGGTGAAACCGGTACAGGCAAAGAATTAATCGCTAAAGCGATTCACGAGAAAAGCAGGCGTACCGACCAGCCGTTAATATCTGTTAATTGTGCGGCCATTCCCGAAACCCTAATAGAATCAGAATTGTTTGGATACGAAAAAGGGGCATTTACGGGCGCAAACAACAACCGTATGGGGTTGATTGAAGCTGCTGACGGTGGGACACTATTCCTGGATGAAATTGGAGAATTACCCCTCGAAGCTCAAGCTCGATTGCTGCGATTTATCCAGGAGAAGGAAATTCGTCGTATTGGCGCTGTCGACTCCCGCAAAGTCGATGTACGTCTTGTCTGTGCAACCCACCGCAATTTAAAAGCCCTTACAGAAGAAGGATTATTTCGCCAGGATCTTTACTACCGAATCAACGTTATTCAGCTGGTACTTCCGCCCCTTCGAGAAAGAGGCAAAGACATATTGGAGATCGCCGAAACCATTCTTGAAAAACAACGGCTTGAAAACAATAAATCCTCAATGACCTTTTCACCCAAGGCAATACAAGCCATTACAACTTATTCCTGGCCGGGGAATATTCGGGAACTTGAAAATGTTATTGAACGCTCCGTCATTCTTGCAGACGGCGATGTCATTGATAATGACCTGCTGGATATTGATCTCGAATTAGTCAACGTCACGCAAATACGAAACCGCAACGCCAATCCAATCGTTAACCGCATGAATGCTAGCGTACCTTTCGTCTCAGCAGATGAAAACGACGACCTTTCTCTCGAGGATTATTTTCAGCGTTTTGTTCTGGAACACCAAGATTCTATGAGTGAAACTGAACTCGCTAGAAAGCTGGGAGTGAGCCGGAAATGCCTTTGGGAACGTCGCCAACGCTTGGGTATACCCAGAAAGAAAACGGCAAAACCCGCTTAGATTCGTGCCCTCGCTAGCTGTGTAATGGCGCAAGCATCCTCAACGCTTATGAGCAATAAACCGATCCCCGCCATTCGCATGTCTTTCGAATGGCAAATATTGGCTATAATCTTTTCTCCTATATCTTTAGTCATTAATCGAAAAACCTTATAAAACCACCACAACTCGAATTCATAGCGTTACCCATGTTGCAAGACAGTAACAAGCAACGAGTCAGACCGTAACAAAGCTGGGTACCGTCGACAGAAATGAAGAACGAAAAATACATAAGCCATTGATTATAAAGAACTTTAATTTCTGGCACGCTAAATGCTATATAGAATCATAATAAAAATAATAGATAAAAATAATAGCGTAATCGAATAATAATAATAGATATAAAGAGACCTGGATGGGGAAGAGAAATCTTCCTTCATCGATTTATTTAATACCCTCGCTCCAACCTCCTACACAGCATTAGACAATACGATACTCTCGAAAACCTTAATCACTACGTCGTTAATTAGCCCGACCGGTAATTCGTAAATTCTCGATATAACTATCCACGGACTGCAGTTCAGGACCAGTAATTCAGGGCCAGCAATCCGCGAATAAAGTACCGCGGAAAACCCATCGTAGCGCGTATCGCACAAGCCTATTTGTCTTCGCTAAAATTAGTCGCTCGAAAAAGATCAACTGCAAAGCTTTCCATCAGCTCTCGGGCACGGAGGCAAGAACCGACACACCAACACCCTCCAACACCCGAAAGTGCTCCAGCTGGGATATCACTTTCACTTCCTAAACTCACTATTATCATCGCCATAAGTTTTAACAAACAAAAATCGAGATATTTCTTGTTACCTCGCATGTCATCTCGTAACGCACATGGGGAGATAATGTAACAAAGCGGCTAATTTCGAACTTTTAAATTATCGGCCATTTCTATAAGTTATTGTTATATCAAGGAAAAAATAATTGGCACGATAGATGCTATACCTAACTCGATAATAATAATAACTATACAATAATAAAAAAAGATATTGAGACCTGGATGGGGGAAAACTATGTTTTCCCTGCATCATTCTCACAACGTCGCTCCCACAATATTATTCCCACAATTTAGTTGAAAATACACCGCCATAAAAACACCCCGCCACCTCCTACAATTAGACAATCATTGCCGGTAAGAAGCGTATTGATAGCTGTAAATTTCAGTTAACATCCTTCCTTAGATAAGATTGTATTATCTGTGTTATTATCCCCACTTTTACTTGGAAATTGAATTTTAATCCATGCACCCACCTATCATGCACCCACCTATGTTGTTACCTTCATGAGTTTTTTTGGACGCGTTAATAAATTTTTTGGCGGCGATTCAAAATCTGAATCCACTGCGGCCTACGATACTTCAGACCCTCATATCATCCCACGCGATAATCATGTCATTTCTCGCAAGAACATAAGTAATGCGGCGTTAAAAGTCATTACGGGGTTGCACAATGCAGGGTTCGAAGGTTTTTTGGTGGGCGGTGGCGTTCGCGACTTATTGTTGGACCAACACCCTAAAGATTTTGATGTAGCGACAGACGCAACTCCAGAACAAGTTCGAAGCGTTTTTAACAATGCGCGCATCATAGGAAGGCGCTTTAAAATTGTTCATGTCAGGTATGGCCGCGAAGTCATCGAAGTAACAACTTTTCGTGGCAACCACCAAGCAAAAGCACATGAGCAAGGCAAACGTCCGGGCAATCAACAATCGGCAAAATCTCATAGCGGCATGTTACTTAGAGATAATGTTTTTGGTACGGTCGAAGAAGACGCTGTACGGCGCGACTTTACAATTAACGCGCTGTACTACACCACTTCTGATTTTTCGGTATACGACTTTACGCACGGTGTTCGGGACCTTGAAAATAAAACGATCCGCATAATTGGTGATGCACAAACTCGCTACAAAGAAGATCCTGTGCGCATGTTACGTGCAGTTCGTTTCGCCGCGAAGCTGGATTTTACAATCGAGCCTGGAACAGCTGCTCCAATAAAAGAACTAGCACCACTGCTTAGCGATATTCCAGCGGCGAGAATGTTCGATGAAATTCTTAAATTATTCATGGCCGGTCATGGTGAAAAAACCTTCAAGCTGATGCAAGAGTACAATCTTTTTGCTCCCCTTTTCCCGGAAACCCATCACTGCCTCGAGCAACCCTTTGCGAAAGACCTAATCGTCCAGGCCTTACGTAATACCGACACCAGAATACATGCAGGTAAACCTGTGACCCCCGCCTTTATCTTTGCGGCATTGCTATGGCCGCCGACTAGAATGAGGCACCAACAACTTCTAAAAGAACGGGTTCCCGGTATCCCGGCAATGCATCAAGCCGCCCAGGAAGTGGCCAATAGACAACAACAGTTCACATCACTTCCCAAACGTTTCGGTCAACCTATGCGTGAAATTTGGGATTTACAACTGCGATTACCAAAGCGCAATGGCAATAAAGCCGAACAACTTGTGGAGAATAAACGTTTCCGTGCCGCCTACGACTTTCTTCTGTTAAGAGAATCCGCCGGTGAGCCAACAGACGGACTCGGACAATGGTGGACCGACTATCAAAACCGCAGTCCGGATCAGAGGGAGTTAATGATAAAATCTTTACCCGATAGCCATCAAAATAAAAGGCGACCTAAATCGCGAAAAAGGCCCAAACCACAAGCAAATCACGAGTCACACTAGGCGAGCCGAATGACTCGTTCATTTATTGCGCTAGGTAGCAATCTCGACGACCCACTGCAACAGGTTATAAGGGCAGTTGAAAGCATTCGACAACTACCTAAAACCACCGTAACAACGGTTTCTCGGTGGTACCGAAGCAAAGCCATCGGGCCAGGTAAACAACCAGACTACATCAATGGTGTCATTGAAATTAGCACAGAGCTCAATTCATCTCGCCTACTCATAACTTTGCAAGCGATTGAAACCGCACACAAGCGTGTCAGAGCGGTTCGCTGGGGCCCCCGAACCCTAGACCTAGATATTTTATTATATGGCGATGCTACCGTCGAAAAACCCGAACTAACAATACCACACCCAAGGATGCTCGATCGCAACTTCGTTTTATATCCACTGTTCGATGTTGCGCCAGCACTCATTCTACCCACAGGTAAATCACTGAAAAGTTTCATCGACAACAGTGCAATGGACAACCTCCATTTGGTGGATTACCCATAATCACATACAATGCGCAATTTTACCGCTGGCGCAATTGCCGACCGAGATGAGTAACAACACCAACATCATGGAGAATCAGTTTTGATTTACGAAGCAGTCGGTGCCGGAATAGACCTGAAAGGTCGAACTCCGCCACTTTTCGTTGCTATCGAAGGACCGATTGGCGTCGGTAAAACTACACTCGCAAAGCAATTGGCCAACACCTTCAACTATCAGATGCTATTAGAAAATGCGGCGGAAAACCCTTTTCTTGAACGCTTTTATCAAAATCAGAAAAACGCCGCTCTCGCCACTCAATTGTTTTTTTTGTTCCAACGTAGCCAGCAAATACAGGATTTACGTCAAGGGGATATTTTTGAAACGGTGCGCGTCGCCGATTTTCTTATTAACAAAGACCGGCTTTTTGCCAAGCTCACGCTAGAGGATGACGAATACAAACTCTACGATAAAGTGTATCAACAACTGACGATCGATGCCCCGAAACCCGACCTGGTAATCTACTTACAGGCATCCGTTGATGTATTAACAGAGCGAATCCAAACCAGGGGAATCGATTATGAACAAAGAATTTCTGCGGATTATTTAAAATCGATTAATGAAGCATACAGCGAATTCTTTCTCTACTACGATGACGCACCGTTGCTCATCGTCAATGCAGATGAACTGGACGCTGTTAATCGCCGGGAAGACTATGAGCAGCTAGTCGATTATATGCTGAATATACGCAGTGGCCGCCATTACTTTAATCCAACAATACTGTAAATTACCTTTTTAGAGATCATTGTATAGACGACACAATGACCTTAAATGAAGAGCACGAGAATTGGCGATTTCATCGCTTGTGAGGTCACTATGAGTACAGCTAAAAAAGCAACGATCAACACCCTTCAAGCCCACAAACTGGCAAACGAGAAGTTCTCGATGGTCGCCGCGTATGATGCCACCAGCGCAAAACTGATCGAAGAGGCTGGCATAGAGGTCATTTTGGTTGGCGATTCTCTCGGTATGGTTTTACAGGGTAATGACAGCACGCTCCCAGTTACCGTCGACGATATTGCCTATCACACCCGCTGTGTGAGTCGCGGCTGTTCGAAAACACTCATTATCGGCGACCTGCCATTTGGCAGCTATACCACGGTTGAACAAACACTAAGGAACTCGGTAAAACTGATGCAAGCAGGTGCGCATATGGTTAAATTCGAGGGCGGAACATGGTTACTAGACAGCATTACCGCGTTAACCGACCGAGGCATCCCCGTATGCGCGCATCTGGGGCTTACCCCACAATCGGTTAATGCCCTGGGGGGGTTCAAAGTACAAGGACGCGAGCCCGACCGGGCTCGCACCATTCTTGCGGAAGCCCAAGCGGTAGAAAAGGCCGGGGCAAGCATGCTGGTACTCGAATGCGTCCCAAGTATCCTTGCAACAGAAATTACCCAAACACTAGCTATACCGGTCGTTGGCATTGGCGCCGGAGCCGGCACAGATGCGCAAGTATTGGTTTTTCACGACATGCTGGGGCTCTCGTCTCACAGCCCGAGATTTGTCCGCAATTTTCTGGCAGAATGCCCCGATGTACAAAGCGCCTTGAAGTCCTTTAATGACTGTGTCATCGATGGGTCTTTCCCGGCTGCTGAACACGGTTTTACTTAAAATTAAACGTATTGAAACTATACTTTGCGATGCTCTATAAATGACATTTTTTTAACTTCTTTGGCATTGATACCCATAAACGATTGAGGCATACTTGCCCGCCTTGCAGCAAAGGCCACTTTCTCCACACAGTGATTTTGCTTAAACAATGGTCAGGCTCCCTCCCTTTTCGGGGACCACCTACAGAGCAGGATGTTGTTTGAAATGAAAACTTACAGCAGAAGTAAACAACTACGAATCTCACTAACCAGCGATAAAAGAAACGGCAATACCATCGCTTTTGTGCCTACTATGGGCAATTTACACGACGGCCATATCCAATTAGTGCGTCGCGCTAAACAGATAGCCGACAAAGTTGTGGTTAGTATATTTGTGAACCCTCTGCAGTTTGGTGTCAACGAAGATCTCTCCAGCTACCCGCGTACGCTAGCCGCCGACAAAGAAAAATTGTTTTCCGAAGGCGTAGACTACCTTCTTTATCCCGATGTAGAGGAAATTTATCCGCACGGAATGAATAAACAAACCCTGGTGATGGTTCCCGACTTGTCCGACACACTATGCGGCGAAGCACGTCCAGGACATTTTTCAGGCGTTTCCACCGTAGTAACCAAACTGTTTCAGATCGTTCAGCCAGACATCGCCATCTTTGGTAAAAAGGACTTTCAGCAGCTTGCCATCATTGAGAAGATGGTCAAAGATCTCTGCATGCCTATTGAAATTCTAGGGGTTGAAACCGCAAGAGATGTCGATGGGCTTGCGCTCAGTTCGCGCAACGGTTTTTTAACAGAGCAAGAACGCTTAATTGCACCCAAACTGCATAAAGTTCTTCAGGAGTGCCGTAATGCCATCGCCTGCGGTTTTGATAGCTACCAAGAACTTGAACAGCATTGTTTGGAAAAACTGAAGGCAGCAGGATTTGATCCCGATTATTTCTCTGTACGGGATGCAGAAACCCTTCAAGAAGTAACGCCTGCGACGGAGCAATTGGTGATATTAGCTGCAGCTAAACTAGGCAGGCCCCGCTTAATCGATAATGTCACACTGACGCTAAACCCAAGCCAAGACTGGGGCATGTTAGCAACACATTAAATCGAGAGACCCGTTGATAGGAAAACGCAGACAATGGCGTCTGTTCAAAACGGGCTCAAGTTATGCAATCAAAGGCGGTGCAGCCGAAATACAGTGATCCTATTTTCGAATTCGGCTAACCTCATTTTTCGACCCTTTATTCCCTTCATCCTCAATGCTGGATATTTCCCCTCAATTGGATGATATCCCGCAAAAAACCACCATTTATTGCAACATTTTCTTCTAAAATTTCGTAAAATAGCCATATTTAATACAAATAATACTCAACATAATAATGTCCCACAAATCTTCTTAGGATGGTCGTCATGCACCATAGCAAAATATTCCCTGTCCCCACCGACGCAATTGAAAATACTCATATTAATAAACAACAATATGAATCGATGTACCAGGCGTCTGTAGACAATCCTGACCAATTTTGGGCGGACCAAGCTGACGCCTTTTTAAGCATGGATAAACGCTGGGATAAAGTTAGTGAATCTGACTTTCACAAAGGCGAGGCGGCGTGGTTTATCGGCGCAAAGATGAATGTTTCTACAAACTGTATTGATCGACACCTGGAAACGAGGGGGGATCAAACAGCGATTATCTGGGAGGGAGATGACCCAGAAGATTCCATGCATGTTACTTACAAGCAACTGCACGAAAAGGTCTGCAAGCTCGCTAACATTCTTCGAGCTCGCGGTGTAAAGAAAGGCGATCGCGTCTGTATTTACATGCCGATGATTGTAGAAGCCTCTTATGCAATGCTGGCCTGTTCTCGAATCGGCGCCATTCACTCAGTCGTTTTTGGAGGATTCTCTCCCGAGGCCCTGAAAGACCGCATCCTCAATTCAGACTGCCAAACTCTGATTACCGCCGATGAAGGCAGACGAGGGGGCAAAGTTGTACCTCTTAAAGCCAACGCCGACCTCGCTTTAGATTCTTGTCCGAACGTGCACACCGTAATAACTGTTAAATGCACCGGCGGCGATATCGACTGGCAGGAATCTCGGGACATTTGGTATCACGAAGAAATGCAACACGCCGCGAGCGATTGTGAAGCGGAATTGATGGACAGCGAAGACCCACTGTTCATATTGTATACCTCTGGATCAACCGGCAAACCGAAAGGCGTTTTACACACGACTGCAGGTTATTTATTACAAGCAGCCATGACTTTTAAATATACCTTTGATTATCACGAGAATGATGTGTTCTGGTGCACCGCCGATGTTGGCTGGATAACCGGACACACCTATTGCGTCTATGGGCCTTTGGCCAATGGCGGCACCACGCTTCTTTTTGAAGGCATTCCCACCTATCCCGATGCATCGCGTTTCTGGCAAGTGTGCGATAAACACCAGGTCAATATATTTTATACGGCGCCCACCGCCATTCGCGCGTTGATGGCACAAGGTGACGAGTTTGTAAAAAGCTCTTCCCGTAGCTCGTTAAAGTTATTGGGTACCGTTGGAGAACCAATTAATCCAGAGGCTTGGGAGTGGTATTACAAGGTTGTTGGCGACTCTCTGCGCCCTATCGTTGACACATGGTGGCAGACTGAAACCGGTGGTCATATGCTGACTCCGCTGCCTGGCGCTACGGCTCTTAAACCGGGCTCTGCCTGCCAACCGATGTTTGGTGTACAGCCCGTATTACTCGATAGTGAAGGCCAGGAAATCAATGGTCCCGGCGAAGGTAATCTTGCAATAAAGGCCTCTTGGCCTGGCCAAATTCGCAGCGTTTACGGAGATCACCAACGCTGTATTGACACTTACTTCTCGACTTATCCGGGTTATTACTTTACCGGAGACGGTGCCAAGCGTGATGAAGATGGTTATTACTGGATTACGGGACGAGTTGATGACGTTCTCAATGTCTCGGGCCATCGCATGGGCACCGCTGAAGTGGAAAGCGCGCTCGTTGAGCACGAAGCAGTAGCAGAAGCCGCTGTCGTTGGCTATCCTCACGACATAAAGGGTCAAGGCATTTACGCCTATGTGACCCTAATGGAAGGACAGCAACCCTACCCGGAGCTGACGAAAGAGCTCATCTCACTCTGTGTACAAGAAATTGGGCCTATCGCCAAACCTGACTTAATTCAGTGGGCACCGGGTTTACCAAAAACTCGCTCTGCTAAAATAATGCGCCGAATTCTCAGAAAAATTGCTGCCAACGAGTTAGACAATATGGGTGACACGTCAACGCTGGCGGACCCATCAGTTGTTGAACAACTCATAGAAAACAGACTAAATCGATAAGCCCCCTATGAACTGAAAGCTCTAAAGAGTTTTAGGATTATTTGACGAAGCAATTGAGGAAAGGAATCAGAAAGCGCAGAAAGACGATTTGAATCTAAAGGAGCGAGCTGCAACTTGGCCTAATTTCAAGAAGGCATGACTTGTAACTCGCTTCAAACGTTGCTAAATAACAATTCGCGGTAATCTTCCTGTTTCATTGGGTACGGAATTGCACCTGCGCT
The DNA here is from genome assembly GCA_913019905.1 of uncultured Cellvibrionales bacterium. GTDB lineage: Bacteria > Pseudomonadota > Gammaproteobacteria > Pseudomonadales > Dasaniaceae > Oceanicoccus. Next base: position 53,247 of record CAJVZD010000015.1, read on the forward strand.
CACTTCAATCACATAGGCGAACCGAAGATATTCTGTCATCGACATACGAATTATCTCCGAGTGAGTTCCTGCGTTAAAAGTGATCTTCCGCTGATCTTCAAATACTGGAATCATGTAAGTATCTAAACCGAATAAATGACCAAAAGGCGGCATCGCGCCAATCTCACAGCGCGGGAAACGATGTCCAAACTCCTTTTCGCTAGCAAGCGTTATATAATTAACCCCCAACGACGTGGTCAATTCATCCAAATCCACCTGAAAATGAGCGGGTAACACTACCATCGCCAACTCGCCGTCTATTTTTACCATGACGACTTTTGCAAATGTATTACCGCCTACATGACAAAGCTCGGCTACTTCAGGAGCCGTATAAGCTTTAAGATGAGATTGGAGGGTATATTCGGCCTTTCTACGGTCAAGGTATTCAATCAGTAGTTGCTCGGACATCAAGGCCTCCTCATCAGATATATTGATGATCCTTTTTACTGCAACTTAGTTCAAGAGTGAAGCGGACGTTGCAATTTTTTTGGACTATTTTTTCATAAGTATTACGCTCAATGAGTTATGGCTGCATCTAAGCAAATTACTTAAAGTTGTGTTCTTTTCCTGTTGATAATAAAGGACTATTTCAGGTATTTTGTGAATATTTACCGATTAGCTGTTCATTTATTAATCCACACTTTGATCGCGCTGCGTAGCTTGACTACTTTAACAATGAGGAACACGCAACAACGTCATGGAAACGAATCCAGTTCTTATCCCATAGAGCTGCTCTGCTATCATATAAACCAGCGCTGCGATCATTTTAGCCTGCGTTTGTAACCCAGCGTTGCCGTCATATAAACCACCACTATTACTCGAACAAGCCCAACTGTTGATCAATAATCGCGGCGAGACTGTCTTCGAGGAAATACAAAATACCGTCGGCCACCGGAGCGAGCTGACGATCGATATAATGCTGATAATCAATCAGGGACAATTGCTTATTAACGGGTTCTGCGCCATTCACCGTTATAATGTATTCTATCCAATCTCCTCGGCGAATTTTCTCCGACGATTGGTAAACCAGCTTTCGCGCGGCCTGAACATGCGGCGGAATATTTCGCTGGTAGTCTTCCAGCTTTCTGCGCAATCGTTTCCGGTAAATTAGCTCCGCATCGCTTTGTCCAGTGATAACCTTTTTAACCGTTTCTTTCACAAAATCACGGTATGGTTCATTGAAGAAAACTCGGCGATAAAGCTCCGACTGAAATGTTCGGGCCAACCGAGTCCAGTCGGTGCGAACATTTTCCAAACCCTTAAACACCAATTTTGGCTTTCCATCATCATCAACGACACCGGCGTAACGTTTTTTACTGCCTTTGTCTGAACCTCTGATGGTCGGCATCAAAAAGCGCTGGAAATGAGTTTCAAACTCTATTTCCAATGCACAATCAAGATTATAGTCTTGCCGCAATCTCTCTTGCCACCACACATTTAGCTGTGCCTCTAATTTCTTACCTAGCGCAAGAGCTGCCTCGTCATTCGTTACATTTTTTAACCAAACGAAAACTGAGTCGGTATCTCCATAAATAACGGAGCACTGACTTCTCAATGAGCTTTCATTTTCAATATAGGCAGCTGTTTGTTGAATGATCTGATGTCCCCTCAGGGTTATTGAGCTTGCCAATCGACTATCAAAAAAACGGCACCCACTCGCACCGAGCACCCCATAAAATGAATTCATCAATATCTTTATGGCGTGAGACAGCGCGTCATCGCTGCTAGCCTTAGCTTGATCCCGCGACTGCCAGAGCTCTGCAATAATTTGCGGTAGTAGACTGTTATGTTTCGAGAACCATGCCCCCCTGAACCCGGGAACCAGATCATCTTGATCCAAATCCTGTTCGAGACCGATAGCCATACCCATAGGATCGATTTTGAAACTTCGGATAATACTGGGATAAAGGCTTTTGAAATCCAAAACCAAGACATGATCAAATATCCCCGGTTGCGAATTCATCACAAAACCGCCCGGGCTGGGCTCCACCGTTTCACTTAAATGGCTATTTGGCGCTGCGTAACCCTGTCGATGCAGAAGTGGTAAGTAACGAAAATCAAATGAGGCCACCGACCCACCCATTCGGTCTAAGGGCAATCCCGTTAACTGACTTCGAGCAATACCAAATTGCAATAAGTTTGTCTTTGCAAATATATCAACAACCAACTTGCAGTCTTTAATATTGTAATCAACAAATGATTGCTTATCGTGCAAATATAAATCCGTTATCTGATCGCCTCTATCACTTCCAAGTAATAATTTCCCATCATTCAATAATACATTCGCGACATTATTTAAGGAAAAACTTTCGAATTGATAGGCGGCAGCTTTTAACAAATCGATTCCGTCCAAAACAACTCGACCCGGAACAGAAATTGCCCGGCGCTCGCCCTCATCATCCAACGTGCGCCAATGTGCATTGGACCGACCTCTACCTAGACGAAAAGGTAGCTGGTTTTTGTCACAAATTCGTTGCAAAAACCACATATCAAAATTAATGACATTCCAACCAATGATAATGTCGGGATCATAATCATCGAGCCAATCGAGAAAAGCCGCCATCAGCTTTTTTTCGTTGGGATAGACCTCAACATTCACACCGATGGGTTCTTCTGAAACGACAAAAACTTTTGAAAACTCCACGCCAGAATCATTTGCATAAAGACCAATTGAATAGAGCGACAATCCCTGCATAGCGCATTCTATATCTAAGGAAAGAACCTTAAAGTCAGGATAATAGTTGCTGGCTTTGACGTCGGGACTCAGTATTTTTTTAAAAGGCGGGGAGCTGATACCGGCTCGATTAGCGGCGACGTCAATACCGCGAGCACGAATAGAGCCAAGAACAAAATGTTCCATAAGAAAACGATCATAGGGATTGATATCTGACTCTAATGGCGAGAGCCCCTTCGCCAATAAGACCTCGCGAGCTTCTCGAAGTGTTCGCTGGGAGTCAAAATAATACGCGCACACCGGCTCCATCGAAAATGTCTGCATAGCAACATTTTTTCGAGTCCAATTATGAAAGGTACTTAACAGACTGTCGGCAATATCGCACTCTGAATGGGCTAAGAAAAAGACAACTTTTTGCTCAGGAACAATAAGTAGAACTGGGCCTGTTGAAGTCGATATCCAAAATTCAAGCTCAACACCTTGCCGCGTGTCTCGCCACTGCCTACTAAGAATAAAACCGTGGCCATCAAACATGTCTTTTCATATTTTTTTGGCGGGCATTTTAGATATTCCTAAGAAACGATTTTAACTTAGGATCAGAAAACAATCGTTGCAATGTCGTCGACAATAGATCGTTAATCATTTGCTCATTTTGTTTCATCGTCGGTGTTATTACTGTTTGCTTTGTTTCCTGAGTTTTATAGCGGCCATGATAAGTTTCACCGGCATAGCTCGCCTCGACCGTCAACAAAGCTTCTAACATAACTTTTTTGGCGACCAGTTCTTTGGGAATATCGTAACTCAGGCTTTCAATAATAATCTTAACAATAGCCGTGTCTTTTTCGAGCGAGTTTACAACAAAGCCCTCTGTTGCCAGCTTCGCTGTTGCGGCGGTAGCGATCGCAGCATCCAGGTTATTAGCCAAAGAAATGACACTTGTATTTTCGTAAACACCACCGCGCGTTCCGACTTCCTTTTTCTCTCGTCGGTCTTCGACCACTATACTAACAGCGCGACTATTACCATAATTCTCACTGATGCCACCGATAACAGGATTAATCGCCAGCTGTTGCGGGCTATATGCACAGGACATTACAGCGATGGATAAAACGAAAAGTATTATTTTCACGGGTCCTTCCTTGTAAAACGATATTTTGCCCCCCAAACATCGGGTGACCAAATTGAAAAATAAGATATTGAGGGTGTTTTTTACTGTAGCGACCTATCATTTAAGAAAGATAGATCAAGGCAGAAGACGTTTTTCTGCCTATCAATCTCGGTAAGCTCTTATGTTAGCCTTGCGACAGTAAATCTCTCAAATCGATAATGGCAGCATTTGCCCTGGATATATAAGACGCCATCACCAACGAATGATTTGCCAGAAGACCAAAACCACTACCATTGAGGATGACCGGGCTGTAAACGGTTTGTTGGGCCGCTTCCAGCTCTCTAATAATTTGTTGCAGGCTCACTAACGCATTCTTCTTTTGAAGCACCTCGGAAAAATCCTGCTCGGCAGCACGAAGAAATTGCGACAAGGCCCAAGCACTTCCTCTAGATTCATGAAACACATCATCTAGCTCAGTCCAGGGTGTCTTAACTTCTAAATCTGCTGGTGCATAGGTAGATTGCTGCGCCGCTGAATCGCCGGCTAAATCAGTATTCAGTCGCTTTCGCCCGACACTAGCGCTTAATCGCTGTGATAGGCTTCCCAGTCGTGACTCGACAATCGCCAACCAATAACTCAGATTGTCAGCGCGGGAATAAAACTGCGACCGGGTGCTACTTTGGTCACTCAGTCGATTTAAGTAGCGCTTGAGAAATTTGACTGCATTACGATACTCTGTCTCTGTCGCTGGTACCGCCCAACTATCGTTCGAAAAGTTCAAACTGGGCTCCGCCTTACTTAAATCTACATCTTCCTGTGATTGAGATTGAGAGCGGCTAAAACTTTCACGCAATGCACGGGTGAGGTCCCGAGACTGAATAAGGACCCCATACTCCCAGTTCGGCATATTATCCAACCATGCGCCGGGAGGTAATAAATCATTCCCAATAAAACCGCCGTTCTTATCTAATAGGGTAGAAATGACTTTTATCAGTGAAGTGGTCGTATAAGTGCCGACAACAACCGGCTCGTCATTTTGACCCGATAATGACGCAGAAAACTCCTCTATTTCGATTCTGTCAGGCATTACCGACCAATAAGCGCCGACAAAGATCGAACCCACTAAATAGATGCCAACAACAATTATTAGCAACCGAGGAATGACTCCCATGCCTTCGTCATCTTCTCCTGTTTCACGCCAGTGCTGAACCTTTTCTTTTACTGATTGCCAATCCATAACGACCTCTTAAAGAGTTATCATTTCAGGAAGCTCGTATTTACTACGAGGCATTTCCGAGTACATCCCATTATATTACTTCTTGTGCTCATTGAGCACGCTACGCACCGGTAAAGTCAAGGCCATGCGCTCGCCAGACTTGAACTCCAAATTTAATTCGACATTGTCACCTTCACGTAAAAAACTGACTAAGTTTATGAGCATTAAGTGATGATTGCCTGGCTTTAATTCAAATACTCCCTTGGCCGGTACGACGATACTATTTACTCTTTTCATGCTCATCATTCCACCACTGTGCTGATGCGCGTGAAACTCTGCCCGCTCTGCTGCCTTAGACGTCGCTCCTGTAATCACCACCTCGTGATCTCCGTCATTCTCCAAACGCATAAAAGCGGCAGTTACCATTTGCCCTGGAGGCAAGCCTCTTACATAGCCGTCTTTAACTTTTACTTCGGCCGAAACGTTAATGTTAAACGCTAAGCAAAACAAAAGACTTCCCACTATTCTTCGCAAAACAATCATATTCACTCTCAACAATTTAACTCCACTACTTATTAGGCTTCCGTCTTAACTCTCTATGCTCATTATGCCCTGCACTCTCAACTCTCAACTCTCAACTCTGCACCGCTGCCAGTAGGAACGCGCATTGTCTTTTTCGCCCACCAATCCGTTTTATTGAGATATCAGGACAAACCGACACCACATGCACACAAGTCATGCCAGTTTAAAATGGTCGTAAAAAGTGGATAACCGCCATCGGCTAGAATGCTTAGCAAAGCACAGGCTTATAGTACCAAACATCGCCGACGAAATTGCAACGATTTTTGCGGTGCCTGGCCAAAATGGCCACTTTGTTAACTTGCATCAAGATCAATCATGATCACTGCCGGAATAGACCCAATCTTTATGTCGCCCCTCAATCTATGCCCCCCCGCATAAGATCTCATCCTCTGATAGATCCAGCGCCCTTCAGCATCGCTACGAGCTATAATCAGTAGTCGAGACTGTGCCTCAACAAGCTGCGTTGTGAGCTGATCCAAATAGTGCAATAACTCTTCATTACGCGCATTTAGATGGCCTACCGGCAGACGAAACTCATTTTTGGCAGACACCGGTGGCCTATAGCGTACTCGCAATTCGTCTATTCTTTGCGGGTTGGCAGACACCTTCGCGGCTCTATCCAACATCAACATCGCGCGATTGTAGCGTCCCGCGTCGTAGGCGTTCTCGGCAAGTTCGAAATACCTCGCCGTGATTGTATGCATGCCATTATGTGCTTCCAGATTATTTTCATCAATTTTCAGCATCTGGCTGTACCAACGGTATGCGTTATCTTCCTTCGGGCGCATTAACCGATCGTTCGAAAAGGCAGTCTTAGCCTGCGCCAACAAACTGAGCAGCTCATTGTCTTCAGACGCTCGCGTGTCAGATCGATTAACAGCCGGTTTAGCTCCGGCCTCATATTCAGGCTGCACCGCCGGTTTAATCTGCGGGGCGCAGGATATAATTGAAAAAAGAGCGGCGACAATTGCACTTTTTAAAATTCTACTGTCACAATTCAACCAAAACCACCTTCAATTCCAAACCGCAAACTTTTTGCATACTGTTCCAGACATTCTACTATTCCAGACATCCTACAACTTAATGATATATAATCTTTTTTAGCGAAACACCGGGTAGATCGACTAATTGCTATAAAATTAACTTTTTCTCAGGGGTTCCGGAACTCCGCAAGCAAATATTAATCAGTTATCCCTGACTCAATCGATTTTTCCCATGTTGAAATTAACGTAGCCACATCTATGAAAACCAAGTACCTGTCCGGTCATTCGATCCTCCTATCACTTCGTGCATTATTGACGCTTTTTTTCGTTGTAAGCAGCGGTTTAGTTGAAGCTCAATCGTCACTGAATACCTTCGATTCCAAAGCGCTTATCAATCCCAATACCAGCATCGATGGATCGATAGGCGACGTTGTATTCCTACCGGTTGACGAAGCCTATATTATTAACGTTCTAATTGAAAAAGATATTGAGAAAAAGCAGCGCCTTCGCATTAACTGGCAGATTGCCGAAGACTATTATCTGTATCGTCACAGCTTTAAATTTCTCTTAACCGACGACAAAAACCAAGCCGTCGACATTGAGACAGTCATTCCAACCGGTTTAAAAAAGGAAGACGAATATTTTGGCAAAGTTGAAGTGTATTATCACAATGCCGATGTATCACTAAAAGACCTACCGCAGAAACAACAATTAACGTTGTCTGTAACGAGCCAGGGCTGCGCAGATGCGGGCCTGTGTTACCCACCGCGGACCCATTTTTATCAAATCGATACCGAAAGTGGAACCGTTAACAAGATTAGTGAGAATCCCCTAAATTCAACCACTGCTGCTAACCTTAACGACGATATAGGAATAAACAAGCAGTCAGAAAGCCTACCTTATATGCTCCTGTTAGCGCTTCTTGGCGGTATGATCTTGAATTTGATGCCCTGCGTATTTCCGGTATTAAGTCTAAAAGTACTGGCTTTTGCCAATGATAAAGACCACTCCCAAGCCCTCCATGGAGTCACCTATACCGTTGGCGTAGTTATCAGTTTCATCATTGTCGCTACAGTTCTCATTTCCCTGCAGGCCGCAGGAGAAGCCATAGGTTGGGGCTTTCACTTACAATCTCCCTGGTTTGTGTCTGCTCTCGCATACCTCTTTTTTGTGCTTGGTTTGAGCCTTTCAGGTGTCATCGAGTTCGGTGGCCAGTGGATGAATTTTGGCAACAGGTTTGCTAGCCAATCCGGATATAGCGGGAGTTTTTTTACGGGAATATTAGCCGCCGTAGTCGCGAGTCCCTGCACAGCCCCAATGATGGGAACTGCATTAGGCTTTGCCGTAACCCAACCACCCGTTATCGCCGTGAGTGTTTTCGCCGCATTGGGATTAGGTATGGCACTACCCGTTTTGCTATTGAGCTGCTCGCCAAAGTTGTTAAAGAAAATACCGAAACCGGGCAAATGGATGGAGCAATTCAAACAACTTTTAGCTTTTCCTTTATATGCTACTGCTGTCTGGTTAGCGTGGGTAGTTGGCAAACAGACCGGTGTAAACGGTATGGCTATTCTGCTTCTGGGCTGTGTTTTAATCGCTCTTGCGGTCTGGTTTTGGACGACTTCAAACGGCACAATGACCAAAATTTTGGGAGCCCTAATCGCGGTAGCATCACTGACGCTTCTTAATAGCCCATTTTTGACAACCGATACTGGCGACGATCAGCCGCAAAACTGGACCGCTTACTCCCCAGAAATACTTGAGAAGCTCCGCGAGCAAGGTAAGCCGGTTTTTTTAAATGTAACAGCAGATTGGTGTATTACCTGCTTGGCAAACGAGAAAGTGGCACTAGATACCGAAACGGTGCAACAGGCCTTGCAAAATTCAGGCATCACCTATCTAAAAGGCGATTGGACCAATCACGATCCAAACATTACAGCTCTATTGAAAGAACATCGCCGCAACGGGATCCCGCTTTACTTGGTTTATCCGTCCAATCAAGGCGAAGTGCAAATTTTACCGCAGATACTGACGTCTTCCATTTTACTGGAAGCTTTTAGCGCTATTTTGTAGCTTTATTCACTAAGGTAGCTTTGGTGACTAATCGAAAACCAAGGCACGGCGCTATCATTATATGAAGAGACAATTCGAACGGTATTTAAACAAAAGACTCTCGAATAGGCCAAGGCATTAACGCCTAACTTCTTTGAAGTTCGCGAATGTTGGTCTAAAATTATTCGTTAGTAAAAATACAGCCAAACGAATACCCTAATATAGAGCTGTTTCACTGTCCCGCAACGAGAAACATTATTATGGCCTCCATACTTGTATTACACGGTCCCAACCTTAATTTGCTGGGTAGCCGCGAGCCGGAAATTTATGGCACGACAACGCTAGATGACATCAACCAAGAATTATTTGACGCTGCCACTGCACAGGGACATCACCTACTAACAATGCAAAGCAACGCTGAATACGAGTTGATCGAACGCATTCATGAGGCTCGAAATGAAGGAATAAACTTCATTTTATTCAACCCTGCCGCTTTCACTCATACCAGCGTCGCGTTGCGCGACGCCTTATTGGGTGTAGATATTCCATTCATTGAAATCCATCTTTCGAACGTGCACAACAGGGATGACTTTCGAAAGCACTCCTATTTTTCCGATATTGCAGTCGGCGTCATTTGCGGGTTTGGCCCCAAAAGTTATTCACTGGCACTCCATGCAGCCTTGCCAACACTTAATTCTGAGATGTGATCAAACGCGACCCTATTAATTTCTTCATCTCAAAACATTAAGTCAGAGACATTTCATGGATATACGTAAAGTTAAAAAACTCATCGAGCTTCTCGAGGAATCTGACATTGAAGAAATTGAGATAAAGGAAGGAGAAGAATCTGTTCGCATCAGTCGCCGAACTACCAATCCCCTGCCCGCCGCTCAAGTACCGGTACCGATAGTCATAACCACTCCTGCATCAACGCCAGTACCAACAGGCTTTTCTCCCGCGCCAGAGGACACCTCTGGCGCCCGAGTTTTTAAGTCTCCCATGGTTGGCACTTTTTATCGAGCCCCGACCGCAGGAGCTCAGCCGTTTATCAAAGTTGGCCAGAGAATTAAAGCCGGTGAGGTCATTGGTATAATTGAAGCCATGAAAATGATGAACCAAATAGAAGCAGACCAGGACGGGATAGTTAAAGCAATTCATATTGACGATCTTCAAAGTGTCGAATTTGACCAACCGCTAATCACCATAGCGCCTTAAAGAGTAGGTTCATGCTCGATAAAATACTCATAGCCAATCGCGGCGAAATCGCGTTGCGTATACTCCGTACTTGCAAGGAAATGGGCATAAAAACAGTCGCTGCCCACTCGACAGCAGATCGCGATCTATTGCATGTTCGACTAGCCGACGAACGTGTGTGTATCGGACCTGCGCCCTCCATAGACAGCTACCTGAACATGAACGCCATTATCAGTGCTGCGAAAATAACAGGCGCTACCGCCATTCATCCAGGTTACGGTTTTCTTGCAGAAAATGCCGACTTCGCGGAACGGGTCATCGACAACGATCTGACCTTTATTGGTCCATCCGCCAGTGTTATTCGCTTGATGGGCAACAAAATTTCAGCGATTGAGTCGATGCGACTTGCGGGCATGCCGACAGTTCCTGGGTCAAGCGGCGCCCTACCAATGGACAATCAACCGTATTTACTGAAAACCGCCGAAGATATTGGCTACCCCATTATAATCAAATCTGCTGCCGGCGGTGGCGGTCGGGGTATGCGGGTCGTGTTAAACGAAAGTTCGCTATTGAATTCTATCCATGTCACACGGGCTGAAGCCGCTGCCGCATTTGGTGACGGTACACTTTATATGGAAAAATACCTGATTAGCCCTCGCCATATTGAAGTACAGATTCTAGCCGACAGTCATGGCAATGTGATACACCTGTACGACAGAGACTGTTCTTTACAGCGTCGACATCAAAAGGTGCTGGAAGAAGCACCAGCCACAGACATTCCTGATAACGTTCGACAGGACGTCTACATGGCCTGTAAAAGAGCCGCTGAGAAAATAAAATACTGCGGCGCTGGCACCTTTGAATTCCTGTATGAGGACGGGCGATTTTATTTTATGGAAATGAACACCCGGATTCAGGTTGAACATCCAGTCACAGAAATGGTGACAAACATCGATTTAGTCAAAGAACAAATTCGCGTGGGTTGTGGAGAAACGTTAGCAATAAAGCAACAGGACATTCAATTACATGGCCATGCCATTGAATGTCGTATCAATGCCGAAGACCCACGCAGCTTTATCCCCTGTCCGGGTACCGTTGAGCATTTTCATCCTCCAGGAGGGTTGGGCGTACGGATAGACTCCCAATTGTATAGCGGCTATAAGGTTCCACCGCACTATGACTCGTTAATAGCGAAAGTTATCACCTGGGCTGACAATCGGGCGCAAGCGATAAGTAGAATGGAACGAGCACTGGATGAAATGGTAGTTGCCGGGATTTCTACAAATATCCCCCTCCAGCAAAGATTGATCCGCGATGAAACGTTTAAGCGAGGTGGCACCAATATCCACTACCTCGAGCAACAATATCAAACAGCGGAAGACACGGCAGGCTAGTGACAACTCTTCTGTCAATGCTGACTTTCAACCATTGAACTTATGAAACCCGATCACGGATCCCCACAGGTGGGCGTCATCGCAACATTCATCTAACCGCGACCATCATTATCTTAGGAATGATTTTAATATGAGCTGGCTACAACTGAGTATCACTACTTCTCGCGAACACTTTGAGATGGTAGAAGACGCCTTATTAACGGCTGGCGCGCTATCTATTACTATGGAAGATAATGCAGACCAGCCTATTTTAGAACCGGCCCTCGGAGAAACACCCCTGTGGAATGAAACGCGAATTACCGGACTCTTTGCTGCCGACGTGGATACTGATCAAACGATAGTCATCGCCGCAGCGGCTTATGGTAAACCACTGCCCGATTATCGCTGGGAAATTCTCGAAGAAAAAGACTGGGTCCGGGAATGGATGGCTGATTTTAAACCGATGCAATTTGGCAAGCGACTATGGATTTGCCCTAGCTGGGAAACGCCTCCCGATGCGACCGCAGCTAACTTAATGTTAGACCCGGGACTCGCTTTTGGAACCGGCACTCATCCGACGACAGCCTTATGCCTGGAGTGGCTCGATGGGTGTGACTTAAATAATAAAGTCGTCGTGGACTACGGTTGCGGTTCCGGAATTCTTGGGATCGCGGCTCTTCTTCTCGGCGCAAAAACAGTGATCGCCATCGACAACGACCCCCAAGCACTTATAGCCACAATAGAAAATGCAAAACGCAATCAAATAGACCTCAACCGCATCAGTACCTTTTTACCTAACAATGCGCCGCAAAATATCGAAGCCCATATTGTAGTCGCAAATATCCTCGCCGGCCCTTTAGCCGAGCTTGCACCTATACTGAGCGGCCTGTGTTTGCCCAATGGGCACATCGCGCTCTCAGGAATTTTGTCCAAACAATCTTCAACACTGAGTGACTGTTATAAACAGTGGTTTAAAATGAACCCGGCTGCCATTTCCCAGGACTGGGTTCGACTGACGGGATGCAAGCACTCATGAGACAAAGCCGATAGGGATTAACTGAAACCTTTTTCTGTTCATCATCGAGCCCCGGTAAGGCCAGTGATAAATTAGTCCTTAGTTAACAAAAAAGATACACTCCATGCGAAACGAAACGAGAGACCGGCAAACGTTGACGATAATTAATCAGGAACCAGGTATATGACCAGTATGGTCACACAATGCCCTAAGTGCATGACCTCGTTTCGTGTGACTGAAGTACAACTGAGTGTCGCCGACGGCGCAGTTCGCTGCGGCTCCTGCCTGCACATCTTTAACGCGCCAACACACTGGCTAGATGAGATAAAACAAACTCCAACTGTTACGAACAGCAATCAGAATGACTTAACGGTTGAGAAAATCGATGATCCAACTGATCAAGGTAATACCCTTACCGAAGAAGACGCAGCTGATGACAACAAGGTTTTCAACGATACCTCAGCCCAGAGCGCACTGAGAGAACCTTTCGATTCAGACTTCGATTTTCTAGATGAGCTTGCAACACCCGCCGATATTAAGAGGGATACTTTTTCTGACGATCTCGCGGAAGAAAGTTTCAGCAGCGAAGGTCCAGCCGAACACGACAATATCCCAACGCCTGAAACCGAACATGAAATCGAATCTACATTTGAAGAAGGAATGCTTGAGGAGGCTATGTCCGGCGATGGCATGTTCGACGACGGATTATTTGAAGACGACATATTCAACGAAAATATTGGAGAAACCGAACTTCTTGATGACGTTGCACCCAGCTTAGAAAAACTCGAAGCGAATGAAAGTATTCTTTCTGAAGAATTAGACCAGAGTGCTCTTGCCTATAGTTTCGAGGATTTAGAGAGTTCGGACACTGCCCACGAGTCAAATCATTTCCAAAACCCCGATGAGTATGTCGAAGAAATGGTTATCGATGACGAACAGTGGGCCGAAGATTTATTGAATACAACCGCTATTCATCGGCAAGAATCAGCCACACTTGACGAATTGCCCGATACGACGAAGGAAATTTCTAGCGACGCCAAGCTATCACCTGATCTGATGGAGTTTTTAAACGAGCAGCAAACTCCAGTCGATACTGACAGCCCACCCGATGATGAATTTATCATCCGCGGTGAGCCGATGATTGCCGGCGACCGGATAGGACACGACAAAACAAGCCAACTACTGTCCAAGATCGAGCCCGAACCTATTGAATTAGCCGTTCGAACTGCCGACAACCGCTGGATCCAGCGAGCCTGGGTAGCATCCATCGTACTGTCACTTGTCGCTTTTGCAGGCCAGTATATGTTTTTTAACTTTGACATGATTGCACGGGATAAAAACACTCGGCCTCTTCTTACGTGGACCTGTGAAATAGTAGGATGTTCCGTTCCGGGCCTTGATGATATAACACTGATTCGATCTTCAAATCTTGTCATACGCAGTCATCCAAAAATCGCCAACGCGCTAGTGGTCGATGCCATCATCACCAATCGAGCCAACTTCGTACAGAATTTCCCGTCAATTGAGCTACAGTTCACTGATCTAGACAACAACATTATCGCCCGACGACGATTTTCACCGGCTGAGTATATCCGCGGTGAGCTAGCTGGCAGCAACGCGATTCCTCCAAAACAGCCCATTTACATTTCCCTCGAAATTGTTGATCCCGGACTGCGAGCGGTGAGTTATCAATTATTATTGTTTCCCGGAAGCAATACCTAGCTCTTATTAATATTTGGCTCCGATCAATACCCAGTGGTGATTTATACATAGTTCAAGCTAAGACCTACCTCCAAGTAATTTCCTGACTCAATTAATATTTGACAGCTACGACCCATAAATCACCTACTAATCTCCCCGGGTTTAAACGGTGACATTGTACTTATTTGTAATCCTTTCGTGTTCAACAGACAATATCCATGACACGGATCCGGAGACACCATTTTTGGGTCGACTCTGAGCTACTTAACCATGATGGAGTTTGTCGAATTATGCCATCCGCTCCTATTATTTCGCTAATCATCCTAATTGATAAAAAATTGTATAAAAGTTGTCCGATAAGGCTTTAATATGGCTGCACTTACGACTATGATAGCGCCCTCTTTTTTGGCGGCATTAATTTGCAGTCATTAACCGGCGACCAACCTCGATATTTCAGGATACAGCGTGCTTCAAATCGGCCCCTATCGGCTCGACAGCTTAGTTGTCTTAGCTCCCATGGCAGGCGTCACTGATCTTCCGTTCAGGCAACTGTGTCGGAAACAGGGCGCGGGCTTGGTTGTTTCTGAAATGATTACCAGTGATACGCGTCTATGGAAAACGCGAAAATCCCAGTATCGAATGGCCAACAGCCACGAAATAGAGCCCCGGTCAGTGCAAATTGCCGGCAGCGATCCAGTCATGATGGCACAGGCCGCGATCGCAAGCGTAGAAAATGGCGCACAAATAGTCGACATTAATATGGGTTGCCCAGCTAAGAAGGTTTGCAAAAAAGCGGCCGGTTCAGCGCTGATGAAAGACGAAAAATTGGTGGCCGAGATTCTTCAATCGGTGGTCAATGCCGTTGACATACCGGTAACTCTGAAAACGCGAACCGGCTGGGCCTTAGACCAACGTAACGCTGTAACGATTGCAAAGATCGCAGAAGACTGCGGAATCCAAGCGCTCGCTATACACGGTAGAACAAGGGCATGTGCTTTTCGCGGAGAAGTCGAATACGACACGATTGCGGACGTAAAATCTAGAATTGGCATTCCGGTCATTGCCAACGGTGATATCGATTCGCCGCAAAAAGCGCTCGAGGTAATAAAATATACCAATGCCGATGCCATTATGATTGGCAGAGCAGCCCAAGGTAGACCATGGATCTGCAAAGAAATAGATCAATATTTGCTCAACGGTGTTATAGTTGCGCCGCCAAAAAAAGAGCAAGTAAAAAAAATATTACTAGAGCACCTGCATGCCCTATACGAATTTTACGACGAATTTATGGGCGTAAAGATTGCCAGAAAACATGTTAGTTGGTACTTGCAATCACAGACGACCTATGAAATTAGCCAAAGTGAAGAGAAAAGTACGATGGGACGGCAGAACGCGCTATCTCCTAAGGTATTTCGACAATTCTTTAATAAGTTAGAGCATGCAGAACTACAAACACAAGCGATCAACGACTACTTTGATCAGTCGCCGGACGACAATTTGATTTTGGACAATTCCACGATTGTAAATACCGGCAACAATACCAGCACGAATACATTTATCGAAACCCAAAAAAAAATCATTAACGAAACCAGTAAAAACACCGATAACGCTCACTTACGTGACGCAGCGGTGAAAAACCACCAAGAGGTAATTGCAGCATGAAAAATAGTGACACTCTACCGGGTAGCGCAGCTACAACAGTCGCTGAATCAGTGTCAGAACACGACCAAATTGATCAAAAACAACATTTAACGAACGCACCCGTTGCGCAAGCTCAAACGCTTCGGGATAGTGTTTCCATAGCCCTTAAGAATTACTTCGCGCACTTAGAAGGCCAAGCGGTTACTGATGTTTACGAAATGGTGTTATCTGAAGTCGAAGCGCCTCTGCTTGAAGAAGTCATGAAGTATACGCGTAATAATCAGACCAAAGCATCGACGCTATTAGGCTTAAACCGGGGTACTTTACGCAAGAAATTAAAGCTGTACGATTTACTCTAATCGATGATTTCCTAAACGGCTAAGGGGTGACATATTCACCCCTTTTTTCGTTTCAGGATTGTGTGTTTATCAATACATTGAGTCTTTTTTACTGAATAAGCATCCGTACAAAACATTCACCAACAAAGGGGTTGAGACGTTCACCATGAAAAATGACAATTTTCTACCTATTAAACGCGCACTAATCAGTGTCTCCGACAAATCCGGCATTGTTGAATTCGCGAAGGCATTGCAAGTTCATGATGTCGAAATCCTGTCAACCGGCGGCACCTACAAATTACTAAGAGAAAGCGGCGTGAATGTCGTTGAAGTTTCCGACTACACCGGCTTTCCAGAAATGATGGACGGGCGCGTAAAAACTCTCCATCCAAAAGTTCACGGCGGCATTCTCGGGCGCAGAGGTCAAGATGATGCTGTCATGCTTGAGCACGGCATTAACGCCATCGATATGGTTGTTGTAAACTTATATCCCTTCGAACAAACAGTAGCCAACCCTGATTGTTCCCTGGAAGACGCGATCGAAAATATCGATATTGGCGGGCCAACGATGGTACGCGCTGCGGCCAAAAATAATGCCTTTGTTAACATTGTTGTCAATGCTTCGGATTACGACGCCATACTAACGGAGATGAAGGAGAATAACGGCTCGACATCACAACTAACTCGATTTGATTTGGCGATTAAAGCCTATGAGCATACCGCGTCTTACGACGGTGCTATCGCAAATTATTTCGGTCATAAAGTTGCAGGGGGTAACGACAACTTCCCCAGAACATTTAATACCCAATTTACGAAAACTCAAGATATGCGCTACGGTGAAAATTCTCACCAGAAATCGGCATTTTATGTCGAAAAAAATCCAGCAGCCGGCTCAATTGCTACCGCAAAACAATTACAAGGCAAAGAGTTGTCGCACAATAATATTGCTGATACTGACGCTGCGCTGGAGTGCGTAAAGCAGTTTTCAGAACCCGCCTGCGTTATCGTTAAACACGCTAATCCTTGTGGCGTCGCGCTAGCAGCGAATATTACCGATGCCTACAAGCTCGCTTTTGAGACAGATACCGAGTCAGCTTTTGGCGGAATAATTGCGTTTAATCGTGAGTTGGATGCAGCTACTGCAGAGCTTATTTGCGAGCGTCAGTTTGTCGAAGTGATTATCGCGCCAACGGTTTCCCGCGACGCGATCGCAGCCGTTGCAGCAAAGAAAAATGTTCGTCTTTTAGAGTGTGGAGTCTGGGGAGCAGAGCAAGCCGCTTTCGACTACAAACGCGTCAATGGCGGTATGTTGGTACAAGATCGCGATTTAGGTCTTATCACCGAAGCTGATTTGCAAATCGTCACGAAACGCCAACCCTCTGAAAGCGAAATCCGCGATTTACTTTTCACCTGGAAAGTCGCGAAGTTTGTTAAATCCAATGCAATCGTTTACGGTAATAACTGCCAGACTATTGGCGTTGGAGCAGGTCAGATGAGCCGCATCAATTCCGCTCGAATTGCCGGTATAAAGGCAGAGCACGCCGGCCTAACCGTAACGGGTTCGGTCATGGCTTCCGATGCTTTTTTCCCTTTTCGTGACGGTATCGATAACGCAGCGTCCGTTGGTATCAGTTGCGTCATTCAGCCGGGCGGCTCAATTAGAGACGAAGAAGTTATCGCAGCGGCTGATGAAGCTAATATGGCGATGGTATTTACTGGCATGAGGCACTTCAGACATTAACAAACGGTCGTCCGGTGGGCTGTTTTATTCTGTACACCGGACCCCATGTTTTATTCGTCGACCTCTCAAATAAATTGGATCATTCAAAATGAACGTACTCGTAATAGGCTCCGGCGGCCGCGAACATGCCCTAGCTTGGAAAATAGCTGAATCGCCTGACGTACAGGAGGTTTTTGTTGCACCGGGTAATGCCGGAACAGCACTGGAAGCCGGTTGCAGCAACGTTGCCATCGACAGTATGGACTTTCTTTCTCTTACGACTTTCGCCAAAGAAAATAACGTCGATCTCACGATCGTGGGTCCCGAAGCGCCTCTAGTTGCAGGTATTGTCGACTATTTTTCCGAACAGGGCTTACGCTGCTTCGGTCCAAGTAAAGGCGCATCTCAACTCGAAGGATCCAAAGCATTCACTAAAGATTTTCTATCTCGAAACTCCATTCCCAGCTCCGCCTACGAAACATTTACCGATGTCGACCTCGCTGTTTCGTACATCGTAAAACAAGGTGCTCCCATCGTTGTAAAAGCCGATGGCCTCGCTGCAGGCAAGGGCGTCATCGTTGCTATGACAGAACAAGAAGCCATTGATGCGGTAAAGGATATGTTAGCTGGCAACGCCTTTGGGGAAGCCGGCCACCGGGTCGTCATCGAAGATTTTCTGGAAGGCGAGGAAGCCAGTTTTATCGTTATGGTCGATGGCACTCACATTCTGCCGATGGCAACCAGCCAGGACCACAAACGAGCGGCGGACGGTGACACGGGACCCAATACCGGCGGCATGGGTGCCTATTCACCCGCACCCGTTGTTACACCTGAAGTGTTTGACCGCATAATGAGTGATGTTATAGAGCCTACCGTTGTCGGAATGGCCGCCGAAGGCAATAGCTATACCGGATTTCTGTATGCGGGACTCATGATTAACGCAGCCGGTGAACCAAAAGTTATTGAATATAATTGTCGCTTCGGAGATCCCGAAACTCAGCCGATAATGATGCGTTTAAATGGTGACCTGGCCGCTATGTGCAACGCTGCCATTGACGGTAAGCTCGATACTATTAACGCGCAATGGGATCCGAGATGTGCAGTCGGTGTGGTCTTAGCGGCGGGTGGTTATCCGGGAAGCTATGACAAAAACGAACTTATTTCAGGCTTGCCTGAAACCGCTGGCGACGATACAAAAGTGTTCCACGCAGGTACCAAGTTAGTCAATGACGATGTTCTCACCAATGGCGGTCGAGTTCTTTGCGCGACGGCGCTGGGCAATTCGGTTACCGAGGCTCAGGAAAAAGCCTACGAACAGGTGAAGGCTATCGACTGGAAGAACGTTTATTACAGAACAGACATTGCCTATCGAGCGATTGAACGGGAAAAACAATAGCGCTCCGACATCGCCGATATATTTGAGTAATAGAAATACTGCTATTCATGAAAGCAAGCGGTAGTTTCGATGCTTCTATTCGGCGATGCTTTACAGCGACGATAAACTACCGAAAACCCGAACAGGGATTTCGGGATTTTTGTTGTTAGGAATTAATTATTAACGGGTATTACCATGCGACGTCATTTATCCTTTGTCGATAAACTAATCATTAATGCAGATTTAGCACTACGTACTCTTGCCCCGAATGCGGCAACGGCTGCCCGTCAGAACCCAGCACAGGATCTTTCGTCGGATGATGTCGAGTTTAGCGAAAAAGACCGGGAACATGTGGCAGGTTTGATGCGAATAAACCACACGGGAGAAGTTTGCGCGCAAGCGCTTTACCAAGGTCAGGCACTAACAGCAAAATTACCCACCGTGAAGGAAGAAATGGATCAAGCGGCCAAAGAGGAAATTGACCACTTGGTATGGTGTGAGGAGAGGCTGACTCAATTAGGCAGCAGAACCAGCCTGCTAAATCCGCTATTTTATACTGCTTCGTTTTCCGTTGGCGCCTTAGCAGGTTTAGCCGGAGACAAATGGAGCCTAGGATTTGTAGCGGCAACTGAAGACCAGGTATGTGAACACTTGGAACAGCATTTATCAGAAATTCCCGAAACAGACGCAAAAACTCGCGCCATATTACAACAAATGCTCATCGACGAAAAAGCCCATGGCACCAAAGCGCTTCAGGCGGGCGGAAAAGTCTTTCGACCCAAGGTCAAAACGATTATGTCTGCAATTTCAAAAATAATGACAAAAACAACGTATCGTATTTAATGGCTTCGAATTTGCCCGACAGATTTTTTCACGGTAGGTTTTATCAAGATAGACTTTATCAAGACAGGTTTTTTCAAGACAAAAGTCGCAACACCAACTGAGAGTCACTGTTGGCCTGTGCCTGTAGGGCAATTCCCACTTGCTGCTGAATCCCGCCTTTTACGTTATTGCTAACTTCTTTCGCAATATCTGCATCCTGCAGGCGACTGCGAGATTGCTCGCTGTTTATTCGGCTCGTCTGCAAATTATTTACCGTGGATTCGAGCCGATTAGTTATCGCACCCAATTCCCCCTGCCGACTACCTACCGCCTCGATGAAATCGTCAATGCCGCCCAGAGCACTGGTGGCGCCGGCCTGCGTGGAGACATCGATAGAAAGTAGTGCATTAATATCTGAACCGAAGTCACGGCCACCGAACTCTATGCTATCTCCGGCTTTATCCCCAACCTGAAAACTAATATTGTCGTCATTCGTGAATAGATCAACACCATTAAACTGAGCATCGTTTAAGCGGCTAGCTATGCCTTCTTGTAACTGGCTTACCTCAGTTTGCAAGGTTGAACGGTCACTGTCACTCAAAATACCATTGGCGGCCTGAAGCGATAATTCCCGTATACGTTGAGCATCGTCTGTTACCGTAGACAAGGTTCCACCAGCAACCTGCGCGTAAGAAACACCATCAACCGCATTACGAATAGCCTGGCTAAAGCCTTCGCTTTGACTAATTAATCGATTTATTATCGCCAAGCCCGCTGCATTGTCGCCAGCACTGTTTACCTGCTTACCGGAACTAATGCGCTCAGCGGCCGTTTGCTGAGTATTTTGCGATTGAATTAGACTTCGCTGCAAACCCAGTGGATTTTGACCGATACCTTGAACCATTTCGTCACTCCAAACCAACTGTAAATTCCGCGAGGATCAAACATTGAAAGCCTAATACTAAAGCTCTCAGGACGACGATGGCCAAACACCAGCCATTGATACCTCCACGTCAAGACTCGCAGTTTAGCATTTTCAGAATTCTAATAGGCAGCCCACTTAGAATGGTTTGCATCTAATAGAAATTATTTATAACCAGATCGGAGATTGAATCACTCTTCCAAAACCACAGTCACGTCGGCAGTTTTGCAATAGGTTTGCTGTAAGATTAAAGCGTCATTACTGGCGCGATGGCGTCTAAAATCACTAGCTTGAGTTAGATTTTCTTTTGTCTCATGCCATACTTCAAGCTGGTGCTCGTTGAGTAAACTGCGCAATGACTCCAATTTAAAACGTTGCCCAACGTTAGCGTATTCAAATAGCAAAGCCAGCCAACTGCTATCATTGCCCCAGGCATCGCTATACACCACCTGGCCCGCTAACCAGCTATTTAAAAAATTGGCAACTTCTGCAACACTCTTTCCGTGACGATTGAGTTCTTCTCGACTAATACCGTGCAACCCCTCGGCGCTATCATCCCAATGCACCCATTCGGGTTCCCGACGAATTATCATGCAGCGGGTTTCTCCGCTCGCTAATGCAACGCCTACCTCAATCGGATAACTTCCTCTACCGAAGCCCGAAGCTTCGACATCAATTATCAGTGGCCGCATACCGACATTTCTCCTATTAGCAGATCAACCACAACGTCAACATTAGCGATAACTAAAAAGGGATCCCACTTCTTGACCGTGGAGTCGACAATTGCGCACAATCGAAGAAGGATATACTCGAAAGTAATGGTTACAACATCGGCCCGCTAGAGAAAAGATTAAATAGCCTTATAACTATTGTAGATAACAATTAGCGTCTGTTCAAAATTTCGACGCGAACTTATTGGCTGAGGATTGTTGCGAGTTACTGACTGACGTCTTCTAAAAAATCCAGTATTAAATCTATTCGTTCAACGGGGTCTTCCAACAGCAAATATTTATATTGCGTGGATGAATCGATCGGTAGATATTGCGATAAAAGAAAACTCAATTGACTCACATCACTGGCTTCATCTTCAAATTTGAGCTGACGTAATTGCTGATGTTGCATGAGCTGGTTTAGCAAGAGCGTTAACTCAGAAAAATTTTCTAACAAAGGCACGGCTTCTTCTTCCTCTACCCAATCAATTTCGGCCTTATACAAGCCATTTTTCTCCTGCCAGCTGGAGGTAATTCGAAACTTACTTTTACCCTCGATGGTCGTGCTCAACTTCCCATCGCCAAGATCGTCAAAATCAATGATTTTGGCATAGGTTCCCGTTTTTTCAAATCTGGTCTCAACGGTTGAAGATACCGTATTCACCTCGGCTCCCTGTTGCAAGTGAACGAGACCAAAACCAGAATCACTTTTTAAACAAGAGCTAACCAAATCAAGATAACGCGGTTCGAAAATTCTTAAGGACATACGGCCACTGGGGAAAAGTACTGCGTTAAGTGGGAAAAGAGGAATTGTCTCAAACATTATGACTTTCTCACTGGTAAGAGATCGTATTCAAGCTATCCCAATCTCACGATTAATTATTATTTTGCTTACTATTCATTAGTCACTGGCGGTCGTATTTTCTAACCAAACAAGAGTGTCTAAAGCCTGATTGCGGTTGTCACCACAAATGTCTGGTTCGGCCAAAAACGACTTGCATGCCAAGGGTCGATCTTTACTGTCAAACAGCTCGCAACTATTGTTTTCAGCAAGATGAATACATCGTACGCCGGCCGGCTTGCCGTCTGGCATGCCGGGAATAAAGCTGCTTATAGATGGCGCGATACAACATGCACCGCAATTATAACGGCATTGCATAGTGCTAACACTCCTCTAATCCTACGTTTGCCCGCGGGTTTCCCCCTCTAACGATCAGAGAATATCCTCGTTTGGACCTAAAGGCTTAAAGGTTATAAGCAATTGCGGCAAAAGTAACAAAGAACCCAATAGAGCGGCAAACATAGCCAAGCTGGTCAACAGCCCAAAATAGATACTCGGAGTGAAATTGGACAACGACAAAATCGAAAATCCCATGATGACTGTTATCGATGTGTAAAACATCGCCTTACCGATCGAAGCGTGACATCGATACATGGTCGCAAGATAATTTCTGTCCTTTGGAAACTCCGCTCTAAATCGGTGCACGTAGTGAATAGTATTATCAACCGCAATACCGACTGAAATAGCCGCTATGGTCACGGTCATAATATCGAGAGGAATACCTACCAGACCCATTCCTCCCAACACAATACCCGCCGCCAAAATATTGGGCGCGATAGCAATTAAAGCGATCGATAGAGAGCGGAAAAGTACAATAAACATAAATACAATCGCGATAAATACCGCGCCTATTGTCAGTATTTGCGAGCGATACAAACTCTGTAACATATTATTATAGAGAACTAACATGCCCGTTAAATGAACTTGTTCTTTCTGAAAACCTAATTCATTGGTCAAATGATCTTCTATCTCTTGTAACAGATCGGCGCGGCGCAACTGTTTACTGGTTTCCATCACTCTGACGGTGATTCGGGCCTGATCAATCTCTTCATTTAGATAAGGATCAATCAATATGTCGTTAATTTCTTTCGGCAAATTCCTTTGAATAAGAGCTAATTGAATATCATCGACGCCCGACGCTAATGACCGTAAAACTTTATAGGGAGTCGCGAGTGACAAAACTTTTCCGGTCTGTTCCAGAGAGTCAATGTAATCATGTACTGCTTCTATGCGACTCAGACCTGTGCGATTAAACCAATAACTCACATCCGCTGCGCCCTCAAAGCCCTCTTCATCGCTGCCAAAGTCGTCTTCGAAATCATCATCGAACTCACTCTCGGAATCATCAAGAAAATCGTCACCTTGCGACGCATCAATACTGGAACTACCGTCGACGTCAACAACGGCTGCGACCATTGCCGAGTTTTCATTCATCTTAATATCGGGATCAATAATCACCTCCAGAGAAATAGTTCCGCCCAGCTGAGTATCGATAACTTCCATGCCTTGGTATATTTCAGTGCTTTCGTGAAAATAATCGATAAAACGGTTTTCAACTTCCAGGTGTAATACGCCCCAGATACTGATTCCTGCAAGCAATGCCGAAACCCCTAAAACGAATGTCCCGTTCTTTTCCGTGAAGGTGGCAAAGTGCGTGGTAAAGGCTAGTTCAGACGATTCGGACTTCGTCATGCGAGGTTTTTTTACCAACATTAACATTGCCGGTAAAACAATAAATACGATGATCAATGCGGCGGTCACACCAACGGTCATCATCCAACCAAAATCGATAACCGGACGAATACCACTAACGACTAAAGAGGCAAAAGCGACAATGGTCGTGAGTGCAGTATAAATACAGGGCTTCACCATCAATAGAGTGGCTTTTTTTACCAATTGTTGCTGGTCCATCTCTGGATCAATAGATAGTAATTCGCGATAACGGACGACTAAGTGAATAGTAATAGACAAGGTGATAATAAGTAAAAGCGCGACGAAATTTGATGATATTACTGTCATCCGCCAGTCGAGCCAGGTGATTAACCCCAGCATAAACGCCGTTGACAGAACGCAAGTAATAAGCGGAAATATAACCCAGGTAATACGCCTGAAAATCAACGAAAGGACCAAAATAATAAAAACGACAATACCACTGCCAAACACCAACAAATCACTTTTTACAAAGCTAATCATGTCGGCGGCGATCATGGGTACCCCTCCTAAAAAGAGCTGCCCCTCATCGCGGTATTGACTGGCAATTCCTCTCACTATTTCAACTAGCTGGCTTTGGCGCTCATTAAAGACTGCCGAGTAGTCACGAAAAACCTCCTCCACCTCAACAAGCTCTACCCGTAAATTCGCGGGCAGTGTGCCCTTGGCCGCTAATTCCCGCAGGCTTTCACGTTTAGCTAACAAGTCCATATATTGCTTGTCACGCTTTAGATTAATTTGTAGGGCCGTCGTTCGAGCATCAGAACCCATCAGCATATTGCTATAGATTGGGCTGTTTGTTAATTCAGCCAGGACCAATTTTTTGTCGATTCCCGGCGTTCTCAATGTGCGTAATTCGCCACCGTCGGCAACCTCACTCAAGGACACCTTTGGGCTCTCCAACAGAGGTACATCCAGAATACTTGTTACCGACGAGACACCATCAAGTACCACCAGCTCACTACGTAACTGCTCCAAAACTGTTAATGACTCAGTTGATAAAAGGTCCTTATTCGGTCGAAAAGTTACCAGTAAAAAGTCCTCGGATTGAAAGCGCTTGTTAATTTCACGAGAATACTTAAGCGCTTCGTCACCTTCCAACACCAAAGAGTCGGCCGAGGCATCTAACTTGAAGCTAGGTATAGCTGTCGATAGCCCGCCAATAATAATAAGCGTCACAATTAATGATGCCAGTGGCTTGTTTAGTATGAGGTTTTCATACCAGGAAAATAATTGATCTTTCATACACTATTTAGTCCTAAATATTGACCGTTACAAATAAGGAAAAACAACTAAGCCAACGACGTTAATAACCGTTGGTGAATTCCAGAAAATCCGCCGTTGCTCATAATCACCACATGGTCACCGCTCTTTGCACTTGCTACGACCATTGCTACGATATTATCAATTGAATCACTGACGCAGGCCCTGCCATCACTGTCGAGAACAACAGAATCCAAAGACCAGTCCAGACCTTGGGGCTGATACCAAATAACTTGATCGGCATCGCGACTCGCAGTCGCCAGGCGATCTAGGTGTGAACCTAAGCGCATTGTTTGAGATCTAGGCTCAATAACCGCAATAATTTTTCCCTGCGTGATTTTTGCTCGCAATCCGGCCAATGTAGTTTCTATTGCTGTAGGGTGATGCGCAAAATCGTCGTAAACAGCGATACCATTCGGATCACCCAGCAACTCCATTCTACGCTTTACACCACGAAATTGGGACAACGCTTCGACTGCAATAATCGGTTGCACGCCTACATGCCTTGCCGCCGCAATCGCCGCTAAAGCATTATTGATATTGTGCGTTCCCGATTGTGACCAATCAACGTCACCGACAGCGGTATCGTTGTGCCAAACAGAGAAAGCGCTACCATCGGGACTATGCAGTTCTGCCGACCAATCAGCCTGTCCAGAACGTTCAGTTGAGGTCTTTTCCAGCTCTGACCATAAACCTTGCTGCAACACTTCTTCAATATGACCGTCTGATTCTGGCACGATGACGCGGCCATTCCCGGGTATAATTCTCAACAAATGATGAAATTGCTTTTGGATCGCCGCCAGGTCTTCGAAAATATCGGCGTGATCAAACTCCAAATTGTTTAGAATTGCAGTCCGAGGGTGATAGTGAACAAATTTGGATCGTTTATCAAAAAAGGCACTGTCGTACTCATCGGCTTCGATCACAAAAAAAGCTGAATCACCCAGGTCAGCAGATAATCCAAAGTTGCTTGGAATCCCACCGATTAAAAACCCAGGTTTCATTCCTGCGAACTCTAATATCCAGGCGAGCATACTACTCGTTGTGGTTTTTCCATGAGTTCCGGCAACGGCTAACACCCACCTATCTTTAAGTAAATGTTCAAATAGCCATTGAGGACCTGACGAGAATGGAATACCGCGTTCCAGCATATATTCCACAGCGGGATTGCCGCGACTCATTGCGTTTCCGACGACTATCAAATCGGGAGCAGGTTCGAGCTGGGAAGGGTCATATCCCTCTATGAGTCCAATACCCTGTTCTTCTAACTGAATGCTCATGGGAGGATAAACATTAGCATCCGAGCCCGTGACAGTATGACCCAGCTGGCGAGCAAGCATGGCCAATCCACCCATGAAAGTACCGCAGATACCCAGGATATGGATATGCATATCACAACCTTATTTCTTAAATTTCAACGACTAACAATATCATAATTCGAAGCTTTGGCTAAAATCAGCCAAAAGCGCGCGGAATAAATATCGCTCGAGAGACTAATCGGTAACAAATTCCAGACCGACGCCTTTTGCGTCGGAACGAACCACGCGCATCTTAACTACAGGGGCGTCACCGCCGCCCATACCAGTCACTTGCACAGAGACTATCTCTCCAACTTTTACCGGACCATTGTCGTCCGTAAGAATATACGCGCCAGTATCCGAAATGTTGCCGGTAAACAGGTCTAGCTCCCCGACATCGGGATGTGATAGTTTTACTCCCGCTCTAAGCGTTGTTCGCGTCGCTGCTCGCTTATATTCAGACATCTTGCCCTTCCACTTTTAGAATTAGTTTAAAATAACCACAATTACTAAATAAAATGTTACGGGTACTGCTTTTTCCGCACGCAGTCATTATCCAGTGTTGCTGAGCGAAACTCAATTAGTCCGTCCATCGAGTCGCTATTGCAAAATGCAAACAGGCACTTAATTTTCTCAAAAAAAAACGCAGCTTAAGCTGCGTTTTTTTAGTTTTGACAAACGTAAAGCGCCCGACCATTTTAAACCAATAAAGGCGCGATGACCAAACTCACAATAGCCATAACATTAATTAATATATTCATCGCAGGACCCGAGGTATCTTTAAACGGATCGCCAACGGTATCGCCTACGACAACCGCCGTATGAACATCAGAGCCTTTACCACCAAAATTGCCCTTTTCCACATACTTCTTAGCATTGTCCCAGGCACCACCCGCATTCGCCATCATTAACGCCATTAACACGCAAGTTACCAATGCCCCTCCTAACAACCCTCCTAAAGCAGCAGGACCCAGTAAAAACCCAACGACCACCGGCGACCCGACGGCTAACACCCCAGGTAAGACCATGCGCTTTAGTGCCGCCTGAGTTGCAATATCAACACACCTTTCGCTATCGGGCTTTGCCGTGCCCTCCATTAATCCGGGAATCTCCTTAAACTGACGACGAATTTCTTTAATCATATCGAAGGCTGCATCACCCACCGCGCGCATCGTAATTGCGCTCACGAGAAAGGGAAAAATACCCCCAAGAAACATGCCTGTTAAGACTAGAGGATCGCTGATATCGAGCGTAAATCCGTCTACCTTGTGCTCGATAACTTCAATGTAAGCCGCGATGATAGCCAAAGCCGCGAGGCCAGCGGCGCCAATGGCAAACCCTTTCCCAATAGCCGCAGTCGTATTTCCAACTTCATCTAAACCATCGGTTATCTCACGCACTTCGTCGCCTAATTCAGCCATTTCAGCGATACCACCGGCGTTATCCGCAACGGGACCATAAGCATCGATGGCCATCGTAATGCCCACCGTCGCAAGCATTCCCACTGCGGCTATACCAACACCATACACACCTGCACCTTCAGGTAACAACAGGCTGGTAGAAAAGATAATCGCAGCTATCGTTAATACCGGAACAACCACCGATTCCATTCCTACAGCGAGCCCTGAAATCATTACCGTAGCTGGACCGGTTTCTCCGCTTTCCGCAATCGTCCTAACTGGTTTTCCACCGGTATAATATTCGGTGACAAGACCGATAATGATTCCGCCCAGTGCGCCGCACACGACACATAACCATACTCCCTGGGGCAAACCCAACTCTTTCAACAAAAACCAGGATGTCAAAATGAACAAAATCGTTGCTCCAATAGTACCCATGCGCAGCGCTAAAGCCGGTGCTTTGCTAACCGAAGCTCGCACCAGTAGAATCCCGCCGATCGAACATAACAATCCCAGTGAAGCCAAGGCCAACGGCGCAAACATTAATTGCCCCCTGTCTCCGCCCAGTGCAGCGATTACCGCCACCGACATCGTGGAAGCAATCGCGATAGTCGCAATCATTGATCCGCAGTAAGACTCAAAAATATCTGAACCCATACCAGCCACATCACCAACGTTATCGCCCACATTATCGGCAATAACACCTGGGTTTCGCGGATCGTCCTCGGGAATACCTGCTTCAATTTTACCGACAAGATCAGCACCGACATCAGCACTTTTAGTAAAGATCCCACCACCGACGCGGGAAAATAACGCAACGGTTGAAGCGCCCATACCGAAACCGTGAATCGCGTTGGCGTGCTCTGGATTTGAACCAAACATGAAGTACAAAATACCCAATCCTAACAACCCCATAGAGGCAACCGTCAGGCCCATAACAGAGCCGCCATAAAAAGCGACACTTAATGCTTCACTCGCCCCACTCGTACTCGCCGCTACGGTTGTACGCACATTGGCCTTGGTGGCTGAAAACATACCGATGTAACCGGCAGAAGCTGAACACAAAGCTCCCACCACAAAAGCCAGCGGTGTGTGCCAGTCTTGAAATCCGACAAATAACAGAACGGTAACGACGGCGGCAAATATAATCAGAACGGAGTACTCTCGCCGCATAAAAACCATGGCACCCGAGTGAATGGCGTCAGAAATTTCAACAACCAAACCCTCCCCCGTAGGATAGGCCTTCACCTTCCGATAGATAACCAGTGCAGCAATCAGCCCCAACCCACCAAAAATGGGCGGCAATAAAAGTAAATCAAACACATAAACCTCCTAGATTTTTAATTTTTATTGGTATAAAAAGTTACGTATATTAACGAATGTTTCGTTTTTATTATCACTATCAACTCTCAAGCACTCACCTGAAAACCTACAATATGACGATGATTAGTCATTGCTCACGAAAACAAAAACAGATGATCCGCTCTAACCACTAACACCATTCTAGGCGTCTTATGCTATATCAGCAAATTTTGTAATAACCGACCGGAATTAACAGACAATGCGACAAATAATTCAATGAGAGAATAGCCTCGCACTTTATCGCGTAAGAAATCCCTCAGGCCACGTTCTAACTATTCTCTTTTCAATTTAAGCGAACACCCACAAACTAAAAATATGCAAGAATACTCCGGGCGCGGGAAATGCACCGGATGATATGGATACCACTATTGCACTAGCTTGCACTATCATCGACGCTCGTAACCCAACACCAATTGCATCGAAAACCGGACAGTTATGCTATCGTCGGTTGATGGCTAGATCGTTATTCTATCTGGGCTTTGACTATAAGATGTATGGAAAAGACGTTGCAGCCCTCGCGGTGCTGATTGACCAAGCCATCACTTTCCCAGCGCAGTAGACAATCAGTACTCAGTTTTTCCGCCCGGCTAGCGGGCCGGACTTCTCATTGCGTTGACCACAACAAATACCAGAAAGAAATTAAACGGGAGGATGAAATAATCATTAGGCCCTAAAATGAGTAGCTCTAACATAGACCAATAAGAAACGATTGCAGCAAAAGACGCGGAAACTAATAAGGACGGCAGCTTTATAGTAAACACCTCATCGAATTTGATGACGACCCAATAGCGGGTTCAATGATAAAACTATCTCGGCATACCCGGCGACAACACAATATCATTTTTCGCGCCACCGATGAACGACTGCTAGACAAGCATAACTAACGTAAGAACCTATCGACCAGAAACGAAAAAGCCAAGCGTCATGCCTGGCTTTTTCGTTTCTGGTCGATAGGGAAGTCGACTACTTTCGCAATTTCTTTACATTGGGTATTGCTGCGCTTAATTGTTTGAATAACTTGGAGTTTTTACCGATGACTTTATGTTTTGCATAAGCATCTACGGCTTTCTTCCACGCTAGCTCTTTTCCGTGTGCATTAAGAGAAAAACTAGTACAAACTATTTTATCCTCTAACTCTGAAGCGATGCCGACTTGAAATATCGGGGTCACGGTGCCACTCTTTTCAGTCTTTAACAAATAGCTAATACCCTTAACCGAGCCATTTGCATTAAAACAACGTGATGCTTTAAGCTGCTTTTTTACCCGCTTCTGCTCTTCAATCAAAGCCTCGTCGCGTTCAATAGCTTCCAATTCCACTTTCCGCTTGAGCCTTGGACCAATTCTTTTCCCGGCTTTTTTAAGAGAGTAATATTCCTGATAGAGCTTTCCGTTCACTGTTCGACGAACCCGATAGCCATAAAAGGCTTCGTTATCCAATAATTTTACACTCACCTCATCACCTCTCAGTTTGCCATGGCAAAATCGTTACTACACCTATGCCGTAAGTAACTTGTACGTCATATTCAATTTATCGACTGAAATTACCTTTTACAATTTTCTGCCCGTAACACTGAATGCAATCATGTGCACAGGTATTGATAATTTCCATTTTCTCTAACTACTATAGTAGACATCGTGGACATAGTAAATTTTGTGCACTAACACCTGTCGTTTTTTTTCAAATAACTTTAATTTTGTTATCTAGTCGCGCTATCCACGAGACAAGAATATGAAAATGAACACTAAAGCTATGCCAGCACCAAGTCGGATTAGATAATATCCCAAAGTTTTAGTAAATAACATAGTTTATATTCCGCGACGAAGCAGGGCTATTCTCGCAGAAACTCACGATATTGGCTCGGATAGCAATCGTGGTTTACTATAACGAAACGCTCGTAGATTTCTTGGAAATTATCTAAAACAACAGACCTCAGCGCCATAGATTTATCGCTCAAGAATTCTTTCAAGCCTTCAACAGTCATAGCTTTTTGGAATTCAGCCGCCAAGGGTGCATAGCTTAAATGCCAAGGTTCCGGGGCGACACCGTTATTGGCTGCAACATATGGCTTGAAAAAACCATGGCCGTGGTCAGATTTAATCTTACTATCCAGCCAGTCATTCATTGGACCAAAAGGTCCATTTTGTGCAAACTCATCGGCCGACAACTGTAAGGCGTAATTCTCTTCGACCGCCGACCGATCGAATATGTCAATATCTGTTCCCCAGTGATGGCGAGATGCTCCGGGTAGTGCAGACCATCGTAAAATTGCCTGGGCCTTCTCCCAAGGGACCAGTGTCGACATATCAATGATTTTGTTATCATCATCAAAAACTGGGCGCTTCCCTTCAGCCTTATTGTTCCAAATCATTAGCTGGCGACTAAAATCGCGATACCCGCTAGCGATGCAAATATCGAAACCTTCTTTTTCTCCCTCTAGCTTAAGTTGCAAAAACGGTTTTACTAATAATTTATGAATCGGCACGTCTACGGCTGTTCGGTCAATCCAACCGTCATCACAGCCGCAAAGCTGGCTGAGGAAAATCGATGTTTTGCTGTTTTTTTCAGGCATGATAGGCTCCCATTATATCAATCGCCTATTGATATAAAAATGAATCTGTATTATAAGAGCCAACTGCATTATTACAAATTGCAATTTCCAATAAAAACAATAGAAAAGAGAGTTGTTATGCAAAGCGATTTGCTCGATCTTAAGAATTTAGGCAACACATCCATTAATTGGCTACACACCATTGGTATTAATAGCCAAGAAGAGCTTCAAAAAAAAGGACCTGTTGCTGCCTATTTAGAAATTAAACAGCGCGGAATAAGGGTTTCCAAAGTTTTGCTCTATGCCTTGCACGGCGCTTTAACCGACACAAATTGGAATGACCTGGACACAGAAACCAAAGAATCTCTGGTTAAACAGGCCGAGAAATCTATGGATCTAGCTTAACGGGTCCAGCTTACGGTCGCCCACATCTAGAACAACTTCGGTTACTCCGGGTCCAGCTCTAGAATTATAACTGGTTAAACACTCGCGTATTTATTAAAGTATACGGCGTTCGCTTACAGACATTTTTAAAAAATCCTAGTATTTCTATGACATTACTTTGCCACACTAACGATATTGCCGACGAGTCTTCCAAAGGGTTTTCAGTAGGCGAAGAAAGTTTTTTCGCTGTAAAAAAAGACGGTCAGATATACGTCTATCAAAATCGCTGCCCGCATTTAGGTGTCGAATTAAATTGGCTGGAAGATCAGTTCCTTGATTCTGAAGGCGCACTTATTCATTGCACGACGCACGGCGCATTATTTTTGATCGAAGACGGAGAGTGTGTTGCCGGCCCTTGTCTGGGTGAAAAACTAACACCGGCACCTTTCACCGTAGAAAACGGCGAAATCCATTTATGTTCGAACTAACAAAAAAGGGAGCCATAAGGCTCCCTTTTTAATTCCAGCTAAAACTTATTCCGCTGTTTCCGAATTTTCGTCGCTAGCTGGTGTAGCTTCTTCAAGCTCTTTCATAGAAAGCTTGATTCGACCACGTTGATCAACATCTAAAACTTTGACTTTTATCATCTGACCTTCAGACAAATAGTCACTAACATTCTCTACCCGATCCTTCGATATTTGAGAAATGTGGACCAAACCGTCTTTCCCGGGCAAGATGTTTACAAATGCACCAAAGTCGACAATACGAGCAACCTTTCCTTCGTAAACAGCACCCACTTCTGCTTCAGCCGTTATCTCTTCGACTTTTGCTACAGCTGCATCTCTCGATGCGGCATCAGTACCGTATATACGAATCGTTCCATCGTCGTCAATATCAACCGTTGCTCCGGTTTCTTCCGTAATAGAACGGATGGTTGCACCGCCTTTTCCGATGACATCTCGAATCTTGTCAGAATCAATTTTAAAGGTAGCCATGCTCGGCGCATTTTCTGACACTTTTTCCCGAGGAGAACTGAGAACTTCGTTCATTTGACCCAGAATATGAAGACGTGCCTCCAGAGCTTGCCCAAGAGCTATATCCATTATTTGCTCATTGATACCTTCGATTTTGATATCCATTTGCAAAGCAGTGATGCCATTAGCGGTTCCCGCTACTTTAAAGTCCATATCGCCTAAGTGATCTTCATCACCCAGAATATCAGTCAAAACGGCAAAACGCTCACCCTCTTTAACCAAGCCCATAGCAATGCCGGCTACAGGCGCTTTTAGAGGAACACCCGCTTCCATCATCGACAAACTCGCAACGCAAGCACTGGCCATTGAACTTGAACCATTCGATTCAGTAATTTCCGACACGACCCGTATGGTATAAGGAAAATCTTCTGCGCTGGGCAATACTGCTGCAACACCGCGGCGCGCCAAACGACCATGTCCAACTTCACGTCGACTGGTAAAGCCGATTCGTCCACATTCACCTACAGAATAGGGAGGGAAGTTATAATGCAAGAAAAAATTATCTTCACGCTTTCCTTCCAGGGCGTCGATCAACTGCGCATCGCGAGTTGTTCCTAAGGTTGTAACGCCAATGGCCTGAGTTTCTCCACGGGTAAATAATGCTGATCCGTGTGCTTTATTTAAAACGCCAACTTCGACATTTATCGGGCGAACCGTACCGTTGTCGCGTCCATCGATCCGCGGATCTCCATTTAGGATGCGTTGGCGAACAATAGATTTTTCCAATTTCTTAAAGACATCGGTAACATCGCCTTCGTTGTATTGAGCAGCGTCTCCAGCAGCCAACTGGGCTGTTGCCTGTCCTTTTAACTCGCTCAAGTTTGAATATCTATCAGCCTTATCTGTAATGCGATAGGCTTCGCCAATACCCTGCTTATAGCCGTTAGCAACTGCGGCCAATAAAGCAGTGTCTTCCTCTTCTGCTTCCCAGTTCCAACGCGGCTTTCCTGTTTCTTCAGCTAACTCGGCAATGACCTTAATGACGGTTTGCATTTCCTGGTGCGCATACAACACGGCGCCCAGCATTTGATCTTCATTGAGCTCTTGTGCTTCTGACTCAACCATCAATACGGCGTCCGACGTACCGGCAACAACCATATCTAAAGCGCTTTCTTCCAATTGGCTATATCCCGGATTCAAGATATATCCTTGCTCTGCTGTAAAGCCAACTCGCGCTGCGCCTATCGGGCCGTTAAAAGGGATGCCTGATATTGACAACGCAGCAGATGTGCCGATCAGTGCAGCGATATCTGGATTGGTATCCTTATCGGCAGACATTACGGTACAAACAACTTGTACTTCGTTTTTGAAACCATTGGGGAAAAGCGGACGTATCGGACGATCGATTAACCGTGATGTCAGCGTTTCTTTTTCTGAAGGCCGTGCTTCACGCTTAAAAAAGCCGCCGGGTATTTTACCGACAGCGTAGGTCTTTTCCTGGTAGTGAACACCAAGAGGGAAAAAATCCATTCCCTGCTTTGCGCTTTTAGCGCCTACGACAGTACACAATATTTGTACTTCACCCATTGATACCAGTACTGCGCCCGTAGCTTGGCGAGCAATACGACCCGTTTCTAATGTGATCTCTTGACCACCGTATTGAAATATTTTTTTTACAGGATTCACTGAAGAAACCCTCCCTTTTTGGGATGACATATAAGAGCCCTGGAAACCTATTTCGCCAAGGCTCAACTCTTTTTCTTTTTTCTACTAGCGACGTAAACCTAGACGCTTGATCAAACTGGTGTAACGCTCAGCTTTCTTACCCTTCAAGTAATCCAGTAATTTACGACGCTGGTTTACCATACGGATCAAACCGCGGCGTGAATGGTGATCGTGTTTGTGATCGCCAAAGTGGCCCTGCAGTTTTTGAATATTGGTTGTCAGCAGCGCAACTTGCACTTCTGGTGAACCTGTATCGCCTTCTGCTGTTTGATATTCTTTTACTACTGCTGCTTTTTCTGTTGCTGATAATGCCATTGTTCATTCCTCGTTAAAGTAAATATGCTGAAGCAGGATAGAAATAAAACTCTATCGTGCTCATTAATTCAGCCTGACCACGCATATTTGTAGACAGGCTAGCGATATTAAAGACAAGCTCCAATATCAATTGCGCGCTAAGCCAACAGGGCTTAACTCCCAATATTTCTGACCCAGAAAACCCATGCTTTCTGGTGGTATATCTAATTTGTTGCTATCAACCTCTTGGCACCGACTCGGCCATCTTCTAACATTTCTCCAAGGCCGATAAAAGTGTCGGAACTGGAGTACATTCTTACAACACCCTCCAAAGGTGCCTCCGCAATCTGAACAGGCTGGCCTTGCAGCATGTAGAATACCGCTGACTCTTCCAACAATACGCGCGGAAAATGATCCACTGCACTATCGGGCGGAAGTATCAGCTCATCCAACTGAGCAAAATCATCATCGGTCTTCAGCGCTTCCAATGCTGGCAAGGTGATGGAATGGTCTTCTTTAAAAGGCCCCGCCTGTACGCGTCGAAGCACTGTAACATGGGCACCGCAACCTAGAGATAAACCCAAATCTTCCGCAATTGAACGTATGTATGTACCTTTACTACAATGAACATACACATCGACTTCGGGGCAGTCACCAGTCTCTTTAGAACTGCGAAAATCGATGAGATCAATCTCATAAACAGTCACTTCACGAACTTTACGCTCAACCTCAATACCTTGCCGAGCTAGCTTATAGAGTGGTTGTCCGTTGTGCTTTAAAGCCGAAAACATCGAAGGAACTTGTTTTATCAGCCCTCTAAATGGAGCCAATCCGGCAATGATATCAGCTTCGGTGATACCGGAGGCATCGCGACTTTCGAGTACCTCTCCGTCGGCATCACCACTTGCTGTAATCACACCCAGCTTAAAAGTGCTCTTGTAGGCTTTGTCCGAGTCCAATAAATACTGTGAAAACTTTGTCGCCTCACCGAAGCAAAGCGGCAGCACGCCCGTTGCCAGCGGATCAAGACTTCCGGTATGACCCGCTTTTTTCGCAAAATACAAGCGCTTGGCAATCTGCAGCGACCGATTTGAACTTTGACCCTGCGGTTTATCTAAAATCAGAATGCCGTTAAGCGGTCTACCGCGACGATTTTTTGCCAATGGTCCTACTCAGGTTTTTCCATGTCTGTGGCATCGGAATGATTTTTGTCTTCCGCCACAGCATGGTCGATTAGGTCAGATAAATATTGTCCACGAACAACACTACTATCAAAATGAAAATGCAGCTTCGGTGTCGTCCGCGCATTGTTACTTTTAGCAAGTTGCGACCTAAGATAGCCAGCCGCCTTGTTTAACACGGCAACAGACTCTTCGGCTTCTTCTTTCGTATCCTTGCCCAGCACCGTCATATAGACTTTTGCATGGGCCAGGTCTCGACTGACTTCAACGTCGGTAATACTGACCATACCGACCCGTGGGTCTCGTATCTCAAACTGAATTAAGGTAGCCAATTCCTGTTTTAGGAAATCACCTACGCGCTGTGTCCGACTATATTCTCGTGGCATTGCCGATACTCTTTAGATAACTCTCACGCTTTTAGCAACTAGCTATCAAACTTAAAGCGTGCGAGCTACTTCTTTAACTACATAGACTTCGATCTTGTCGCCAGGCTTAACATCGTTGTAATTTTTTACACCGATACCACATTCCATACCATTTCGTACGTCATTCACGTCATCTTTGAAACGGCGTAGCGATTCTAATTCGCCTTCATAAATAACCACATCGTCTCGTAATACACGTATTGGATTGTTTTTGAACAGAGTTCCCTCAATGACCATACAGCCAGCAATAGCTCCGAATTTCGGTGATCTGAACACATCCCGTACTTCTGCCGTCCCGTTAATTTCCTCTCGCATTTCCGGACTTAACATTCCAGACAACGCTTGCTTAACATCGTCGATTAAGTCGTAGATAACGCTGTAATAACGCAAATCCACCCCTTCTTCTTCAACCACTTTACGGGCACTGGAATCAGCTCGAACGTTAAAACCAAATACAACAGCACCCGACGTTACTGCTAAGGTCATGTCTGTCGCTGTGATTCCACCGACACCGGATGAAACGATATTTACCTGAACTTCCTCATTCCCTAAATCGAGTAACGAGGACTGAATCGCCTCTAGTGACCCGCGCACATCCGCTTTAATCACTACATTGAGAGACTTACTTTCGGCAGCACCCATGTTCGCAAACATATTTTCCAATTTAGTTGTTTGCTGGCGTTTTAGCTTATCGGTACGTCCTTTCTCCTGTCGGAAATCCGCCATTTCCCGTGCACGCTTTTCGCTTTCAAGCACGGCGAAGGAATCACCGGCGTCAGGAGTCCCGTTAAGCCCAAGAATTTCTACCGGAATCGAGGGACCGGCTTGCTTAATTGCCTTGCCATTTTCATCGAGCAATGCGCGAACTCGACCATAGTGTCGTCCAGCAAGAACAATATCACCAGGTCGCAAGGTGCCGTTTTGTACGAGTAAAGAAGCAACAGAACCGCGGCCTTTATCCAGACGGGATTCAATAACAATACCTGTACC
Organism: uncultured Cellvibrionales bacterium; assembly: GCA_913019905.1. Taxonomy (GTDB): domain Bacteria; phylum Pseudomonadota; class Gammaproteobacteria; order Pseudomonadales; family Dasaniaceae; genus Oceanicoccus. The sequence continues at coordinate 91,108 of CAJVZD010000015.1, forward strand.
TGGAATATCAGAAGGAGACTGTAGCTCTAGTAATTCAGCCTGTAACAGGACGGCCTCTAACAAGCCATCAATACCGTCACCCGTATGGGCAGACACGTTGATAAACTGGACATCGCCTCCCCAATCCTCCGGAATAACGTCTTTAGCGGCCAGTTCATTACGAACACGGTCTGGGTCAGCACCCTCCTTGTCCATTTTATTAACCGCAACTACCAAAGGTACTCCAGCAGCTCTTGCATGTGCTACGGCTTCTTCGGTTTGCGGCATGACCCCATCGTCAGCTGCGACAACCAATATTACAATATCCGTACTCTTTGCTCCTCGTGCCCGCATCGCAGTAAACGCAGCGTGACCAGGTGTATCGAGAAAGGTAATCATGCCTTTATCAGTTTCAACGTGATAAGCACCGATGTGCTGCGTTATTCCGCCGGCTTCGCCACTTGCCACATGTGCTTTTCGGATATAGTCGAGCAAGGAAGTTTTCCCGTGATCTACATGCCCCATGACCGTTACAACTGGCGAGCGCTGCTCTAGAGTACCTTCGTGCTGCCCAATGCTTTCTTCCAAAGCTTCCTCCATCTCGTCGCCAGTGACTAACTTGACAACATGCCCAAGCTCTTCAACCACTAACTGTGCCGTCTCTTGATCAATAGTTTGATTAATATTGGCCATGGTACCCTGCTTCATTAGCTCTTTAACGACGACAACGCCCTTTAAGTTCATTTGTTGCGCTAAGTCAGACACGGAAATCTCGTCGGGAATAAGAACTTCGTGGATAGTCTTTTCTGTTGGGCGTGCAAAACTATGAGCCTTAGCACCTTCAGGCAGTTTTAATACTTTTTGCCTGCGACGAGACCGTGGACCACCGCCCTCACCATCAAGCAGTCCATCGACATTTTTTATATTATGCCCACGGTTTTTACCGCGGGTTTTTATCGCGGCTTTACCACTTGTTTTCTTTTTCTCCGGACGCTCTCCCTCTACCGGTTTCGCTGGCACTTCATGTCGACGACCACGAACAACCTTGGATTCTGCACCTTCTTCTAAGGCGGGATTTTCAGCACGCTCTGTCTCTGCATTTTTTATGGCAATTGCAGTTTTTTTCAATTCAAGGTCTCTGGCTTCCCTATCTTTACGTTTTGCAGCTGCCTGCTGGCGCAAAACTTCAGGGTCAAGCTGTGACTTATCTAGTGCTACCTCACCGGCACCACTGTTTTGTTCGAGTGCGGCGGCACTAGAATCAGTTTCAGAGACAACGGTGTCCGCGACTTCAACGACCGACTCTTGCTCAACCGCAACGACATCATTTGCCGCGACCTCTTCTCCAGCGGCATCATCAGACGGATCACGCTTTATGTAAGTGCGTTTTTTACGTACTTCTACATTAACGGTTCTCTTACCATGACTTCCCGATGACTTCAAAGTGCTTAGCGTTTTACGCTTCAACGTAATTTTCTTTGGTGCAGCTGCGGACTCGCCGTGACTACTTTTCAAAAAGGTCAACAGCGTTTGTTTGTCTTCATCAGATACCGTCTCTTCAGCGGCGGTATGTATTAAACCAGCTTGCTTCATCTGCGCTAACAGACGCTCTACTGACGCGCCTACAACATCGGCCAATTGGCTTACAGTAACTTCTGCCATTCATATTTCTCCCGTACCTTACTTCAGTATCAACAAACGATACCAGCTCGCTACTGCTATTCCTGTTGTTGTTCTGCTTCAGCGAACCAAGGTGCACGCGCTGTCATAATTAATTCACCAGCCCGTTGCTCATCCAGACCTTCAACATCTATTATATCTTCGACCGCTTGTTCAGCTAAATCTTCCATGGTCACAATGCCCTTGCTCGCTAACAAGTAAGCCAGATGACGATCCATGCCATCCATTGTTAATAGATCTTCTGCGGGCTCTACTTTCCCTAACTCTTCTTCGCTAGCTATCTCTTGAGTAAGCAAAGCGTCTTTTGCGCGAGATCGAAGCTCTTCAGCTATATCTTCATCAAAGCCTTCTATCGCTATCATCTCTTCCAATGGAACGTAAGCAACCTCTTCTAACGACGCAAATCCTTCTTCCACTAACACTTCAGCAACATCCTGGTCTATGTCCAGCTTCTCCATAAAAGTGGTAATGACGGCGCCTGACTCCTGCTCGTGCTTGTCTGCTGCGTCATCGACACTCATCACATTAATTGTCCACCCGGTCAGCTCACTAGCCAATCGAACGTTTTGACCACTTCGACCTATTGAACGAGCAAGATTTTCCGCAGCAACGGCGACATCCATAGATTGGGAGTCTTCATCAACGACGATCGACTCCACTTCGGCGGGCGCCATGGCATTGATAACGAGTTGTGCGGGATTATCATCCCATAAAATTATATCCACACGCTCATTGCTGAGCTCGCCCGACACGGCTTGTACGCGCGAACCTCGCATGCCGACACAAGCACCGATGGGGTCTATGCGCCCATCATTTGTCTTAACAGCAATTTTTGCTCTGGAACCGGGGTCACGAGCAGCACCGCGAACCTCAATAACTTCTTCCGAGATTTCTGGCACCTCTATCTTAAATAACTCAATCAACATCTCTGGACAGGCACGACTTAAAAATAATTGCGGCCCTCGAACTTCGGGCCTAACATCCTGCAAAATGGCTCTAACCCGATCACTCATACGAAATACTTCGCGACCGACTAATTCTTCTCTGGGCAATGACCCTTCAGCATTATTACCCAAATCAACGATAATATTGTCTCGCGTCACTTTCTTTACCGTGCCACTAATCAGTTCGCCGACTCGACTTTCATATTCATCGACGACTTGCGCCCGCTCAGCTTCGCGAACTTTCTGCACAATCACCTGTTTGGCAGTTTGTGCGGCAATACGACCAAAGCCGACATTTTCTATAGCTTCTTGATAAACATCACCAACTTGCAATGAGTCATCCTTTTCGTGAGCCTCTTCAAGAGTAAATTGAGGCCCCAAAAGAGCCAACACATCATCGCTCATGACTTCCCAGCGACGAAATGTTAGATAATCGCCAGTTTCTCGATCAATGGTAACCAGGACATCAGCGTCTTCGTCGTAACGTTTTTTTGTAGCCGACGCCAAAGCCTGTTCTATGGCCTCAAAAATAATGTCTCGGGACACACCCTTTTCATTAGAAACCGCTTCAGCCACCAACAATATTTCTTTGCTCATTGTTCGCCTCGTTTCAACATAATCTCACCGGTTTAAACTCAATTACTATTTAAAATTCTGTTTGTAAACTTTGCCAATTATAACAAATCCCAGCACTAAAAACGCGGGGTAATGTTTGCCTTCTCAATCAAGTCAAAAGGCAGCAAATACTCGTGGTCATCGACTGCGACCACAACATCCTCTCCCTCAACCCCCGTTAGCTGACCAGAAAACTTCCTGCGCCCATCAAAAGGTGAGCGCAATCGTATTTTTACTTGCTCGCCAATGTAGCGACTGTATTGATCAAGCATGAACAATGGCCTGTCCATCCCCGGAGAAGACACCTCAAGATTGTATTCTCCAGCAACAGGCTCTTCGACGTCGAAAACACTACTGACCTGTCGACTCACCTTCGCACAGTCCTCGACACCTATTCCGTTCGGACTATCAATATACACGCGCACCAGCGTCTGCTTGCCGTGGGACAAATATTCAACTCCCCACAACTCATACCCAAGCGCTTCAGCCACAGGCTGTACCAATCCAGTTAACAGGGTGTCTTTACCCGCCATTGCACACCTTTATCGCCGCCCAATGACCAAAAATGACAGCCTGGACGCGCATCAAAATAAAACGTACTAACAAAAAATGGGCACTAGGCCCACTTCCAATTCAGCCATCACCGCTGAAAAATAAAACTACAACTAACAAAAAGCCCCTAAAAAGGGGCTTAAGAAACTGTCATCACATAATATCTTCAATCAGACTACTGACGAGATACAGGCAACGATAAATTTGGTAGCGGGGGCCAGATTTGAACTGACGACCTTCGGGTTATGAGCCCGACGAGCTACCAGGCTGCTCCACCCCGCAACAAAGATGAAGTTAAACTTCATCACCAACATGCCCCTTTAGACATATTAGTTACAAAAATCACCACAACTTAAAGTGACAAAATTCGAGTTGGCGAATTATAGGGATATGACCTCTGCGGGTCAACTCATTACTGAGCTTTTCTTAAATCTTATGCCGACCAATGAAAACATTCACATCTAAACTTGATCACACACGCGAAGGACCGATAACAAGCACTTTTGCAAGAAATAGACGCCAGGAGAAATATTAAAAACAGCGTTGACGACATATAAAAAAAAGCGCCCCTTAGGGGCGCTTTTAAATTGGTACCGAAGGCGGGACTTGAACCCGCACGAGCATAGCTCACCACCCCCTCAAGGTGGCGTGTCTACCAATTCCACCACTTCGGCTTTTTCTCCTCCAAACTAAACTTTATCTCTATATTTCTGGAACATCCACGCCCACTGTACCATCACTAGCAGCCGCATCAACGGATGGAACATCAAGACCGTTATTTTGCGAATCATCTGATGTCTGCTGGAGACCATCTACCGTTGGCACATCGCTTCCCACCTCTCCGGCCGGAACCTCAACGACGGCAGGCACAGGAATATCGATATCCACGCCGGCGGTCGACATATTTTTGGCCACGATAGCTAAACCAAAGCTGGTTGCAAAAAACACGACAACTAACAGAGACGTTGCTTTTGTCAATGCATTTCCGCTCCCCGTACTACCAAACAAGGTCTGCGAACCACCGGAGCCAAAAGAAGCACCCATATCAGCACCCTTTCCTTGCTGAATCATAATTAGACCAATAATGGCTAATGCAGCCAAAACGTGAAAAATAACTATTATCTGTTCCATTCTATTAACCATTTGGGCTGACTATCTGCCAGCAAATTCATGTTCAATTCTTAAAACCAGAAGCCGCTTCAAATATCGTAGCGAAATCAGTCACATTTAGTGATGCACCACCCACGAGCGCCCCATCAATATCTTTCATGGCGAATAACTCTGCAGCATTTGCTGCATTGACACTGCCACCGTATAAAATCTGTAAATTTTCTGCCAGCTCGGTATCTGCTCGAGCAACGACTTGTCGAATATGCCTGTGCACATCTTGAGCCTCGGCCGGCGTAGCAGTCTTACCGGTACCGATGGCCCATACCGGCTCATACGCTATAACAGCTTTAGCCATGGCACCGACTCCAGCAATATCGATTAACGCCTGAACATGGCGCTCGATCAACGCGATGGTTTCGCCAGCTTCTCGCTGCTCAAGTGTTTCACCAATACAAAAAACTGGAACCAAACCAACTTGCTGCGCAGCAATAAACTTTTCAATAACAAGCCGATCTGTATCACCGAATAACGAACGTCGCTCAGAATGCCCGACAATCGCAAAATAGCAGCCCGACTCGACCAACATCTGCCCGGAAATTTCACCGGTGTACGCACCGAACTCTTTATCACTGAGATTCTGAGACCCCCAACGAACGACAGTTCCAGATAGCGCCTCTTCAACCTGCGACAGAAATATATAGGGAGGACAAACAGCGACCTCCGCAGGGTATTCACCACCAGCCAATCTGGATTTTAAGCCGGACAAAAGAGCAGCGACACTTGCTTTCGTGCCGTGCATTTTCCAGTTCCCTACCACCAAATTACGCCGCATTAAGACTCCATAAACTGTCCAGCCCTAACTCGAAACATTGGGCCTGCGAAAAACGCGGGCAATCTTACCCAAACTGGCCACAACTTACAAGGAGTCCCGGCCATCTGAGGACGGTATTTCGTTAAAGCAGCGACTTGCCTGCGCCAACACTATACCGACAAGCTAGGCAACCTCGCGCTCAACGACAGCGGCGATCCGCGCAGCCAACTCTTCAACCAGACCACTATCCTCTCCCTCAACCATAACGCGAACCACTGGCTCCGTACCGGACGGCCGAAGAAGTACGCGGCCACGCCCGGCCAGCGCAAGCTCCGCACCGGCGACAGCTTGTTCAATATCAGCGTTATTGGATAATTTACCTCGATCGTTAACAGTCACGTTTATCATCGTTTGAGGAAATAAACTCATCCCCCTCTTCAGCTCGTGCAACGGTTTACCCCCGTCAACAAGGGCAAAAAGAACCTTAAGCGCAGCAACCAGACCATCGCCTGTTGTCGTGACATCCCCGCAAATAATGTGACCGGAGTTTTCACCGCCTAGCTTCCACCCTTTTTCACCCATCATTTCGTTGACGTATCGGTCTCCCACGTTGGCTCGATCAAACGGGACACCCAAGTCCTTCAGGGCTAACTCAAAACCCAGATTAGACATCAAGGTACCAACAACACCGGAACACCCCCCCGTTGTTCGCAGCTGATCCTGCGCGATGATATACAGTAGCTCGTCGCCGTCCGCCACCTCTCCATTACGATCCACAAAAGCTAATCGATCACCATCACCGTCAAATGCAATGCCCAAATCCGCGTCCTCTTCCAGAACTTTAGCCCGCAAGGCTCGCGGGCTGGTCGAGCCAACATCTTCATTAATATTGATGCCGTCAGGACTCGCCCCAATGACGACTAACTCAGCCCCCAGCTCCTCAAAAACTGCTGGCGCAACGTGATACGTGGCCCCGTGCGCACAATCGACAACAATTTTTAAGCCACGCAAGCTAAACGCAGAGGGCACAGTGCTCTTACAAAACTCAATATACCGTCCCGCGGCATCATTTATTCGGGTAACTTTACCGAGATGGGAAGAATCCACCGTCGTCATCGGCACCGCTAGCTGCCGCTCAATTGCCAATTCAATATCGTCCGGCAATTTCGTTCCCTCTCCAGAGAAAAACTTAATACCATTGTCGTGATAAGGATTGTGCGATGCACTAATCACAATCCCTGCCTGCGCATGAAACGTGCGAGTAAGGTAGGCAATTGCTGGAGTTGGCATCGGCCCTAACATATACACATCAACCCCTGCGGCAACCAGCCCAGCCTCGAGAGCAGACTCAAACATATAACCCGATATCCGCGTATCTTTACCAATAATTAGCTTGCTTCGGCCCTCGCCAGCAAATACTTTACCGGCAGCCCAACCCAACTTAAGAACAAACTCCGGGTTAATTTGGCCCGCACCAACACGGCCTCGAATGCCATCAGTGCCAAAGTATTTTTTTGTCATCACCAAACCTCTTATTTTTGAATACGCAGAGCTAACTTAGTCGCCTAAGGCGCGCAATATATTCCCTAAACAGCACAGCAGAACCGCCAATTATCACTGAACAATGCTATCAGACTCCGAAATGACTGCTTGAGCAAGTAGCACGGCGTCGACTGTCTCTCTAACATCATGAGCGCGAATAATTGATGCCCCGCGATCAACGGCGAGCACTGCCAACGACAAACTTCCCGCCAGGCGGTCGTCAACATCGCGATTCAGGACTTTGCCAATAAGCGACTTGCGAGAAAGCCCAACCAATAGCGGACACCCTAACGACTGCAACTGCGACAACCCATTCAACAGAGCCAAATTGTGGACAACGGACTTCCCGAAGCCGAACCCTGGATCAAGCAGCAAACGCTCTCGAGAAATCCCACCAACCTCACAAAGATTTACCCTGAGACCCAAGTAAGCACTCACATCGCTAATTACGTCATGATACCGCGGCCGCTTCTGCATGGTCGCGGGCTCCCCTTGCATATGCATAAGGCATATCGGCAGCTCTGTTTTCCCTGCGGCCTCAATAGCCCCATCTCGCTCCAAAGCCCGTACATCATTAATCATTCCCGCGCCAGCATCCGCCGCCATCAACATTAGCTCCGGCGTACTGGTATCCACGGAAACAACGACATCAAATTGTTTATTAATTGCCTGAACGACCGGCAAGACGCGATCGATCTCCTCCTGAACGCCAACCGTCTTGGCACCCGGACGAGTCGACTCTCCACCGACGTCAATTATAGCAGCGCCCTGCTCAAGCATCTGCTCAACTCGAAACAAGACCTTGCCAAGACTAAGGATCGGGCCATCGTGAAGGAGGCCACCATCGGAAAAAGAATCGGGAGTAACGTTAAGAACCCCCATTACCTGGGGGCGACTCAAATCCAAAAATCGATCACCGCAGTGCAGCAATCGATTTTGATTTGAGGAAGACTTATCAGCGAGACCTGTGGTCATGCGTGAAACTTAGTGTTCGCCCGCCGGCCCACCAATCGGATCTTCTTTAAAATCTTTATCGGGCCCAGCACCCGCTTCGGCGTCATTTTGCGACTCACCACCGCCGGAAGTGTCGTCATTCCAATCTGACGGCTCACCCGGTTTACGACCGGCCATAATGTCATCTATCTGAGAAGCGTCAATGGTTTCATACAACATCAGCGCGTCTGCCATAGCATCGAGCTTATCTCGATTATCGGCCAGCACCTTCTCGGCACGCGCATAACACTCATCACTGATACGTCGAACCTCCTCATCTATGACTTGCGCCGTCTGCGAAGAGACACTCTTTACTTGCGAACCAGCCGAGCGACCGAGAAAAACCTCTTCCTGCGCTTCATCATACATCAAGGGGCCGAGCCTTTCCGACAATCCCCACTTGGTCACCATATTACGTGCAATTTCACTAGCTCTCTGAATATCATTAGATGCGCCAGTGGTAACTCCGTCGGCACCCAAGGTCATTTCTTCGGCGATACGACCGCCATAGAGAGAGCAGATCTGGCTTAAAATACCGCGACGATTCAAGCTATAACGATCCTCTACCGGCAAGAACATAGTCACACCTAAAGCTCGTCCGCGAGGAATTATACTGACTTTATAGACCGGATCGTGTTCAGGCATTAAACGCCCGACGATGGCATGCCCCGCTTCGTGAAAAGCCGTATTACGCTTTTCGGATTCCGACATCACCATCGACTTGCGTTCGGCACCCATCATAATTTTATCTTTCGCTAACTCGAACTGCGCCATATCAACCGTTCGAGAACTCGCTCGCGCCGCAAACAAAGCTGCCTCATTGACTAAATTGGCGAGATCTGCACCGGAAAAGCCTGGAGTTCCGCGGGCAATAAGTGACGGATCAACGCTGTCACCTAGCGGCACTTTGCGCATATGGACTTTCAAAATTTGCTCTCGGCCTCGAATGTCAGGCAAGCCGACGACGACCTGTCGGTCAAAACGACCCGGGCGCAACAACGCTGGATCGAGAACGTCAGGCCTGTTTGTCGCTGCAATGACGATGACACCATCATTGCCATCAAAGCCGTCCATTTCTACTAACAATTGATTGAGCGTTTGCTCACGCTCATCATGACCACCACCCAGACCAGCACCACGATGACGACCAACAGCATCAATTTCATCAATGAAGATAATGCATGGCGATTGCTTCTTCGCCTGTTCAAACATATCTCGAACACGTGAAGCGCCGACACCGACGAACATTTCTACGAAATCCGAACCGGAAATAGAAAAGAAGGGAACCTTGGCCTCACCAGCGATCGCTTTAGCCAATAACGTTTTACCGGTACCTGGCTGACCAACCATCAGCACTCCGCGAGGAATACGTCCACCCAGCTTCTGAAACTTCCCGGGGTCACTTAAAAACTCTACGAGCTCGCGAACATCTTCTTTAGCCTCATCGACGCCAGCCACATCGGCAAAGGTCGTTTTTATCTGATCTTCGCCCATCAGGCGCGCTTTACTCTTACCGAAGCTCATTGGGCCGCCCTTACCTCCAGCACCCCCTTGCATCTGACGCATAAAAAACATGAAGACAGCAATAATAATCAGGATTGGGAAACAGGCTACCAGCAACTGCGTCCACAAACTTTGCTGCTCGGGCTTACGCCCTTCTACCTGAACGCGATGTTCAAGCAAGTCATCAATTAACTTGGGATCATCTAGTAAGGGACGGACTGTTTCGAAAGTCGTGTTATCCGCACGCTGCCCACTAATCGTTAAGCCGTCTATCACTACTCGGCTAACGCGATCCTGCTGAACCTCTTCAATAAATTGCGAATAATTGAGAGTTTCTTTGCTCGGAGGAGCACTGAAATTGTTAAATACACTTAATAAGACCGCAGCTATAACAAGCCACAATAATAGATTTTTCGCCAAATCGTTCAATGATAAGCCCTCTACAGCTAATAATCAGCCCGTTGTTTGAGACCAAAAATTAACTTAATTACTATTGATAATTCAAATTTTACTACAAATTACGACGGCTCTCCATTAGAAGGACCGTTAACCGTATACTTTTTTAATCTATCACAAGCCTTTAAAGCCCTTTGCTATTTGATAAATTTCCCGCGAACGAGCCCGAGATGCATCCGGCTTCCGCGATTTTACGCTCTTAAAGCAGGATCGCATTTCAAGTAACAGCTGATCAAACCCCTCGCCCTGAAAAACCTTTGCAACAAAAGTACCTCCAGGCGCCAATACTTCTTTGGCCATGTCCAGCGCCAATTCAACCAAATTCATTGATTGCGGTTGGTCGATCGCAGCTACTCCACTCATGTTTGGGGCCATATCAGAAATTACAAGGTCCACCGGCTTGCCATCAATCAATTGCATAATTCCATCGAAGGATTCTTGCTCTGTAAAATCACCCTGGATAAAATCCACCCCAGCTAAACCGTCCATCGGCAATATATCGGAGGCGATGACACAACCCTTGTCACCGACCAGTTCGGCTGCCACCTGTGACCAACCCCCGGGCGCACTCCCTAAATCAACAACAGTCATGCCCGGTTTAAATAAACGGTCTTTTTCGTTTAATTCCAGTAACTTATAGCAAGCACGTGACCGATAACCTTCCTGCTGAGCACGCTTCACATAAATATCGTCGAAATGTTCCTTCAGCCACCCTTTACTCGTACTACCCTTTTTTGCCATTATCCCGTTCCATTACCACCGATTAACAGATCATTCTTTGCTATCGACCCGTTCCACTATACAATGCGCACCTTTTACCATGAACGATGGCACATAGCACCCATGGAAATTTCGAACCTCAAGAAAAAACAACTTCGCACAATCGGCCACAACCTGAACCCGATTATAACGATCGCGGAAAAAGGCGTAACCGATACGATTAAAAAAGAGCTCGACAGAGCGCTTAACGATCACGAATTAATTAAAATCAAGATCAACATTAATGACCCAGCTAGCCGTAAAGCCATTGCCTCGACATTATGCGATCAACACAAAGCTATATTAGTTCAAAGCATCGGCAAGGTCGCCCTTATTTTAAGGCATGCGAAAACGCCAAACCCAAAACTCTCCAATTTAATACGCCCAGTATAATTGCAAATTCAGATGATATTGAGACGAGCTAAATGCGCGGTGAGCGGATAACCCAGTGTTTTCGACAATGCTTTTGCCGACTGCTTTAGCTGCGTAGCACTCACCGAATGACACTTTTTGCCAGCAAATATTATCCAATTTCCGTCTGCCGTTGAGCACACGCGCACATCGTCGAAGTAATCTTTCAAAGAACTGACCATATCATTTTCACCTCGATGCTGATTCCAGCAATTGAGAACCAGCCAACCGTCTTCAGACAATAATTCACTGCAGCGTTCAATAAACCAGGGTTGGGCCTGCTGCATATCCAGACCATCCGACCCGTATATGTCACTAAAGATCACGTCAGCTTTCTTATGGCTTTCATCCACGAACTCACCGACGTCCTGCGTAAAGACCTCAATCCTCTTACTTCTAGGAAACTGAAAAAAACGATAGGCGAGCTTAACAACGGCTCTGCGAAGCTCAACGACTCGCAGTTTTAAACCGGGAAAATGAAAATGCAAGGTCGTCGCCAGACAACCGCCCCCCAACCCAAACAAAATGACTTTTTTGGGCTGGCAAAAAAGCAAAACCAATAGCATTGCCTGAGTGTAATCGTGCTGAAGTTGATGTGGCGACGATTTTAAGTGGCAGCTTTGCTCATCATCTTCACCGAAGGACAGAAAGCGCTTATTGCCGTCATCAAAAACCTGTAGCAAACCGAACTCATCATAAGTTCTAAATATTTCCTTACCCACACTACTCATTAATACGACCAACCATTACTCATTAACACCACCAAACACCATCCATTAATACAAACAAACACCTCTGCAGCTCACACTGCACAAGCAGTAAAGTTTTGCCAAACAAGCACCGCCAACATCAATCACGGCGACATTAAAATCTGTAACCCCCATAACGCGCAACCCAAGAAACAACTTTCGTAATTCCTGCTCGTATGCCACTCGATCGACATCGACAGGCCCGCCGCCTTCACGATCTACTATGGCGCGGCAGAAGGTAAAGTCTCATCGGCTTCTAGATAAACCTTTCTTTAACCTTCCTTAATTGTGACTCTACAGCGAGATTCTAGCGGGCTAATTAATCCAAGCACGGAAATATATCACTTTCGACACGCTTAGCTACTATTAGCAACTAGAAAATCAAACTCACTCTTTTTTCAAAATAGTCACTCGCTAGGGAAACAGAACAACAACGCAACCACCGCAAACAAGTCATTCAAGCTGCTTTTTATAACAACATCAACACGGTTAAACGCCAAGTACGAACAAAAGCGCCAATACGACAACGCTGCTTTTTGTCGCCGATAATGACATAATATACGGCTGCAAAGTAAATAGAGAACCACACATGAAAGTCGACCAAATGTTAGTACAAAGAAGCAATTCAGCCTGTGAGCTGTGCTCATCTGAAAATAAGTTACAGGCATTTGGAGTTCCTTCAAATACCTCTCCTAACTCCGGCCAGAGTGCGGACACCAGCGTTCTTTTATGCGAACACTGCCTAGGTCAAATCGAAAACCCAGAAACGACGGATGTAAACCACTGGCGCTGTTTAAAAGATAGCATGTGGAGCCAGATCCCAGCCGTACAAGTAATGGCTTGGCGGCAACTGACACAGTTGTCTAGTGAAAGCTGGGCCCAGGATTTACTCGAAATGCTATATCTGGATGACGACACGCTGGAATGGGCTAAATCCTTAGAGAAAGAGACTGACGAAGAAACACCAACCACCGACAGTAATGGTGCGACATTAAATGACGGCGATACAGTCACCTTAATCAAAGACCTTGTGGTCAAAGGCGCCGGGTTTACCGCGAAACGAGGAACCGCAGTAAGAAATATCGCACTAACGACTAACCCTACCCAGATAGAAGGCAAGGTAAACGGGACTCGTATCGTTTTACTCGCTGAATTTCTAAAGAAATCTAACTAGTGCCTACCCATAAACTAACAAGCTCAGTCATTGCGAGCGTTAGCGCGGCAATCTCATCCAGCATTGGCGCGGGCTACGGGAGATTGCCGCGCTTCGCTCGCAATGACATCGTTGAAAACACCCATTTCTGGATGGGCACTAACTAGCGCTGCACTATCGAGGGGTTTGCCGCTAATAATTAACAATCAACGCCGATTAAGTGTTAGCGACAAATCCCGTATAGACGTCATTTCAAGCGCCTACCTTGTTGTTCCCAGCTGCGCTCTCATTGCATCAATGGCATCGGTGTAATCGGGCTTATTGAATATGGCAGAACCAGCCACAAAAGTATCGGCGCCAGCCCGCGCTATGTCTGCAATGTTATCGGCCGTAACACCCCCGTCAATTTCTAAGCGGATATCGTAACCACTGCTATCTATCAACTCACGCACTTCCCGCAACTTCTCCAGTGTACCCGGGATAAATTTTTGACCGCCAAACCCGGGATTAACAGACATCAACAAAATCATGTCGAGTTTATCCATCACATACTTCAAAGATTCAATACCCACGGCCGGATTTAAGACCAAACCAGCCTTACAACCAGCACTGCGTATCATCGATAAAGAGCGGTCAACATGAGTTGATGCGTCGGGGTGAAATGTAATAAAGCTTGCTCCAGCCTCTGCAAAATCAGCGATCATTCTATCGACAGGACTCACCATCAGGTGCACGTCAATCGGCGCGCTGACACCGTGGTCTCGTAGCGCCTTGCAGACCATGGGGCCAATCGTCAAGTTCGGCACATAGTGGTTATCCATTACGTCAAAGTGAACAATATCTGCTCCTGCTGCCAAAACAGCATCCACCTCTTCTCCTAGACGGGCAAAATTTGCGGAAAGAATCGAGGGCGCAATCAGGTAGTCATTCATGAAATTTCCTATTAAAGTAAACTGGCGTTCAATCGATAAAGCGTGTATTTGGGTTTATTGATTCATAAATTAAACTCAAACTACTATTGTGGTGACACATAGTCCGCTATTCTACTTAAAATATCGCCGGGATTCAGTACCAAATGCTGTTAACTAAACACTCTAGCTTTCTTTTTATTTTATTGCTGTCTCTCGCACCCTACGGAGTTTCGCAACAAAATCCAGGCACCGAACCGTCGGCACCTACGACGACCTCTCCGGACACCAGCGCCGAGGCGCAGTCAAGTCAAGAAAACGCTCCCGAGCCCTCCTCCCCACCAAGCGCAACAACAAAGACAGCCCCCCCGATCCTCCTTGCAAATCCTGAATTAAGAGATCAACAGGAATGGCTTACCGTCGGCAACAAAAAAATACCCGCCCTCTATCTCAGCCAAGTTAAAGGAGGAACGCACGGAGGTGTCTTGCTGATACCTAACCTCAACATGCCCCCTTCTCAACGGGGAATCATCAATTCGCTGCGCAACGCACTGCCGGAAAGTCACTGGCATACCCTAGCGCTGGATCTCAGCACGGTAGAACCGCTGACGGAACAGGAAATTAGCCAAAGCGTTGCTGCGGGCCTGAAGTTTTTAAATGATGATGGTATTTATAATATCGCCATTATCGCCGAAGGAGTGGGGGCCGCTCGCGCAATACATTTTCTTGCAGATTTATCCGCTGGCGAAAACGCCCTATTACAGTCAATTCGCGCCCTGATCATTATCGACGCAAACAACAATGTCCCAAACAGCACAGTTAAAACACTGGAAAAATTTAGCACCATCGCAGTACCTATTCTGGACGCGTATTCAGCAAACAATCAATCACAACAACGGCTGGCCAGCCTCAGAAAACGAGCCATGTATAAAAACAAAGGACAATCCGGCTATCGTCAAATCACGCTGCCAAGGCAGGTAAATTACTACAACCAGCACGAAAACCACATTACCAAACGTATTCGCGGATGGATGGACAAAAATATTAGCGGATTTACGGTAGAAAAAAGAAGATTGTGAAGATCCGGCCTAACTGCTAAGGGCTCAGCCCCTGCAGGGCGATAATTCCTGCTCTAATTGCTGCAGACGCTGCGGTGTTCCCACATCAACCCACGAACCACTATAAAACTCACCGGAAATTCGACCCTCGGCCATTGCTGCCAGCAGTGGTACTCGCAGCGCGAAAGATTGCTCAGTTGAGCCTGTAAATAAACGCGGGTCTAATACGCTAATGCCCGCGTAGGTAGCGTTTTTGCCCTTACCTTTCAACGGAATTCCGGTCACGGTTTTGAGGCACACCTGCCCATTATCGCGCAGGAAAAAGTCCCCTTGTGTATGATGCCCCGGATTTTCAACCATCACCAAATGAGCCAGGTCCAATTGGCAATCGAGCAAGCGTGCAAACGGATAGTCAGTCCAGATATCACCATTACAAATAATAAAAGGCTCATCTCCTAATAATGGCAACGCTTGCAGAATACCGCCCCCGGTCTCTAAGGGTTCCTGCTCGGCAGAATATTCAATGTTTGCCCCATATTGACTACCGTTTCCAAGAGCATCCACAATCTGCATACCAAGATAGGCATGATTTATCACAATATCGTCAATACCGGCTGCGACCATTGATTCTATGTGGTGCACGATGAGTGGCTTTCCCGCGACTTCCAATAGAGGCTTTGGCATCTTATCCGTTAGCGGTCGCATCCGCTCGCCACGGCCCGCCGCCAAAATCATCGCCTTCACTAAACCTTTTCCTCGCTCGAAATATCTATTGCTGCGGCATTATTCGCGATCGACTCCGACGTCCGCTGCTTAACCACTTTCAATAAGCGGGAGAGCGCTGATAACTCCGGACGACGTTTGGCTACGGTATCGAGATAGGCAAAGAAACGCGGCACATCCGTCAGATAGCGCGGCTTGCCGTCTCGATGGCAAATACGAGAAAAAATCCCGATAACTTTCAAGTGCCGCTGCGCCCCCATATAGTCGCAATCGCGCAAAAAGGCCTCAAAATCCTCGGGAACAGGCAATTCAGCGGCGACCGCCTTTACCCAATATTGCTGTAGCCCGGATCTCACAACATTTTCTGGCCAGCTTATGAACGCGTCCTTAAATAAACAGATTGGATCGTAACTTATCGGCCCACAAACGGCGTCCTGAAAGTCCAATACACCCGGGATTATCGGCGTATTATTATGACCCTCAAGAAATTGGTCGTCCGCCACCATTAGATTACGAGGCATATAATCGCGGTGCACGAAAGTCGTTGCTTGCGCCGACACCTGATCGACCAACTGATCGAATAAAGAGTCCAGTAATCGGCGCAGCTCAGGGTCAATATCTAAACCTAAATGGCGCTGTAGATACCATTCAACAAACAATTCCAACTCTCGATGCAGCAATTTCCCGTCATAAGGGGGCAATAATTTTTGCTTGCCTGAGCGCTGTATAAGTATGAGAGAATCAATCGCCGCCTCAAACATCGGGCTAGCGTTCGACATATCGAAAGCGTCCGAGGTCATCACCTCCAGAAAAGTTTGCGACCCCAAATCACTTAATAATAAAAACCCCCGGTCAAGATCTTCAGCAATAACATCGGGAACCAATACCCCGGCGCCGGCGAGTAAGCTGGCTACTTTAACAAAGGGCCGGCAATCCTCTGTCTCAGGGGGAGCGTCCATGGCAATAAGTGAGCGATCAGACAACGTATAACGAAAATATCGCCTAAAGCTTGCATCGCTAGACGCAGACACACCGATCAAATCTTGACCAAGCTGAAGTGACAACCATTTTTCCAGTGAGATCTGACGCGCATCGGGACCAAATTCGGTCAAGGCTTGCTCTCCTTTATTTATTTCGGGGTAAGGTAAGTACGATGTTAGCGGGCTTTCCAGTGAAGAATGCTTTATTATCGACGCACCCAATGATGGCACAAAAATACCTCAGTGTATAAACAACGACGGCATTCGCGACAACAGCATTTTATGGCAGTATTTATATCCAATAACAAAGCATTTTTCCACAGGCTGAATTTAATCATATTTATCTTTATGCCGACACTAATAAGTGCCCAAACCAATAACCTCAATCAAAGCGAATGGTCTTGCAATGGAAATCTGGAGGGTAACTGGCAATGCGCGCAAGAAGCCAAAGAGAATCGCAGCATAGCGAAAAAGAAAAGATCATCGAATAGAACAACAAGGCAAAAAAACACCGGCAACGACAATGCTTACTCCCAATGGGACTGGGTCCCAAAGAACCAAATGCAAGATTCTTCACTATGCAACACAGGCTGTGACGGCGCTTATATTGAGCCCACCCCAAACTGGCAAGACGCCGATAAAGAACCTCAAAACGCTGCCGTTCATGCAGAAGCTAGTGACCTTACTGCAGAAAATCAGGAAACGACCTTTAAAGGTAGCGTCGTCATCAGTCAGGGTCACCGTCGAATCCTGGCGAACAATGTAGTCATTGACCGAAACACTCAGGAAATGACGATAGTCGGTGATGTTGAAATCAGAGAACCGCAATTATTAATCCGCGCTGAAAATGCTCACATCAATAACGAAACCAATACCGGTCAATTTGGGCACACCCGGTTTTTGTTTCACGAGCAAGGAATTCGAGGTTCCGCGGAAAAACTAGTACGCAATCAAGACAATACAACAACCATTGAGCATGGCAGCATAACCCAATGTACTCCCGACGACGAAACCTGGTTATTTGAAGCTGAAAATATACTACTGAACACAGAAACAGGATTAGGGACCGCAAGAAAGGCCAAACTGATTGTTAAAGGCATTCCTGTTGGCTATTTGCCCTACTTGACGTTTCCAATAGATGACCGGCGCACCTCTGGTTTTTTATGGCCAGCATTCGGAAGCAGTGCTGACAGCGGATTTAATGTTACCACCCCCTACTATTGGAACCTGGCACCCAATCTGGACGCAACGATAGCGCCCCAGTATATTTCAAACCGGGGCACCATGCTTGAGGTAGAAGTCAGGCAGCTCGGTCAATATGGAGAATGGACATTCGGTGCTGCACAGCTGAACGACAAACTTTACAGCGCGAACCCTTCACCCAGCCTAAGCGAAAAAGAGCTCAACAATTTACCGCCAAGAGATCATCGATGGCTAAGCCATGTCGCGCAAAAGGGCAATTTCTCTGGTATCAACACAACCATTGACTACACAAAAGTCAGTGACAATAGGTACTTTCAAGACTTACCCAACAACAGTTTAGATGTAAAACGTACTCGTCATTTAAAGCAACAGGTGGCGCTTGATTACAGTCGCGGCGCCTGGCAGGCGGAGGTCGTTGCAGAACAAAGACAAACCCTTGATGACGACCTCGACAAACAATATAAGATCATGCCTCGCCTCAGCCTTGTACGAAATAACAGCGGCAGCAGTTTCGAAACTCAATGGCTGGCGCAAACTGAAATTACCGACTTTCAGCACGATGATTCGATTGAAAAAGGGGGCGAGTTTGTCACTGGACAAAGAGCCTATGTCGAAACAGGTATTAGCTACCCCATGCATTGGGCGGCAGGCTTTTTAATTCCCACGCTAAAAGTTCGCCACCTAAACTACGACCTTGACGACCTGCATAATAACAGCAGCAGTACTACACTGACCGCTACAACACCCATGGCGACCGTGGATATGGGCCTTATATTTGAGCGCGCCATGAGCATGCAAGACGCCCAATATACGCAGACGCTTGAACCCAGGCTATATTATTTCTATAGCGAATATGAAGAGCAACTTGAGCACCCCGATTTTGACAGCAAAGAATTGACCTTTAGCTACAACCAACTCTTCAGAGACACGCGTTTTTCTGGTCACGACAGATTAGATGATGCAAACCAGATCTCTATCGGCGTGACCAGCCGCTTTATAGAAGACCAATCCGGACGAGAAGTAATCACAGCCAGTATAGGCCAAACATTATTCTTCGAAGATCGCCGAGTGAGCCTCGAAACAGACCTGACAAGCGCAACACAAAGCAAGTCTTTTATTGCGACAGAAATTCAATACCAGCCATTTAATAAACTGTGGTTCAATAATACCTTACTGTGGGATTCACGTCAGAACCGGCTTCAGGAAGGCGGATTCAGTTTTCACTATCAAACTCAGGCCGATAGCCTATACAATCTCAGCTACAAGTTTCGACGCGATGGTGACAGCAACCTAATTACTGGCGTGCAACACCTTGAACAGGTGGACGCCTCACTATTATTGCCAATAAACAACAACTGGTCATGGTATAGTCGCCTCCAGTACGATATAACTGAGAAAAATAGCATAGACTCTTTAATAGGCATGCAATATGAAGACTGCTGCTGGAAAGTCAGGCTACTCTATCAAGAAGGTTTTGAAGATGAATTTATCAGTGAACCTGAAGGCAGTTTACTGGTCGAAACCGACTACGCATTTATTATCGAATTTCATCTAAAAGGACTGGGTGGACTCGGTAGTAAATCCATTGAAATTTTAAAAGAAAGTATTTTAGGCTATGAAGATCTTGAATAAGTTAAGTAGTAACACCAGAATTTCCGCGGCAAGCAACCCAAATCATGGCACATTGAGTCGATGGCTGATCGCCGTTTTGACCGTGCTTTTTATCTATGCTCCCGCCGTATCAGCTAAAAATCAATCCTTAGAAAAAATCATAGCGATCGTAGATGACGACGTTTTACTCGCGAGCGAACTGAGAGAACGCGTCGACCAGATTATGACTAAAATCAAGCAATCGGGCCAGCAACAACCGCCAGAGGCGCAACTGCAACAAGATATTCTCGATCAATTGATTTTGGAAAACATTCAAATGCAGTTGGCTCGCCGTGCCGGACTAAGGATCAGTGATGCGCAGCTAACCGCCACCATCGAGCGCATCGCCCGACAAAACAACATGAGCTTGGATCAATTTAGAGACGCGCTTAAAAATGAAGGGCAATCCTACATTTCATTTCGCGAACAAATTAGAAAAGACACCATTTTACAACAGATTCAAAAAGGCAATGTGAATCAGCGCATTAAAGTTACGCCACAGGAGATCGCTAATTTTCTGGAATCTGAAGAAGGCGAATCAATGACCGCGCCAGAATATCGCATGCTCCATACGTTAATCCCCTTAGCCGCCAAAAGTGATTCCAGCGCAGAAGAACAAACACAGCGATATACCGATGAACTTTTCCAAAAAATCCAGGACGGTGCAGATTATGCGGAAACCATTCGTAATAATGGCCAGTTACAACTCTCTATAAGCGACTTGGGCTGGCGTAAAGCCACGGATTTACCTAGCATTTTTTCCGGATTGACAACCACACTTGAAAAAGGTCAAACAGCTTCACCGCTGAAGAGCGCTGGCGGCTATCATTTGGTCAAACTCCTTGACAAACGTGGTGACGGAGAAGTCATTCCACAAACCAAGGCTAGCCACATTCTGTTAAAGCCTTCTGCGATCCGCGATGAAGGCGCCACGGAGTCAGCTA
>CAJVZD010000016.1 GCA_913019905.1 uncultured Cellvibrionales bacterium
ATAAAAAACGGTCATTTCGACAAATCTCTCATTCCCGTTTATCACACTGATGGCACGTTGGCACTCGATCATGAAGAGTTTCCAAGACCACAAACCACGCTGGAAACCCTGTCGAAACTGGAGCCGGCATTCCCCCGCTTGGCCGATGTACCATTAGATGAGGAAGGCACGACTTACCGCAGTTTGATTTTGCAAAAATACCCGGATCTGAGCATTAATCATGTTCATCATGCCGGAAATTCATCGGGGGTTGTCGACGGTGCAGCCGCCGTGTTGTTGTCATCACCAGAGTACGCAAAAGCGCAGGGTTGGAAGCCTCGGGCACGTATTGTAGCGATGTGTAACATGGGTGATTCTCCGACGTTGATGCTCAATGCACCGGTTCCCGCCACCCGTAAAGTATTGGCCAAAGCAGGCTTGCGTGTCGAAGATATTGATTTATTTGAGATCAACGAAGCGTTCGCTGTGGTCACTGAGAAGTACATTCGCGATCTGAATCTCGATCGAGATAAGGTCAACGTCAATGGCGGAGCGATGGCGCTAGGCCACCCGATAGGCGCGACGGGTTCGATGCTGATCGGCACGGTGGTTGATGAATTAGAGCGTCGAGGATTGCGCTACGGTTTAGTGACGATGTGCGCAGCTGGCGGTATGGCACCGGCTATTATCGTTGAAAGAATGTAAGGCTTGTTGATACTGCGGGGTGATTTTTGCCCCGCAGCTTTACTTTGAATTCATATCACCAAATAATCAATGCCCTCCCATTTTTTCGATAAGCGATTATTTTTGTACGCTTCACCGTTGTGCTTCATGAGATAATGCTGCGGGTTTCACTGACTTTCTTAAGGAGCAAAAAATGACAGACAAGATTGCCTTAGTGACGGGCGCTGGAGCTGGCATCGGGCGTGCCTGTGCAATTGCGTTAGCTCGAGAAGGGTTCAAGTTAGTGCTGGCCGGCAGGCGTATTGAGCCGCTGGAATCTAGTGTGGAAATTATCAGGTCCTTGGGGGGTGATGTTCTCGCTGTTCCCACTGATGTTGGCAAAGCGGAGTCAGTTAATTCTTTATACCGACAAATTGAATCCCGTTTTGGACGGCTCGACTTACTCTTTAATAATGCCGGTACTGGAGCGCCTCCTATTCCGATAGACGAGTTAACGTTTGAACAATGGCAGCGAGTTGTAGACGCCAATCTGACAGGTTCTTTTCTTTGCGCACAAGCGGCTTTTAGAATTATGAAAAAACAGAATCCTATCGGTGGGCGAATCATCAATAATGGTTCTATATCGGCTAATTCTCCAAGACCTAATTCGGCCCCATATACAGCGACTAAGCATGCTATCACTGGGCTGACTAAATCATTGTCCTTGGACGGGCGCGCCCATAATATTGCCTGCGGTCAGATTGATATAGGAAACGCTTTAACTGAAATGACGGCGGTCATGCAAAAAGGAGTACCTCAAGCCGACGGTGCCATTGCTGTCGAGCCGACGATGGATGTAGAAGACGTCGCTCGTTCTGTGGTTTTTATGGCTAATCTTCCCCTGGAATCTAATGTACAGTTCATGACTGTGATGGCGACTAAGATGCCATTGATTGGTCGAGGTTGAGTTTCTGAGGTTCCGCTTTTGAGGTTAAGCTTCTGGAGGTAATGTTATGCCACGTTTCTCTGCCAATATTTCGATGCTATTTACAGAAGTTCCGTTTTTGGAACGAATAAGCATGGCAAAAAAAGTGGGGTTTGAAGGTATCGAAATTCAGTTTCCTTACGATCATAGCCCCCACGAGATAAAAGCTGCCCTGAAAGAAGCCGATCTTCCGCTGGTTTTGTTTAATTGTCCTGCCGGCGACCTGATGACTGGAGGGCAAGGATGTGCGGCTGTTCCCGGGAGAGAGCAGGAATTTCAACGAGCCTTAACGCAGACTTATGATTATGCGAAGATACTTCATCCTCGCGCGATCAATTTCCTGGCAGGATGCCCCGGTTCTGCGTGGGGTCGACAAGCGTGTCTGGACACTTTTGAATCGAATCTGAGTGTGGCGATTGATGCGTTTGGCGATTTGGATGTCACGCTTGTAGCGGAGGCTATCAATTCGTTCGATATGCCAGGCTTTCTGTTATCAACATCTCAAGAAGTCGTCGATTTGATCGGTAGGCTAGGCGACAAAAATCTGTATTTGCAATATGACTGTTATCACATGCAAAAAATGGAAGGCGATGTGCAAAGTCGTTTGATGGAGATTATCCATCTTGTCGGACATATTCAATTTGCGGATGTTCCGGGCCGTATGGAGCCGGGAAGTGGTTCAATAGATTTCAGCCGTTTATTTTCAGCCATCGATAACAGTGACTATGACGGGTTTGTCGGCGCAGAATATCACCCATCGCAACAAACGTTGTCCACGCTCGGTTGGCTGCCGCGGAATGTCTGCTCAAGGTAATTTTGGGGGTTACTGGAAACGATAACAGTCGATATTAGTTGTGGAGAGGTCTTTTGTTTTTTTGATCGAACTATTCTCTTAAAGATCTACCTATGTCGATGGCATTTGAGTTGTAATAGTGCTGGCGGTCAGCTAGAGTGCTGCTGCTAGTATTTGCTGCAGCGGGTAAGGCCTGAATGTCTTCACAGTTTAGATTTACCTACAAATTCGACAACAAATTCAAACGAGACATGATCAGGCAATTTTGCCTGGTCCTACGTTAAGGTCATTCTAATGCCCAATCAAAACAATAACGGTCCAGGTAATCCTTGGGGATCAAAGCAACCAGCACCACCTGATTTAGAGCAAGTCATTGAACAAATAGGTCAGCAGTTGAAGGCATTGCTGCCAGGAGGGAGTCCTAAAGGGTCGCTTTCACTGATTATTCTCATTCTCGTTGGGCTCAGTGTCTGGTCAGCTTATTACACGGTGCCAAGTGATTCAGTTGCCGTTGTGCAACGGTTTGGTGCCTATCACACTGAAGTCGCTTCGGGCCTGCATTTCAAACTGCCCTTGGGAATCGACATTGCGACAACTGTTCCAGTCAAAAGACAATTAAAACAAGAATTTGGATTTACCACGCCCGGTGCAAGAGATCCTTTCCAATCACCCCGGGCTAGAGATGGTGGACGAGAAACGCAAATGGTCACAGGTGATTTGAATGCTGCTTTAGTTGAGTGGGTTGTTCAATACCGGATATCTGATCCTGCTAAATTTCTTTTCGAAGTTCGCGAACCGGCCGAGACGCTTCGTTACGTATCGGAATCAGTTATGCGAGAAGTTGTAGGCGATCGAACAGTGGATGAAGTTATTACGATTGGGCGCCAGGAAATTGAGATAGAAGCATTGGTTAAAATGCAGGAATTGTCGACTAAGTATGTTATGGGTATCAGTATCGACCAAGTTCAGCTAAAAAATATTAATCCCCCTAAACCTGTGCAGGAATCCTTCAACGAGGTGAATCAGGCACAACAAGAAAAAGAGAAACTCATTAACGAAGCACGTAGAGATTACAATAAGGTTATTCCTCTAGCGGAAGGAGAAAAAGACCAGAGGATTCGCGAGGCCGACGGTTATCGCCTAAAACGAATCAATGAGGCGGAAGGTGATGTCGCCAGATTTAATTCTCTGTTCACCGAGTACAGCAAAGCTCCAGAAGTCACCCGTAGGCGTATCTATATTGAAACGATGCAAGATGTTATGCCGAGGATACAATCGAAAATATTGATTGATGATGACATGGGCGGTTTATTGCCGTTGTTAAACTTAAACGCTAAAAAAGGTGATCAACCATGATAGGTGCTAAGCAAATTGCCTTTATCGTTTTACTCGCAGCCGGTTCTTTTCTTCTTGCCAGTTCTATCTATACGGTCAGCGAAGTTGAACAAGTTATCATTACCCAGTTTGGTAAGCCCGTAGGCGAACCCGTTACTGAAGCCGGTCTGAAATTCAAAACCCCTTTTATTCAAGAAGTAAACCCAATCGATAAACGGGTACTCGAGTGGGATGGGCCTCCTTCTGACATGCCGACTAAAGACAAATTGTATATTTCTGTTGATTTGTTTGCACGCTGGCGGGTTGTCGACCCCTTACAATATTTTTTAAGACTGCGTGATGAGCGAAGTGCGCAATCAAGGTTGGACGACATATTGGGTAGTGAGACTCGAAACGCTATAGCAAAACATGAATTAATCGAGATAATACGTACGTCTAAGGATCGTGTGCCGTTACGGGATTCTTTACTGTCAACGTCAGAGCAAAACACAAATATGGGCAGTTTAGTACCGATTGAAAAAGGTCGAAAGCAAGTCGAACAGGAGATATTTGCCTCGGCGGCGGAGAAGGTAGAAGTGTTTGGTATTGAGTTACTGGATATTCGGTTTAAACGAATTAACTATAACGAAAGCGTACGGCCTAAAATTTACGATCGAATGATTAGTGAGCGAAGGCAAATAGCTGAAAGATTTCTTTCTGAAGGAAACGGTGAGGCTGCGAGAATTCGCGGTAACCGAGTACGTGAACTCAATAAGATACAATCTGAAGCTTATCGCGAAGTCGAAGAAATAAGAGGTTTAGCCGACGCTAAAGCAACTGAAATATATGCCGGCGCGTATAATCAGAATGCACAGGCGGTCGATTTTTACGAATTTACTCGTACGATGGCATCTTATAAAGATACTATTGGCGACGATACGACAGTTCTATTGTCGACGGACAGCGATCTCTTCAAGTATCTAAAAGGAATGGCTCCGGTAAAAAAGTAGTCGAATTCTTATAGTCAATTGAATTAGAATCTGCGGCAGCGTGTTACGACAGTCCTGTCGACTAAGTCTGATTGCTCAAGTCGGGTCAACAGGCGCTGCGTTGTGATCTTAGTAGCCCGAAGGCAGTGTTGGTTTCAGATTGTGTCGCTGGTGGAAGCCGTTATATAGATAGTAAAGAAAATGGTGTCCGTAGCGGCTCAGTATTCTAGTCGCCGATAGTTGTGGAGGATGTTCATAAACCGGCGAATAGTTCATATTAGTAAGTAAATCATGTGACAAAGGGTTACTTTCGAAGTCGCGAATTTCGGCTTGGCACAGACAGTTTTTCCAATCATTGGTACTGCGTATCTCTGCCGGCTTTCCGCATAAATCGTCAACTTGTTGAGTAGAATTTGGCTGCTTAAGACCACCTCCGGTTAGCATTGTCGGCGAAAAAGGTATGTCGATAAATTTACACACCTCAGCAAGGGTAACAGATGGATTGTTGACGAGATCTTCGAAGTGAATACGGAGGCAATTATCACCTTCAGCGACTTCGACGCTCAAGGCTTGCTCCATTCTCTCTGCCCAATAGCGAGAAGCTTGAAATGCATTATTGGGTCCCCAGGTGAGGGGTTTTATTGATGCGCAAACCGCTCGTCCATCGCGCACGACGTGAATGAATCGTGCTTCGGGGAAAAGTCGTTTAAGGACAGAGTGATGTTTGAAGCTGTCGTTAGTATGATCGATCCATACATCAGCTTTGTCCTTTTCTGAGTGAGTTTGGAGGGCATATGCGGCTACCAGATTGTTAATTGCATGACTGGGGTTTTGCAGGTCAATAAGTTTTGCTAATTGATTTTGGTCTAACAATAAATCCCAGGCTATGAACTTTACGTTTTTCGTTAGCCAGATAGCGGCAGCCTGAGTTGATTGAAAATTCCCCATTTGTAACTGAATGACCATGTCGTGGATAAACTGGGACTCTGGTGTGGTAACTGTCCATTGGGTATTTCCCAGCATATCGCCTAGAATGATGGTTCCACTGCAGTCGCAACCGGAAATAAAAACGGGTCGATAATTCATGCTAATCTCCGACTGAGTAATGTAGGCATTAAGCTAGCTCCTGAAGTTCTTTAGAGGTATTAAACCAAGCACGCTTACTTAGCATTAGCGGAAGAGCGTTGAATAGACATATAAGTGTTGTTAGCCAGTTTTTTCTCGCGATAAAAGTTAGTTCGTTTAAACGAATCTCTTCTTCTGGAGCGCCTTTCGGCAATTGCAACTGGGCGGGACCTAATAACCCTGAGTTGGGTTGATCATTGCGTGTATCCCATTTAGTTTTGGGTGTGGCGAAAGCCATAGGAGATAAAGGTGCAGAGCCTAGCATTCGAAGGTCTCCGGTCGCTACGAGAAATAACTTGGGTAAAAAACGTAGAATCGGAACATTTGTCGAGAATCGCCATTCGTTCACTATCCTTCGATCTTTGCTGCCAATATTTAGGTCGAAGCGATTGCTGACAATCGAATGTTTGGTAAGTGGCCATACATGCGATGAAAGTGATAAAAATAAAGCCAATACCCATAAAGGGACTGACAATATAAGTAAGGCAACGGCGGTAATTCGATCGGGCCATTGCGTTACGGTGGCAGAAATTTCTTCTTGTATATCGGAAATTAACATGGGGTCGGGCACCTGAATTTGAACGCCACGGTCAATTCTAAACAGGGTATTCCCAGCAACAATAGAATTTTCGATCTGAAGGTTTTCTCCAATATAAGTCCCGGGTAAAACAATACTGTTGTTTACATTTGCACCTTGATCGACATAGCAGTTGTCGCCGATGATACAGGGGCCTTGTAGGCGTGCACTTTTGTGAATTGAGGTGTTCGCACCGACCACAACATGTCCAGATTGGTGAGATTCGCTACCGACTCGACTTAATCTGTCTGCAAAAAGCCCAGCGCTGACTTCTAAGCCGTTGGCTGGTAGAACTGTTTCCATCAGTCGCAAAATTGCTTGATGGTAATTTTCCAGACTGTCTAGCGGAACGTATATTCCTGTATAAATCTCAGTATTGATTGACTGTTTGCTTGCGAAATTTTCCCGATGCCAGTCAATCTCGGGTATGGGTATCGGCCATGTGCGAACTAGGCTAAGCCCTATTGTATTTCCACCCATGCGCGCTATGACGCTGGGTCCATCGTAATGTTCCGCAGATGCGAGAAACGACTGGCAGCAAGGCGTTCTTAAGACATCGCCTCGAATCGCGATAAACGGAGTATTTAAGATTGAGCTCGATCGAGAAAGTACTTGGTTAACACTTTCTTCCCCGCGCGATAGCAAATACCGGATGCTTACACCCCAAAGGTCTCCGCTAGCGAAATAACTTTCTACTTGATTTGCATGGTCAGCGATGACGATTACTATGTCTTTAACACCTGCTCCAGCGAGGTCTTCAATTGTGTATTGTAATAGTGGGCGATTCATCACTGGTAGCATCGCTGTACAAATATTGTCGCACAATGGTGAGAGTTCTTCGCCGAGGCGATCTGCAAAAACAATGGCTTGAATCATTATGTTCTCCTTGTGGTTTAGTAGGCACCTTGTCCTGACAATACGGCGGGAATCGTTTTAAGCAAAAGCCGTAAGTCGGTCATTATTGTTGCTGAATGGATATACTCCATATCCATTTTTACCTGGCCTTCAAAAGGGATGTCTGAACGCCCGGAGACTTGCCAAATGCCTGTTATGCCAGGTGAAATTGTTAAGCGTTTACGGTCGAACAAAGAGTATTGAGATACTTCAGACGGCAATGCTGGGCGAGGTCCTACGAGGGACATGTCGCCAAGTAAAACGTTCCATAACTGTGGTAGTTCGTCGATCGAGAAACGACGAATAATACGCCCAATGTGAGTTATTCGTGGGTCGGCTTTCATCTTAAACAATACCCCGCCTTGCATTTCATTGTGCTTTAACAGTTCTATTCTGCGTTCATCGGCATCAATGTACATTGATCGAAACTTCCAAAACTTAAATGTCTTGCCCCGTAAACCAACGCGATCTTGCTGAAAAAATATCGGACCCTTTGATTCCGATTTTATGGCGATGGCTGTGATGATTAGTAATGGACTTGCAAAAGCCAAGGCGAGAGAGGCTCCGCTTACGTCGAGAAGTCGCTTCACGATGGGTAGCGCATTGTTCAATCCCCACCAGGAAAACCGGCGTCTCCAAGCAGCTCCGTTTGATTGCGTGAGGCGGAATATCGGGTAACTTTGTCGTTTACTAGAAACGACTCCGATCAAAGCGCGGATTAGCAATTTTATGTTACCGATAATGTGTCGCTTCAACTTGTGGGGCGACGTTCTCCATAGGCTCCATGTCCACTCCATTCCGGTCTTACGTAGCCACGCAGGAGCGCGACTGTTTCTGTCGGAGTAGAACTCGAATAGCTCCGCTACGTTTACGTTGACGGAGGTATTGAGTTTAAGAATATTTTCCTCTAACCAGACCTCCTGTCGCGGAACGCCCGTTGCAATCAATAGGATATCGGCACCCGATTCATTGATGATTTGTACAATCTCTTCGTTTTTTTGCTCGGGATAAAAACCGTCATGGCTGCCCGCGATAATCAGTTCGGGGAATTGGTTATGCATTTCTCCAGCAACCGTCCAAGCTACTCCTGGTTTTGCTCCGAGTAAAAATATGGATAAGCCTGCCTCCGCTGCCATTTGACATAGATGCGGAAAAAGGTCGTGGCCACTGAGATTGTTCGTCAGCTTAAAGTTTTGGAAGCGTAGTGCCAATTTTACACCGCTACCATAGGGTAATAAGAGATCGGATTCTTTTAAGCATCGACGATAATTGTCGTCCTTGAAAGTCAAATTAACGTTGTGAGCATCCAGGAAGTTGATTATTGATTTGTTTTTGGTCTGTGCTCTGTGTTTCATCCAGTCCAGCACAGTTGGCATTCCGCTGCAGCATAAAGGCATGTCAAATAATTGAACGTGCCGAAGGAGTGAGGACTGATTTTTTCCTGCAGCAGCGGATTTTTTTGTCGAAACAAGCAATGGTGTTTGGTTTGTTTTAAAGGCTTTTTCTTGTTGCATGTTAAGGTCTCCTGCGGCGGCAGTGTTTGACTATTTTTTGCTTGATTAGAGGGCTTCCTGTTCATATCTACCTATAGCGACATTCATGCCAGTTTTTCAATATTTCATAAGGGTATGATTAGTAAGAACTTTATTGTTGTGCCTGGTAAATTAAATCAATGTTTAGTTTTCTTTCTCAAATTGGTTATCAATTCGTTTCGCAATTTGATAATGGTTTTGGAGCTGCTTTGAGTGACCACTTTCCGTTTTTTCTGCTATGTGTAAAAGGCATTAGGTAAAAGCTTGGCTTTTGTTTTCACTACTGAAGACTAAGTGGATTATGAAAAAATGTGTAATCCAAGTAGCACGTATGGAGAAAAATTGGGGAGGGTAAAGTAGTGCAGAGTAAAGTAGGAAAGGGTAGCTGTACGGCTGTGACACTTCGACTATTCGATCGTCAGTTTATTTCTGAATTTATGAGTTTTACATAGACTGTTTACACAACCGGCGAGATTGTTCATTCCGGCAATCATTCTTGGTTTATTATGTTTTGTTCGTTAAAAGTCGGTGCGGGGGAGGTGCTAGTAGACTCGTCACCATCTTGTTTTATCAGTGATAACGAGCGTTCGTCTGGGTCAATCGAATTGTATTGAATTGTTATCTGCGCAGTACTGCAGGCAATGAAAATAATACTACTCTATAAAGGAGAAAATTTGGAACGGGTAGATAATGTTCACGATAATTTCTCTATTGCTGCATCTCTGTCTTCAAAAATGTCGAAAACTTGATGTAATCGGGTTAATTCTATTAGCGATCGAACTTCGTCGGAAGGGTTTAGCAAGACGACTTCGCCATTTTTCTCCTGTACAGCTTTTAGGGTGGATACCAGCACTGAAAGCCCACTCGAATCGATAAAATCTACGGACTTCAAATCTAGAATCAAATGGATCCTGCCGGATTTGACTAGATGTTTTATCGCGCGGCGTGCCTCCGGAGCATTTGCCATGACGAGTTGGGGGGGGATGGTAATCAGATCCGCGCTTCCGTGACTTTGACATTGTAAATTCATGTGACACCTCTCAATTAAAATGTATTTCTTATCTCTATTACAATTGTTGTGCCAATAGTTGAATTTATAAAATATCAATATAAATCAAGTGCTTATGACGAGTTAAGGAAAAGTAAAGTCAAAATGCAAATGAATAAATAGGTGGATTGAATTGTGAGTGGCATTTTGCAAACCATTTCGCAGTGATTTATTAGCGTTTTTTTGCGGGAACGAGGCCAATAAATAGCCAATAGAGATAGTGTTGGTCGTAGACAAGCTTCGTACCGGAGAAGAAAATCGGAAAAATTCAGGAAATATTTTTTGAAAGTGTTAAGTAATTCCCCGTGGCGTTCGACTGGTATTTGAAACTGTCTGTCCATTTCATAATGATAGGCCAACCGCGACCTCCTTCCGTAAGAGGAGTTGGGAAACCGTCCGATAGAGGGGTATAGAACGGTTTGCCTCGATCGATGCTCGTTATCGTGATTTGGTGGTCGTCGATATAACATTGAATTTGGATAAGCTGTCCGTCGTTGTCACAGCAAGCATGCGCGACAATATTATTGAGTACCTCAGAGATAACAACGCGAAGTTGGAAGCATGACTGCCTGCTCATCCCGCCTGTTAAGCCAAAGCAGCTGACCTGTTCTGCGGCCCTTTGTACTGCTCTAGCAGTAGGGCGAATATGAATAATCACAGCATGTTGCTCTTTTCTTTATTCCCGGTGGTTGCCAATTTGCGGCCGATCGCAAGGAGAGATATGTCGTCGTCCAATGGGGAGTTGCAATGCCAGCGCTTAAGTTCCATGTCGACAAAATCTGCTACTGCAGTGATGCAATGGCTAGAAGTCATATTCAATAGTGCTGTGAGACGATTAGTGGAAAAGGGGGCGCCGTCGGGATTGTGTATATCGGTAATCCCATCTGAATAGAGAAATAGTCGTTCTCCCCGGCTGAGTGTGAAGTCGACATTGTCGTACGTTGCGTCTTTGAGCATACCAACAGGAAATCCCCCCTGGCCTATTTGACGAACGCCTTCAAGCTCATTGACTACCAGTGGATGAGGATGGCCGGCCTGACATAAGCGTCCCTTGCCACTATTTACATTTAATACACCGAAAACCATTGTGAAATAATGGGTACAATCGTCTTTTTCGATGAACCGTTGATTCAGTGCAGTGATGACTTGGTTCGGTTGCAAAATGCAAGTTTGATGCTGCCCCTTGCTGCGTTGGATTGATGGACGCTCTGTGTACTGTGGGATAACCCCCATGCCTGGCAACATTAAGTGCGAGACGGTAAACGAAAGCATAGCAGATGCGATCCCGTGACCGGCAACATCAAGAAGGTAAAAACCGAGGTGATCGTCGTCTAGGCGGAAGTAATTGAAGTTATCCCCAGCGACAGTCGAAGCTGGCTGGAACAGCCAGGCGATTTCAAGTTGATCGTAGAGAGAATGATTACTGGGTAGTTGCATCTGTTGCATTCTCGCCGCTGAATCGAGGTCTCTTTGAATGGATTGATTTGTTTTAGCTTCTCGTTGCAAGGCCCGCGTCAATTGGATATTTCGTTGTTCCGTGGTATCTCTCAAAGCTAGAATACGTGTACCCGCTTGTAAGCGGACTCGTAGCTCTTCGCTGTTGAAGGGTTTGGAAATAAAGTCGTCCGCTCCCGCTTCCATGCCCGCTATCAAGTCAGCTTTAGTGTTTCGTCCGGTTACCATTATTATGTAGGGTAAACCTAAACTCGGGTCAGAGCGTACCTGGCGACACAAATCGATGCCTGTTAACTCGGGCATCCGCCAGTCACTGATAATCATTTGGATATCTTGAGTTTCGAGAATTTTAAGCGCTTGATTTCCATTGTCTGCCGTCGCAACGCTATACCCGAATTTACTTAGCATTGCCTGCATAAGCAATTGTTCAGGTTTGCAGTCTTCTACAATTAAAACGGTGATACTTTTTAGCGAAGAAGTATGTGTCGCGTCTGAATTTTGATACGGGTGTGTCAGAGAATTCATTGTTGTATTTAGGTGGATCATCGTCAGATTCCATAAATTGTGCTTAACGGTCATGCTGAATGTCTTGTGTAGCGGTTATGAGCGAAATCCGTACCACTTTGCGAAGACCACTGTGTATATGTACTTTGTTGTGTTTAGGCGCCTACGTTGGTGGTAATTGGTGGCATATAGCCTATGATTGAGCATAATGCTTCGCAATTTGCGACGCATATCAGGAATAGATGAGGGAATTAGCGCCTCCCTATGGTTTAGGTGGCGGTAGCCTAGAATACGCCACTTGTGGCGTGCGTCTTGCTTTGGGAGATTGAACCGAATAAAGCGAGAGCCGCACTAAATATGAAGAAGACAGACTTTATCCACTATATTCTGGTAGCCCTTTTTACTGTTTCTTTGGCAACGGCGACTGGCGATACGCAGCCCGAAACATCACGCTCGAAGGTTTTTCGCTTTGGCGTTTTACCTGAACAGGCGGCGGGTAAATTGCTGGAGTCTTGGGCACCCTTATTGAGCTATTTAGAGCAATACACGGGTTATCGATTTGTTTTTGAGACGGCACCCGACATCCCTACTTTTGAGGCTCGGATTGAGTCTGGAGAATACGATTTTGCGTATCTGAACCCCTATCACTTCACAGTTTTTAACAAAGGTGAGCAAGGTTATCAGGCTGTTGCTAAAGCCAGGAACAGACTTGTTAGAGGTGTTCTGGTGGTTCGTAAAGATTCTCATATAGTTTCTCCGTCAGGTTTGGCCGGTGAGACTCTGGCCTTTCCTGCGGCAACTGCTTTTGGAGCGAGTATTCTACCGAGGGCGCATTTAGGTTCCGCAAAAATATCTTATGATATTCGGTATGTGTCCTCACATGATTCCGTGTATCGGGCTGTTGCCGAGGGTTTTTTCAGTGCTGGAGGAGGAATCGTCAGAACTTTAGATAACTTGGATCCAGATGTTCGTGGACAGCTAAGAGTTTTGTGGGCGAGTACTGATTACACGCCTCACGCTATAGCAGCGCGGTCTGAGGTTGATGTTGCTGTGAGAATGAGCGTTCGTCAGTCTCTTAACACAATGCACGACAATAATGATGGGCGTGAGGCTTTGAAAATTTTGAAACTTCCGGGTTTTGAAAGTGCAGATAACTCGGATTGGGACGATGTACGTTCGCTCCACATTGATACTTACTTAAGTGATGTGAATTAATTATGTCGTTTCGATTGAAAACATTTTTAGGTATTGCCCTTATTGTGGGTGTCTTATTGGCCATTCTTATTGTCAGTAGCATGAACTATTTAGTTCGCGTCAGTGAGGACGAGCTGGTAAAACGCGCGAAGACCACATCGGAACTGATTCTTAATCTTGCCCGGGATGCCATTATATCTACTGATTTGGCTCGCCTGAAAAGCGTTGCCGACCAAGTTGTCGGATCACCGGAAATCATCTACTTACGTATAAGTAATGTTCAGCGTGATTTGGTGGAGGTTGGAGAAACATCTGTTTTGGCTCGTCCTTTTCGAGAAGATATTAAGTTGCGGGAAGTTGAAGATGCCGTGTTTGATGTAAGCTCTGAGATGCAGATTGACGGAGTAATGTATGGTCGAGTAGAGCTTGGGCTGGCCGTGGGCCGCGAGAATGATTTGATTTTGGATGCCCAAAGACATTTAAGCGGCATAGCGGCGATTGGAATGCTGCTTGTCGTACTTTTTTCCTATGTGCTAGGAACTTATCTTACTCGAGGAATCAATCGCCTCACTGACGCGGTAAAATCGATTTCTGACGGTGTGCCGGGAAAAAGCCTGAAGGTCACCGGTAAAGACGAACTGGCTGTTGCTGGTGCTGCTTTTAATATGATGTCGAAACGTATGACAGAATCCCATCGTGCTATGCGGCGTAGCAATTTGGAAAGTAGCTCTCTCGCGGTAGAATTATCTCAGCAACAACAACGGTTATCAGCCATTTTAAATACGGCGGTGGATGGTTTTGTTATCGTGGATAGAGGTGGAGTCATCGATGAGATAAACGAAGCGGGTGCGGACCTGTTTGGTTATATACAAGAAGAGCTTTCTGGAACGAATGTGTCTCGCTTGATACCAGCCTCATCAAAGTATGACGAGAGTCTCTATCCGGGAAATGATCAACCAATCTTTACTCCGGTCATCGATAAAGGTCGGGAAACGGAGGGGGTGCGAAAGGACGGAAGCACATTCCCCATCGATTTCGCTGTTTCAGAACTGAAGGTAGGTGAGCACCGAATGTTTGTGGGCTTGATTCATAATCTGACTGAAACTAAGCGTATTAGGCATGAATTAACGAAAAGTGAAACGCTAAAGCTGGCGCTGATGGAGTCCAACTTGGACGCATTAGTAACTATTGATGTCGATAGCTGTATTACAGAATTTAGCTCGCAAGCAGAGGAGATGTTTGGCTACGAGAGAGAACAGGTCATCGGACATTCGATGGCGGATTTGCTAATGTCTGCGGAAATGCGGCCTAAGCACAAAAGCGGAATGGAACGCTATTTAAAGAGTCGAGTCGGTTCAATCGTAGGAGAGCGTATCGAGATTGAAGCCATGCGGAGCAACGGAGAATTATTTCCCATTGAGCTGACGATACAACCAATAACCATTGATGAAGAGATATTGTTTACCGCCTTTATCCGCGATATTACACAGCGGCGCGCATTCGAAGCTGAGCTCGTCCAAGCGAAGCAACATGCCGAAACTGCCTCTGAGGCCAAATCGAGGTTCCTTGCGACCATGAGCCATGAGATTCGCTCGCCACTAAATGTTGTGCTTGGTTCTATGGGGTTGTTGCTCGATGATGAGCTCGACAACGAAAAACGTCTCTATGCCAAAACAGCCAAAACGTCCGCCAAAACTTTACTGTCTCTTATTAACGACATTCTTGATTTTTCCAAGATAGAGGCGGGCCAAATTCAGTTGGAAAACGAGCCTTTTAAAATTACTGATCTGGTCAATGATATCGCCGACAGTATGATCATACATTCTCACCAGCAGCACGTGCAGACTGCCATTGCGGTCGATCCTAGACTTAAGGGTGAACTCATAGGTGACTCCACCAGGCTCCGTCAAATTCTGATTAATTTGACCGACAATGCGCTCAAATTTACCAAGAGAGGCTCGGTCGTACTATCTATCACGAGAACGAGTGATGAGAGCGGTCCTGTTGGCGTCCGGTTTATTGTTCAGGATACCGGCATCGGAATTGACACAAAAGAGCAAGACAGAATGTTTGGAGAATTCCAACAGGTTGACAGTTCTGACTCTACACTTTACAGCGGGACAGGATTGGGGCTTTCAATATGTCAAGGTTTGTGTGCTGAAATGGGAGGAACGATTACACTGAGTAGTGAAATAGGGAAGGGTAGTAGTTTCGAGGTAAATATTCCCTTTTCCAAAAATATAAATACGGCTGAAATAGCGCCTGCGCCAGCGTCTTTGGGAAATACTAGAATACTGTTAGTAGGCTTAGAGCCGCTAGTTATTCAGGCAATGAATGAAAATTTGGATGACAGGGGGCCGCATATTCAAATGGAAAAAACCATTGCAAAGGCAATTCCACACATCAATGCAGGAGTCGACGCTATTTTCATTGATGCTTCGTTGTCTGAAGTTGACCTTGCCGGTTTAAGCGCCCGAGCAAGGGCCATGGGCGTAAAAAATATAATCTTGATGAGCTCAAATGTGACAACTGAAGTCGGTGCCTGGATTAGAGACGGTGTATACGATGACGTGCTTATAATGCCCGTTGTCGTGAGTAGATTAATCGACTCGTTGGAAAATACTTTAAGGGGCGGTTTTTCGAAAACAGATTCGCGCGGCAGGCTTCAATCGATTGCGGATAAGATTGAACATCCCGTGATGCCGATAAGTGAGAAAGAAGTGGCCGGCGTTATTTTACTTGCGGAGGACAGTCCTGCGAATCAAATCGTGGCGCAGGGGTTATTGACAAAATCTGGGTACAAAGTCGATATTGTTCACAACGGTCAACAAGCCATCGAGGCCTTTCACAACGGTAACTATGACCTAATTTTAATGGACCTTCGCATGCCAATCATGAATGGACTGGAAGCGACAGTGATTATTCGAGCCGACGAAAAAGGCGAGCGGATTCCGATTGTGGCCTTGACTGCCAACGCCAGCCAAGACGATAAAGATCGCTGTTTTGCTGCTGGAATGGATGATTTTGTTACTAAGCCAATGGACAAAAATCAGCTGTTCAGCGTGTTGAGTCGGCAGCTTGAGGGACGCCAACTGATATCGTCAGCTAACGCAAAAAAAATCGACGATTTACCAGTTACTTCAACATTGCAGATCGAGGAAGATGCGGTGCTTTTTGATCGTGCAGTTATTAATAAATTGATCGACGATACATCGGAAGAGATCGTGCCGGGGATGTTAAAAGTATTTGTTTCAGAAATTGATACGCGCGCGCGTCGTGTCGCCGATAACTACAGAACGCTGCCGTTATCTTCGTTGGAGGATGAAGCTCATACGTTAAAAAGCTGTGCCGCGACTTTTGGTGCCGCGAGACTACATGTGCTGGCAAAGGACTTTGAAGAAGCCTGCCGGGCAAGCGATAGACCAAAAGCTGAGGAGTTTGCTGTGCAGGTCCCCGGTCTCGTGAAGGAAACGCTGCGTGTCTATCGAGACCAATTTAGCTTTCTCGATTGAGTTCTTAATTGATGTAAAGGGAAGATTGTTGGCTCCCAAAACCATGAGAAAAAGTGAGATGAAAAGTAAATCTAAAACCCCCAAAATTCTACTGGTAGAAGACAGTCCTTCTCTTGTCGCTGTCTACGATGGATATTTGCAGAAAAGCGACTATCGCGTTGTTGCTGTCGATACCGGCGCCAAAGCGCTGGTCGAACTTGATCAAAATGTTCCAGATCTTGTTTTGTTGGATCTGCGTCTTCCCGATATGTCTGGAATGGATCTGTTGAAACTTATTCATGAGCGCGGTATGGGTTGTGCGGTCGTCATTATTACTGCTCATGGCTCAATAGATTTAGCTATCGAGAGTATGCGGTTTGGCGCCTCCGATTTTCTTACAAAACCGTTTGACGCGGCAAGGCTACGGGTCACGGTTAACAATGCGCTTGAGAAGCGTCGCCTTACTGATATGGTTACTAGCTATCAAAACACTTTCGAACGAGACCATTTTCATCGGTTTATAGGTGCGTCATTGCCGATGCAAGCGGTATTTCGAATGGTAGAAAGCGCTGGCCCAAGTAATGCGACCATCTTCATTAGTGGAGAAAGCGGTACCGGTAAAGAGCTTTGCGCAGAAGCTGTTCATCAGGAAAGCCCTCGCAACAATGGACCATTTGTCGCAATGAACTGTGCGGCGATCCCTCGCGACTTAATGGAAAGCGAAGTTTTTGGCCATGTAAAAGGTGCGTTTACCGGAGCGGCGGGAAATAGAGATGGGGCTGCGTCCAGAGCCAATGGAGGAACGCTTTTTCTTGATGAAGTTTGCGAAATGAACCTGGAGCTGCAAAGTAAATTACTGCGATTCATCCAAACTGGACGTTTTCAGCGCGTTGGTGCTGAAAAAGAAGAGCAGGTAGATATCCGTATTGTTTGTGCAACCAATCGAGACCCCATGGAGG
Organism: uncultured Cellvibrionales bacterium; assembly: GCA_913019905.1. Taxonomy (GTDB): domain Bacteria; phylum Pseudomonadota; class Gammaproteobacteria; order Pseudomonadales; family Dasaniaceae; genus Oceanicoccus. Next base: position 17,503 of record CAJVZD010000016.1, read on the forward strand.
AGGTTAAAGAGGGCCGATTCCGCGAGGACTTATACTACCGTCTTAACGTCATACCCATACATTTACCGCCACTACGAGATAGAGCAGAGGATATAACCCTGATCGCTGGAAAGCTATTGCAACGAATTTCTAAAGAGGAGAAAAAAGAATTTGTAAAATTTTCAACGGCTGCCGAAGACTTTTTTCTGAATTACTCATGGCCGGGAAATGTCCGAGAACTGGAGAATATTATTCGTAATATTGTGGTTTTGAATACGGGGGACCAGGTGAGTTACGACATGTTGCCGCATAGTCTTTTTCCTACTTCTGGCAAATCTGAAACTGAAATATCTGTTCCTAGAGAAGCAGTAATGGAGGGCGAGAAGGAGGATTTCGACAGCGTTCAAGTTCCCGGAAGCGTAGGGGAAATACGAGCTTTATGGATAGAAGAGCGAGATGTTATCGAACGCGCCATTCTTTTATGTGATGGCAATATACCAAAGGCCGCAGCTTTGCTTGATATCAGTGCGTCGACCATATACCGAAAACGATTAGCGTGGGACGAGATGTCTAGTGCTAAAGGCTGAGAAACAGGTTTCGATATGGGTCTGCTTTGAATTCGTCCCGAACAGGTTTAAACGCAAACATTGCCTTTAGCATGGTCAGGCTCAGAAGATTTTTGCAATCAAAGTTGTGTGCTCAATGGCAGTTCCGTCGTATTCTTGATTTCTGTAACGGCGATATGAGAATGTACCTCACCGATATGGGCGAGGCTCATTAACCGCTCCCTGACGAATATTTCGTAATGTCGAATATCCTTCGTCACTATCTTCAACATATAGTCCCAAATTCCGGCCATGGTATAACACTCGATCACCTCGGGGAATAGTTGGACGTTTTGTTCAAACTCTTCAAGATTATTGCGACCCTGAGTAGATAAATTCACGGTGGCAAATACGACAACATCCATTGCCAGCTTTTCTCTGTTGAGGATAGAGGCTTGTCGGGAAATTATACCCTCCTCATAGAGTCGATTAATCCGTCGCCAGCACGGTGATTGAGACATATTGATTTCATTTGCTATTTCCTGCGTGGTCAGTTTTGCATCGTGTTGCAGTAAACTCAGAATTTTTATGTCTTGTGTGGTCAATTCGGTCGCCATCGTCTACACCTTATTAGAATGCCTGAATAAAAGTCGTTTTATAAATCGCTATCGTGATGCGGTTCTATTACCTTCTTGCGTAAAGTGATAATAGACGCGATTATCCTAATATAAGGCTAAATAATCCCATAATGTATTGATAAATGGAAATTATATCTATTATTTTAGTGTGTGTGGGTGTAAATAGAATAAATATACTTTCGAAAATAATTTATCATGCTTGCTTAAATTATCGAGTTTAAGACCAATAAAATCCGTGCCCTGGAGCGTATCATGTCTAAGAAAAAAGTCTCACTGAACGACAAGTATGCTTTAGATACAACTCGAGCCTATATGACGGGTATCGAAGCCTTAGCGCGCTTACCGATGCTGCAGCACCAGCGCGACCTCGACCGAGGACTGAAGACCGCAGGGTTTATTTCCGGTTATCGAGGGTCTCCTTTAGGTGGCGTCGATCAAGCTATGTGGAAGGCGCAGAAATATCTCGAAAAACACGATATTAAATTTCTTCCTGGAGTGAACGAAGATCTCGCGGCTACTGCGGTATGGGGTAGTCAGCAGGTGAATTTGTTCGAAGGCGCTGAATACGACGGCATTTTTGGAATGTGGTACGGAAAAGGTCCCGGTGTAGACCGGAGCATGGATGTCATTAAACACGCGAATGCCTTTGGGACCTCCAAATTCGGCGGTGTCTTAGCGGTAGCTGGCGATGATCATGCGAACAAATCTTCGACCATTCCACATCAGTCGGAACATATGTTTATCGGCGCATCGATTCCAGTTCTTAATCCATCGAATGTTCAGGAAGTGTTGGACTTGGGTATTTATGGATGGGAACTTTCTCGTTATTGCGGAACGTGGGTCGCCCTTAAGGCCATTACTGAAAACATGGATTCGGCAATTTCGGCAGAAATTGATCCGAACCGAGTCAATATTGTTCTTCCTGACTCATTTGAGTTGCCCGAGGATGGAGTGCATGCCCGTTGGCCCGATAACGGCTTAGCGCAGGAAGAGCGTCTAAACAAATACAAAATATATGCGGCTCGCGAATTTGCCCGAGTGAATAATCTCAATAGGGTTGTTATCGATAGCGAAAAACCGCGTTTGGGGATATTTACCACCGGGAAAGCCTATCTAGATGTCATGCAAGCATTGGAAGACCTCGGTATTGATAACAAAAAAGCGGCGGATATCGGATTGAGAGTTTTCAAAGTTGGTATGAGTTGGCCGCTGGAACCGGTTAGTACCCACCAGTTTGCCGACGGACTCGAAGAGATTCTAGTCGTTGAAGAGAAACGTTCAATTCTTGAAGACCAGTTGACCGGTCAGCTCTATAACTGGCCGGTAGGTCGTCGTCCGAGAGTCATTGGTGAGTTTGATGAAAACGGTAAGGACTTGCTACCGAACCTGAGCGAACTGACCCCGGCCACTGTTGCGAGAGCAATTGCATCGCGAATACAGCGTTTTTACGACGATGAAATGATCGATAAACGTCTGGCATTTTATCATCAAAAAGAAAAGTCTCTCGCGAAGGCAAGAACACACCTACAACGGACTCCTCACTACTGCTCCGGCTGTCCTCACAGTACATCGACGCGAATCCCGGAAGGAAGCCGGGCACTCGGCGGTATCGGTTGTCACTATATGGGAACCTGGGAAAAAGGGGACCGCAAAGCTGAGACTTTCACACAAATGGGTGGCGAAGGGGTTTCGTGGGTTGGACAAGCGCCGTTTACTAAAACTAAACACGTTTTCCAAAACTTGGGCGACGGCACCTATTTTCATTCCGGTTTGTTGGCGATCCGACAGACGATCGCGGCCGGCGTGAATATCACTTATAAAATTCTCTATAACGATGCGGTAGCGATGACGGGCGGGCAGCCTTTAGATGGGCAAATATCCGTTGAAAAAATGATTTTCCAACTGCGAGGAGAAGGCGTCAAACGTATAGCGGTGGTGTCTGATGATCCCGACAATCATACAGATAGTATTCAATCCTTTAAAGGACTCACCATAGACCATCGAGATGATTTGATTACGATTGAAAAGGAATTGCGCGAGATCGACGGTACTACCGTTCTTATTTATGAACAGACTTGTGCTGCCGAGAAACGTCGTCGGCGAAAAAAAGGTTTGATTGAAGATCCGGCCCGACGGGTGGTCATAAATCCTGAAGTCTGTGAGGGGTGTGGGGATTGTAATATTCAGTCTAACTGTTTATCTGTGCTGCCTCTTGCGACAGAGCTGGGTCGTAAGCGACAGATAGACCAAAGCGCCTGCAATAAAGATTTTACTTGCGTAAAAGGCTTTTGTCCGAGTTTTGTCAGCGTGGTTGGCGGGCAGCTGAAAAAGACCAGGTTAGCCGATACACATAATGGCAGTGACACCGACTTTTCTGATCTTCCCGAACCGGTGATGGCGCCGATTGATGAACAGCCTTGGAATATAGTCGTTGCCGGAGTCGGAGGAACAGGTGTACTGACTGTTACCGCTCTTGTAGCGATGGCCGCACATATTGAAGGTAAAGGTTGTGCGACGATGAATCAGACCGGCCTTGCACAAAAATTCGGGTCCGTGGTGAGTCATGTTCGAGTGGGTGAATCACAATCTGCCATTAATGCGGTTCGTATCCCTGCCGGAGACGCTGATTTACTGATTGCTTGTGATTTAGTGGTCGGTGCCGATGACGAGGCTCTTGCCAAAGTTAATGTCGAGCGCAGTCACGCCATTGTCAACGATTTTGAGGCAATTACAGCGTCTTTTGCCAGTGACCCCGATGTGGTGTTTCCTGCTGAGAGTATGAAACAGTCAATTAGAGAAGAGGTAGGTAAAGATAAAGTTAGTTTTATCAATGCAACAAAAATTGCGACTTCTTTATTCGGTGATTCCATAGCGGGAAACATTTTCTTACTGGGTTACGCCTGTCAAAAAGGCTTTTTGCCCGTATCTTACTCAGCGATGAATGATGCCATTGAGTTAAATGCGGTTGCCATCGACTTTAATAGAGATGCATTTCTCTGGGGGCGTCGAGCTGCTGTCAATATTGAGAAAGTTATCGAACTGGCAAACGTTAAGAATGATTTTAAAGCTCTGGACAGTTTGGAAGAGATTGTGTCCGATCGTTTTAAGCGTCTCGTTGATTACCAGAACGTGAATTATGCTGAGCGCTACCGCTCTTTAGTAGAGAAAATACGAGATAAAGAAGACAGTGACGGCTCGGAAAATAACCATGCATTAAGTAAAACGGTCGCAAAATTTTATTATAAATTGCTAGCCTATAAAGACGAATACGAAGTGGCGCGTCTCTATAGTAATGGAGATTTCAAAGCAAAAATAGAGGCTATGTTTGAAGGTGACTTTCAGCTCGAGTTTCATATGGCGCCACCGTTACTATCGAAAAAAGATCGCAATACGGGACTGCCGATCAAACGGAAATTACCTCACAGTATGTTGTTTCTGTTCGGTTTATTAGCTCGATTAAAAGTGATTCGCGGATCCTTCCTCGACCCGTTTTCGTACCTGAAAGAACGACGCGAAGAATTGCAGCTCATTAGCGACTACGAGACATCTGTTGAAGAAATTATTCAGAAGCTAACGCCCGAAAATTACGACGTCGCTGTTGAGTTGGCGGGTATACCAGAAAAAATTCGTGGCTATGGTCACGTGAAGGAAAAAAGTGTTGAAGCAATGACCGCCCGTAAAAATCAGCTTTTACTGCAATTGCGTGGTCAATTTGTCGAGGTACTAACGATTGCCGAAGAGGCAGCCTAAATCATGTGTAGACTTTCCCATAATTAAAAAGAGGGTACGTTAATGTCCGTTTTCGATCATGCAGATTTTGATAATCATCAGATGGTCGCTTTTAAAAGCGATCCGAAAAGTGGGCTCAAAGCTATCATTGCAGTCCATAATGATATTTTGGGACCTGCGATGGGTGGGTGCAGAATGTTTCCTTACAGTACCTCTGATGCCGCACTAAGCGATGTATTACGTTTGTCGCGCGGTATGACTTACAAGTCTGCTTTAGCAAGTCTGCCGGTCGGTGGCGGAAAGTCAGTCATTATCGGTGATCCTAGGCGCGATAAAAGTCGCGACCTGCTACTCGCGATGGGAGACTTTATTGAGAGTCTTAGCGGGCAGTATACCACCGCGGAAGATTCAGGAACCAGCGTCGACGATATGGCCGTCATTGCAGAGCGAACTCAATACGCTGCGGGCATGATTGAACACGAAAAGCATGGTGGAGATCCTTCTCCGATAACAGCTTATGGCGTATACCAGGGAATCTGTGCCGCCGTCGAATACAAATATGGTTCTGACCTGAAGGGGATGAAAATCGCAATGCAGGGAGTTGGTAATGTCGGCTATCACATGGTGGAAATGTTAACTAAAGCCGGAGCAAAAGTTTTCGCGTCGGATGTTAGCACTAAAAACATCGAGCGTGTGGTCCATGATTTTGGTGTAACAGAATTGCGTTTAGACGAACTTTTTTCCGCGAATGTAGATGTGCTCGCCCCCTGCGCGTTGGGAGGCGCAATTAATAGCGAGTCGATTGATTCCATAAAAGCAAAAATCGTCGCTGGAGCAGCAAATAATCAACTGAAAACTCCCGAAATGGGCGATGTAATGTTGGAGCGCGGTATTCTCTATGCGCCTGATTACGTCATTAATTCAGGGGGAATCATCGATGTATACTACCAATCGCAGGATATTCGGGATACCGACAAAATAGAAGCCCATGTTTTAGGTATCAAAAAAACCTTACTGGAGATCTTTAAGCGTTCAGAAACGGAAGCGAAGTCGACCAGTCACATAGCGGATGCCTTAGCGGAAGATATTCTTCGCGATTCTTTACAAAAGAAAAAGGCGGCCTAATAAAAAGCTATTGCGCGGGGATAAAAACTGCTGGGGAAGATAAAACCTGGGGTATCAGTGTGCGCTGCCGTTCATTTGATTTTTATCATTGAGAGAGGCGGCGAACATGACATGCCGCAGGTATCAAAGATTTCTATTGACCTTGTAAATGTTGACCCTGTAAATACTGCTCCTTACTGAACGCCCTATCTGAGGGTTACCGCACAACCAGGTCTTCGTCTGGACCACCGCGATACGTATGTCCTGTACCGCCGACACGATATAGGAATAGTTCAAAGGACTCGCCATCTTTAGAATAGAAAATGGGATAGGTTTTCATAGTCCCCACATTGCTTCTCAGCTTATCTTCATTATCGCTTTCTCTCATGCCTAATGATTGGTAGGGCAGTGTCTCTGGACATTTGCCCTTTCTATTACATATTTCGTGAATGGTTTGTGCTATTTCTCTCGCTTGAAACTTTGCTTCATTGTAGCTTGTGACTGCAGTTATCATGACAATAGCTCCAAAGAAAATGGTCAATGCCGGGCGCAAGAGTAGGGCGTTGCTTTTCCGTTCTTTTCGTATCTTTCGTGCATTCAATAAAACAAAAAGACATCCTCCGATCGCGCTATAGATACTGGCGAGTAAGGGAATTGCCAGGAAAAACCACAAGCCGGGTCCGCTCACCATTAGCAGCAGTAACATAGTCGCTGGCGGTAATAGCTGCTTAAGGTAGTAAAGCAGTAATCTCCCTTTTGCTTTTATCATATCTCTTGGTTCACCTTATTCGATTGGGTTTCGGATAGGAGATCTTCATGCTACGAATGCTGAGCTTGATATTGCGTCGATATAAATATGACTGGAAATTGTTTTATCCGGTTCATGAGTTAATCTAAAGGTATGACATTTACGCCAATAAGTCATTGACCATTTTAGGTCTCCATCAGATTCGGTGTATGTCGGGATCATTGAGGGGAATTTTGTGAAAGAGGAGATTTTGCCACACTGGATAATGGCGGGGGTGTTACTTTGTATATCCCTTTATATTGTTGTTTTTAATGTGAGTAGGCAGTTTCTAAATCAACGAAACAAAAATCACAGTATTAATCACGAAATATCTGGAGTGGCCTTTTTGGGTACTTTTTTTGCTCTGGCTGGATTGGGAGTCGCGCCGATAGATTTTAAATGGTGGTTTTTCTTGTTGGTCGTGGTCGAGATCCCAGCCATTATTAGTTTCTCTGCACCCACAAATAGCATTTCTGATAGTGAAGAGATAGTGAAGAGATAGTGCGGAAGCTGATGGCTACGCGAATGACATTCAAAGATCTAACAAGACTCGAAATAAAAATAGTTGATGCATTTCGAGATTTTTTCCAGAAAAGAAACGTAGATCCTGATCAGAAGTTGATTGAACTATTTACTAACGGACAGCGGATATGGTTGACGGAAAATCAGTAGAAGGGTGCCTATTGGGACTTATGTTAGGTGACAGTCTTGGTTTGCCTTACGAAGGTTTGTCTGCCGGTAGAGTGAATAAATTTATGCCTGAAGATTTACAACAGAGTTTGTTTTTTCACTGCGGGATGGTGTCCGATGATACCGAGCACGCGCTCTTTGTTGGCCAGGCGGCGGCATTGTACCCGGATGATGTCAATAAGTTCCAAACACAATTATCCTGGTATTTGAGATGGTGGTTGCTTAGATTACCCGCGGGTATTGGTATGGCGACAGGTCGATCCATCATAAAACTGTGGTTAGGTTTTCCCGCTTCCAAATCGGGTGTCTATTCCGCGGGGAATGGGCCAGCGATGCGGTCACCGGTGTTGGGCGTGTTGTTTGGGCACGATAAAGTAAAACTGAAAGCCTACGTACGTGCCAGTACCGAGTTAACCCACTCTGATATAAAAGCGTATATTGGATCATTGGCGGTTGCCTGCTTAAGTTATCAGTTATCGCAAAATAGGGAGAGTGCCGACGCCCGCGGCAATGTTCTCGCATTCAAAACAAGTTTTAGTCAACTGACAATAGACATACCGGATCACGACCTAAAAGAATTTAACGATTTGTTAGGCATGATTACTAGCGCCATAGAAAAGGGCTCACAAACGGTTGGTCTTGACTACTTGATAAAAGAGCTAAAGTTGGAAAAAGGGGTGAGTGGTTACATTTACCATACCGTCCCTGTGGTTCTTTTCCTGGCGTTAAAATCTGAGGAAGGTTTTCTCGAGAGTCTACGTTCGGTCATTCTGCTCGGTGGCGATACCGACACGACCGCTGCAATATTGGGCGGGATACTGGGAGGAAGGATTACCAATTGGAATCATTTTTCCAAGCAGTTGAACGCCGTTGTCGATTGGCCAATTTCTAAAAGGAGTATAAAAAAGCAGTCGCGGAAAATCGTGTTAGGCGCCAGCGGTGAAGAAGTGGTGGGATTTCCTCTGATTGTTGGTCCCGTGGTTTTTCTTCGTAATTTAATTTTTTTGACGATTGTTTTGGGGCATGGTTTTCGTCGTCTTCTTCCTCCTTACTAACATCGATTTCATTTTGTTTGTATGTCTGTATGTATGCCCTCTGTTTAGGTTTTTTTCCGAAGAAAAACGGCGTATTTGTAGGGACAAAAATTATCGGTATTCGTGGCGTGGCTGGACAGTATAGGGTCTTTCTTGATGGGCATGGCTGTTGGGATTCTGTGCAGTTGGCACAGAATCCTGTGATAGGAACTAGCGATTGCAGTCACATTTCAGCGGTAAATTGCAGTCCTGCATTATCTTGTAATCGGTCTAACAGGCTATCGCCCATTGCCGAGGCGGGTGTCCAGAATCCTCCTCCTACCTGAATATTGTCCTTAACTAAACATACAGCGCATTCTGCTAACATCTTGGAAGTAGATCCATAACCCGGGTCCATATCACCGGTTACAATAACGCGTAGGTCTTTGGCTCGGTCGGTGGGATGAACACCATGCAGGTGTATTTCATAAAAACCGTTTTCACGTTTGTCTTTAGAGGGTCCCTGTCCTGGTGCGGGTAAAAAACTGTGGAGCATTTTTCGAATCGGTGATATTGCCATGGAGCCCATCATGGCTAGGCTCCCGAAAGCGGCCGCACGAGCTTTTATTGACGAGTCCGAAAGAGTCGCTTCGTCGTACCTAAAATCTTTTCCGTAGGCATCGTCCATTAAGGCGTTGCTTCTTCTCACAACTCGCGTATTAATAAGGGCCATAGGAAACGGGGATGTCCAGCTTTTAAAATCATCATCATAAAAGGCTGAGTTTTGTTCGTTGACATCGCCACCACGATAAGAGCCTTCCGGATTCAGCAGGTAGGGATCATCAAGCGCTTGTTGAAGTGCAGGTTCTTTTTGTACCTCTTCCAGCATATTGATCATGCTATAGACTGTGCCGCCGCTGAATCCTCCTGAAAAAGATTTAGCCCGGTATTTGATATGGCGAGCCGCAACACCATACATCGCTTGCATTTGTCGTTGCAAAAAATAGACACCCATATCCGAGGGTATACTATCGAAACCGCAGGTATGAACGATACGAGCACCTGACAGTTCAGCTTTGCTTTGAAACTGTTTGATCATTCTATCCATCCACAAGATCTCTCCCGTCAAATCGCAGTAGTGAGTTCCATTCTCAACACATGCGCTGACCAAAGAAGACCCATATAAAGCATATGGGCCTACCGTCGTACAGACAACTTGAGTTCGGGCAGTTAGCGCCTTTAAGGAGTCGTCATCGTTGCTATTGGCTACCACGATGGCTAAACCGTCTTTATCACCTGTTATCTCTGCAGATATAGCTTCCAGTTTTTGCTTGCTTCGACCGCCTATGGCCCAGCGGAGTTTTTCATCATTGCCGTACTTGGTATGTAGATATTCGGCGACGAGTCGACCGGTGAATCCGGTGGCGCCCCATAAAATGATTTCGAATTCGCGTTCATTGTCAGACATGAGCAGCCTCATTGTTGTATTAGAAGGTGGATTGAATTGTCACTGGGTTTTCTATTGGGTTTTCTATTGGGTTTTCTGTTGGTTTATCTGCTGAGTTATGTTCGGAGTATTTATTAGTTTTTGATCAAGATTTTTCTTTACGTAATTCCGAGAATTTGCAATAAACTCCAGGGAGTGACTATCACAGACACGTAATTGGCCTGCATATAACGATTGAAAGTTTGGCTTGTTGATTTCTATTTATTCCCCGATTCAGAATCCAAGAAAATTGCGCAGCTAGTATGCCACTGTTGCTAGTCGATTTAAAAGATGTACGCGCCAAACTTCTTTATTAAATTAGATGCCGGAAACTCACAACTTCGATAATTTCTATTAGCGATTCAATAGATTTTTAATCTGTTTGTTTAAGTTCGAGGCTTAATCAGCGTATTGTAGGGTACAAGAAAAGTTAATAAAGGGTCGACATGGCAAGCATTCTTCCAGTACTGGGCAATCCGCTGTTTCGGCGCTATGTTTTTGGTAACGGTATTTCCCTGTTGGGCGCTTGGGTACAGAGAGTAGGAATTGGCTGGCTTACGTGGGAGTTGACGCAATCCGGATTCTGGCTGGGCGCCATAGCGTTTGCAGACCTCTTTCCGGCTTTAATTGTTGGGCCTTTTGCTGGAGTCTGGGCAGATAGATATGACCGCCGAAATATTCTCTTGCGCAATCAACTTGTTTCGGGGCTGATTGCGACCTTGATTTTTGTATTGGTATTTATCGATGCAATGAACATTTACCTATTGTTCACACTGTCTTTGGGGTTGGGTATTACGTCCAGTATTGCATTACCGGCTCGATTAGCGTTAGTTCCCATGTTGGTTAAATCCGAGGATGTTCCGGCTGCAGTCGCGTTGAACTCTGTGCTATTTAATACGGCTCGTTTCGTCGGTCCAATGATTGCGGCATCTCTAATAGCGTGGTCAGACGTTAGCCTGACTTTTCTTGTTAATGGCTTAACCTACGGGATTATGGCTCTTGTTATGTATTCGATTCCGACAGGCCTACATGCCGTCAAGACCGTCAGCGACTCCCATATTTTGACTGATATTTGGGAGGGCGTGAGATACGCCGGTGGCCACCCAGTCATTCGCGCTATTATTCTGATAATTTTGGCGGTGGCCATGTTTAGTAAACCGATTGCCGAATTGCTGCCGGGGTTTGCGGACGGGGTATTTGGACGAGGAGCAATTGGCCTGGCATTAATGACTCAGGCAATGGGAATTGGCGCGCTATTGGGGGGTATCTGCTTAGCGCAGTTTAATAGCACCGCGAGATTACCGATCATCGCCTTGGTTGGGTTTTTGGCCTGCGGGATTACGGGCTGTTTATTTGGTCTTTCCGACAACTTTTATTTGTCACTCGTTATTCTGTTGTTTATGGGAATGGCCGTTAGCTTAACGGGTATTTGTACCCAAACTTTGATTCAACATACGGTAAAGGAGGAAGTCAGAGGCCGAGTGATGAGTTTATGGGGTTTAATATTTCGCGGTGCACCTGCGGTGGGTGTAATCATTATGGGGGCGTTGTCTGAGCTAAGCTCACTAGGTGTTGTTGTAGCGGCTGCTAGTTTACTTTGCATTGCGGCCGCCGTTATTTCTTATCTTCGCTGGGTAGTAAGACTCCGACAGGCTTTTACATAATGTTTGCATTTCAAGCGAGCCGGATTCTGGCAGAGAGTGTCTCGCGGCATTGATGAAGTGTTTGTCCTGTCCTGTCTTGTATGGCCTCTGCCAAACAGAGTTATCTTCAGAACAGTCCCGTTTGTTCGCTTATGGGGACTTTATCCGTTCATTAAGGCAATTTGGACATCACCTCGTCGATGTCAGCGGCCACCGTTTGTCCGGCTTTGTTAAATGCCGCGATTAGGGGAGCCGGTGTCCACTTGGTCACCGCTTCATTAAATGCGGGCCTTTGTTGAATGGCGTCAAACCAGCGTTTAAGGTTTGGCCGAGAATCAACTTCGGCGTTTTGGCCCAAATGACATGCTCTCAGTACATAGGGCATCAATGCACAGTCCGCCAATGTGAATGCAGGCCCCATTAACCAATCATTGTCTGCTAGCAGCTCGTTCGCCTGATCAAACATCGATCTGTGTGTCAGCATCGCGTCTCTGAATTCGGGCGCTCTCACGCCATTATCTACGACAGAACGTCGTATAGAGCGCCGAGCGGCGCTAGGTATTTGCTCAATTAGTGCATCTACTTCTTCTTTTGGGCGAGTCAATAGTGAGGGTCTGGCGCCAATCGCATAGGTAATAATTCCGCACGCAGGGTGTAAGGCGTCGTCAATCTTTTTGCAGAGCAGCCGCATCTTGTGCTTATCTGCAGCAGCTTCCGGTTTCAGTGGGATTTGTGGATAGGCGTCATCAAGATATTCGTTAATGAGCGTCGATTCGATAAATACGATGCCGTTATCTTCGAGTGTGGGTACAACCGCATTAGGATTGAGTGAGATATATTCGCTGGAAAATTGTTCGCCTTTTTGCAAGTCAATCAGCTTATCTTCGTAAGCTAAGTTCTTTTCATGAAGAACCATTCTTACTTTTTGCGAACAACTTGATAATGAGTTGTGATAAAGGCGCATATGTTTTCCCCGATAACGCTGAGATTTAATTGAATACTTATAGCTGTAAGCCGACGAGTTTCGGCTGAGCAAGACGCACTGATTTAATCGCATCGGCGGTCGACATCCCCAATATTTGCAGGATGTGTTGGCAGGTACGTTTGCTAACATTTTTATCAATACCTGTTGCCAGCTGCAAGCTTAAGGAGGACATGATTAACGCGGCGATTTGGTCTAACAGGACGTTGTCGAGAGTAGTGTCAAACACGCCTTGATCGAGGCCGAGTTGGATGTCGGCCTTTAAATAGACAGCGGTTTCGATTTTGTTTTTTGGTAGTTGATGATATCCATCGACTAAGACCAGCCCCCAGTCCTTTGCCTTGGTTGCAGTGGTCAGAAATTGCGTTGTTGCGACAACCAAACGTGTTTGCGCATCTTTGATATTTCCCATGGACTGATCTATGCCACTGGCAATTTCCAAAATTATAGCCAGCGCAGTTTGCAACGCGAGTTCATCTTTGTCTTTGAAATGATTATAAAAAGTGCCGTTTGCCAAGCCAGCTATTTCGGTAATATCGCTAATTTTGGCATTGCTGATTCCCTGTCGAGCGAATACGTTTACGGCGCTATCTAGCAAGCTGCCTCGTGTTCGTTGTCGTTTTTTAGCGCCACGGGCCCGAATTTCAAAGTGTCTGGTCATGGGAAGATAGTAACACTATTTAATTGACATGCAATTCAAAATTGTATTTACTCTCATTTTTAGATTGGCGTGAAATTACTATGACAAAGCGTCATAATGCTCAGCTGCTGGTTATTGGCGCTGATCCAGCAGGGTTGCTTTCAGCAGTGGCGACATTTTGCTATTTTGGGACGGGCACTAGCCGATTAAACCCATGTTGATGGCGATTCGATTTCAGTTAGAACGGAGCTTACACACGTTTTCATAATTTAGGACAACGGATTTTACGATGAAAGTAATCAACAGAATAACGTTACTCACCTTGGCTGTCGTTCTCGGTGTCATGATTTACAGTCTTTATCTTTCTCGGCCCTTGTTTGATGAAAGACTGTCGCAGAAATACCAACAAAAATTCGAAATTGCTCCATTCGAGTCTGCATTGACTTTTGCCAGATACGAAGATGCCGGAACCATTAAAGTACTGTTAGTCACCGATACGGCTGATGGCATGGTGCACGGTTTAGATCTTTCATCGGTATATGGCACAGCTGTTCTTGATCCTCGTAGTCTCTACAATGCGGTGGGTTACGATGCGCTTTTAGCCATTGCTTCCGGAAAAAAGACACTGTCATCGGCATCGGCATCAGCTGCGGTTATCTCGGTGCCTATCGGGAAGCTCGTTCGGCCGATGGACTTCACTTTTCCACATGTCGCGGCTGGAACAAACTACGCAGATCACGCGGAAGAGGTCTATGTTGATGATCCTCCGTTTCTTTTTCCTAAACTTGCACGAGCGACCAATTGGAACGCCAGCGTAGACGCAGATAGTAGTACTCATCTCGACTACGAAGCGGAGATTTGTTTTGTGCCAATGGCGGATATTGAAGAATCAAGCTCGCGTGTCACGATGGGCCTCATATTGTGTAACGATTATACCGATCGATGGACACTGTTAAAGGAGATTGATCTCGGCGGCGCCATGGGTTTAACCGGATTCGCATCGGCAAAAGGAAAATCAGGGTATTTGACCGTGGGGTATTTACTGGTCATACCGCGCAGCCCTGAATTTTATCGCGATATTAGTTTTCAGTTGTATGTTAACCAAAATATGAGACAAAACGTTGCTGCTAAAGAGATGATTTTGACGCCAACAGATATAGTTCGCGAGTCTTTTGTTTCTGCACAACATGACTATTTTCGCGCTACAGAAAAAGTGGCGCTTCTTCCTCACAAAAATATTCCTGCGGGCACGCTCCTTCTCAGTGGAACCGCGGGAGGAGTCATTTTCAAACCACTGAATGCTTGGAATCCGTTACTCTACCTGAAAAGAGGAGACCGTGTGATTACCGTCGGAGATTACCTTGGACATTTAGATAACAGCATTCAATAACGGTCAGTTTACAGCTAACGAGATAACTTTGCTTTTTTTAAGAAAATCTTGATTTAGGAAACTCTTATTTAAGATAACTCTTATTTAAGAAAACAGGTAGAAATGACAAGTACGACCCAAATATTGTCTAGTGTTTGACCATTGATAAATTGTTCGTTGGCGGTATTATACGAATCACAAAGAAAAAAAGTCGCTATCTAATAATAAATGGAAAAGGCTCAGTAATATGGCATTTGAACCCAAAATTGATGAGGTGCTCGCCGAAAAGATTCGCATGGCGGTTCGTGAGGGCATGGCCAAACAAATTGAATTTACCCAGGAGTTGGTCAGAAAGCCCTCTACACGGGGACAGGAGCACACGGCTCAGGATTTTCTCTATCAAGAATTACAATCTCGGGGTTATGCAATGGACCGATGGGCCATTGATGTCGCCAGTATCGAAAATCACCCGGGTTTTTCTCCGGTGAATGTTTCCTACGATAACGCCATAAACGTTGTTGGTAGTCATCGCCCGCGCGAGGAGAAGGGTCGTTCGCTCATACTAAACGGTCATGTGGATGTCGTTCCAACGGGGCCGCACGACATGTGGGATAAGCCTCCTTTTGAGCCACATATCGAAGGCGATTGGCTTTATGGGCGAGGTAGTGGCGACATGAAGGCGGGACTGGTTGCCAATATATTTGCATTGGACGCATTAAAGAGACTGGGATATCAGCCCGCAGCTACGGTTCATTTACAATCCGTGACTGAGGAGGAATGTACTGGCAATGGGGCTCTTTCAGCGCTTGTTCGTGGCTATACCGCTGACGCTGCGATTATTCCCGAGCCGGAAGACGAAGGGCTGGTCAGATCATCGGTTGGGGTTATCTGGTTTCGGGTCCATGTAAAAGGTCACCCGGTTCACGTAGCCGCCGCCGGAAGCGGCGAAAATGCGATTGATGCCGCCATATTCTTAATCGCCGAGCTTAAGGAATATGAAAAGGCTCGCAATGCCTTAAAGGTTAATCATCCTCATTTTGCAGACTTTGAGAAGCCTATTAATGTCAATATAGGGAAAATTGAAGGGGGCGATTGGGCCTCCTCTGTACCAGCGTGGTGCAGCTTTGATGTCAGAACTGCTTTATATCCGGGAGAGAATGCGAAACAGGCAGCGCGGGAAATTGAAGATTTTCTACGCGCTTCATCGGCCAAACATTTGTTTCTGGCAAACAGCCCGCCGGAAATTGAATTTAACGGATTTATGGCAGAAGGTTTCGAGTTAAAAGAGGGGAGTGATGCGGAAAACACTTTATCCGTTGCGCACTCCACGGCGACAGCTCGAGACCTGACCACATTTGGGTCTTTGGCTTATTTAGATGCGAGAGTATTCGTTCTGTACGACAACATGCCCTGCCTTGTTTACGGACCTGTTTCCAAGGGAATTCACGGCTACAACGAGGCCGTCAGTATCAAGTCGATTGAAAATATTACCAATACCATCGCTTTGTTTACAGCGATGTGGTGTGGCCTGGAACCACTCGATTCGTAAAATGTATTTTGCTGGGTCTATTGTGGCACTGTTAGGTTCGGTGTCATAAAGTTTCACTTTGATTTGGGTGAAGCCTGACGAAAATGGATCTATATCAGCTGGAATATTTGCATTAGTGGCCGATAGTTTTTATCCGGGTTTCCAATCCGCATCGAAAATGAGGACACCAGAGTCTGAAAGTTTGTCTATCTCAGCGTTAGAATTCCCAAGCCATTGCTCAAGTATTTCAGTATTGTGTTCTCCGCGATGGGAGGCCGGTCCCCGAACACCGCTTTCTGCATTAGAGAAACGGTAGGGGGATTGTGTGATCGGTCTCGTGCCGCCAGCTCGATCGTCGACTTGAACAATGCTGTCACGCGACTTAATGGTTATCTGCTTTTCAATATTTGCAGGGTCGCGAATCTCGCCCCAGGCGATATTAACTTTTTTCATCGCATCTTCGAATTTTTCTCTCGTGTCGAGCGTCGTCGTAAATTTTGTCACGGCCGCCCGCCGGGCCTTTATTTTTTCATCCAATGCCATCTGTCCAGTCGCCGGGTCTTGTAATCCTAGTTCACTGACCATCAACCGGAATAAGAGCCTGAAGTCGGTTGTAATTAGCATGGTGCCAAAGGGCATTTCCCAAATCTCGTCCGCAAGCGGTCCCGTATCTTGCGAACCGTCGAGGTCATAATGCATTTGATCATCGGTCGCGACCGTCGTATCGATCATGGCAATGTCAATGTGTTGGCCGAGCCCAGTTTTATCCCGCATGATAATCGCTGACAAAATACCGATGAGTCCGTGCAGCGAAGCATTGGTATCGGCTACCGATAAGGGAAGCCCGTTTAATGGTGCATTATTACGTTTTGCCATGCGGTGCATTAATCCTGCCTCTGCATGGATTATCGGAGCATAGGTCGCTCGTCGTGACTCGGGCCCGTTATGGCCAAACCCGGAAATTGACAGCATTACTAAACGGGGATTTACTTGCTTGAGGTCTTCATAAGCAATGCCAAGCCGCTGCATGACGTCGGGACGGTAATTTTCAATCAGGATATCCGCTTCGCTTACCAATTGTTTTACCAGGTCGGTTGAGCCTTCTGCGCGAAGGTCGATGCAGATATTTCGTTTGCCGGCATTTTGATGGTGGAAGTAACCGGATATATTGGCGATGTTCTTACCCCAGTAGCGAGTAACATCGCCATCGGGCGGTTCGACTTTAACGACGTCTGCACCCAGATCAGCCAGCATTCGTCCGGCAAAGGGCCCTGCGACCACCCGTGAAAAATCCAGTATTTTTAAGCCTTCCAGAGGATATGTCATTCAATCAACGCCTTGTGAAATGGGTTAGTTTAAGCCATGTATGGACAGATCGATGTAAAAATTTGAGAGCAAACCATATAGTAGGTCTGGCTTACTAATCAAGTAGTACGCTTATTTTTTCCCCGGGGATTTCCTGTTGTACTTGGCCATACAAGGTGGTCGTATGTTTGTGACTTCGGTAACCATTCAGCACATTTGTCGGATTAAAGTCGACTTCTGCGATTAGTCGCTTGGAGTTTTATGGGGCCTACAGGACGTTTTCCTGTTTGCTTGAGCGGGTGAAAGGTAGGCTTGCAAACATTTTCAGCAACTGTAACAATGCTGGGTGTTTGGCGATATCTGGGCTTACTAAAAAACAACAAAATAGCAGTGACTAAAGCACTGATAAAAACACGGACAAGAACATTGTCACTAGCGGGTACGCCTAGGAATGAAATCGGTAAGGAACGGCTTGTTTTTCTAAATGTTATTTTAGTATCGGTTTTAGTAGCAATTTTACGAACAGCTTTAGAATAAATGATAATACCTATTACCTAAGTTGTTTTTCTGGCCATGATATCAACACACCAGAATTACACTTATTTTGATCTGCCGAAAATGGATTTCAAAACTAGGGCTTCCAAGCCAAAACTTTCAGGAATCGACTTTTTAAGGGTCGGGTTTTCTGGAATCGACTTTCCAGGCATCAGGTTTTCTGCAGACACCCGGCATAGAAAATACATCTTACGTTGCCAAATTAAGGCATACGCAATTATTTACGTTTAATTTATTACTTCAAGCTTTTAGGAGTTAACGATGGCAATAACCGACTATAAAATGCCTCAGTCATTGGACGAAGCAGTGCAGATACTGGCCAGTTCAGGCAAAAATATTAAGGTCCTGGCGGGGGGAACAGATTTAATTATTCAATCAAAATCTCAGTCCAGTGACCCGCTGCAGGTTCTGGATATCAAAAGTCTTAAAGATATGACGAGCGCAACCATCGATGGATCCGGAATGAGTTTAGGGCCGGCGATGAGCTGCGCTGAGTTTACTGCGAGGAAGGATATTAAGGCGGTCTTCCCAGGTTTAGTCGAAGCGGCTTATCTTATTGGTTCAACCCAGGTTCAGGGGCGCGCGAGTGTCGGGGGTAATTTATGTAATGCGTCTCCAGCGGCAGATACCATTCCTGCATTAATCGTTAGCAACGCGCAATGTATCATTCATGGGCCAGATGGGGAGCGAACGATTGCTGTTGAAGATTTTGTTACAGGTGTAGGGACAAATTGCATGGGACGGGGAGAACTACTAGCCCAAATAAAGATTGCCTTGCCAGCGCCAGGAACAAGTGACGCCTATCTGCGCTTTATTCCACGCAGTGAAATGGATATTGCTGTGGCAGGTGCGGGAGTGAGAATAACTTTAGATTCCGCTGGTTGTTGCACCGACGCTCGAGTGGCAATTGGTGCGGTCGCGACCACAGCATTGCTCGTGCCCGAGGCGGCAAAAGCACTGATTGGTACAATGTTGGACGATGTTGCATTAGATGCGGCCGCCAATGCTGCCTCGGCGGCGTCTAAACCCATTAGTGATCGTCGGGGTACCGCAGAATATCGCAGGCATGTGGTTGGAGTACTGGTGAAAAGAGCTGCCAAAATCGCAGCAGAACGAGTTAAAGGAGAATAACAATGCCAAAAATTCATGTAAATACAATCGTTAATGGTGACGCTGTTGAGTTTTTGTGTGAACCCAACGAAACGGTTTTAGACGTTTTGAGAAATGAGTTACAACTCACGGGAACGAAAGAAGGATGTAGCTCGGGAGACTGTGGCGCGTGTTCAATTACGGTTGACGACCGTCTGGTTTGTTCTTGTTTAGTGCTTGCCGCAGAAGCTGAAGGAAAAGTCATCGGCACAATCGAAGGTGTTGCTGATAAAGATCAATTACATATCATTCAACAAAAGTTTCTGGAGCATGCAGCCTTACAATGTGGTATCTGTACCCCCGGCTTGGTTGTTTCTGTACAAGCCTTATTAAAAGAAAGTCCCAATCCAACTGAAGATGAAGCGAGATTGTATTTGGCGGGTAATCTGTGTCGATGTACCGGGTATGACAAAATCATCCGCGCCGTAATGGATGCCGCAGAAACCATGAGAGGAGCCGCATGATGAGTGATACTAACGACTTTAAATATATTGGTACACGCAGTATAAGGCCCGATGGATTTGATAAAGTAACCGGCAAGGCTAATTACGGTGCCGACCTGACGCTACCAGGCATGCTTTGGGGGAAAATGTTAAGAAGCCCCCATGCTCACGCCAAGATTAAGCGTATAGATACATCAAAAGCAGAGGCATTACCTGGGGTGATGGCCATTACGACTTATGCGGATTTTCCCAGCGTTTCCGTTGAAGCAATTGCGGCCGGAGAAGGCTCTGTTGATTCACTGGATCTTGCCAGAAATATTATGGCAGACGGCAAGGTTTTGTATGACGGTCACGCGATTTTAGGCATAGCGGCCACGACTGAAGCGATCGCTGAGAAAGCGGTTTCTCTGGTGGAAATTGAATACGAATTATTACCGCCCGTTATGGATATTCGCGATGCGATAGCCGACGGAGCGACGCTTTTGCACGACGATTTATTTACGGAAGGCCTAGACGAAAAACCAGCTAACGCTTCCAACATAGCCGTTCGTTCGGCTTTTCAGAAAGGCGATATTGACGCAGGTTTTTCCGCTGCAGATGTCGTGGTTGAAAGGGAGTTTTATACACCGACCGTTCACCAGGGTTATATCGAGCCACACGCTTGTGTTGCGAGTTTCGACCAGGATGGCCAGTCAATGATTTGGTGTTGCACGCAGGGCCATTTTGATGTGAGAGCGAGTGTTGCCAAATTACTCAGTATGAGTCTTAGCCAGCTAAAGGTGACCGCGAGTGAAATCGGTGGCGGTTTTGGTGGCAAGACAACCGTCTATCTCGAGCCTGTTGCACTGATATTATCGCGTAAGTCAGGCGGGCGACCTGTAAAAATGGTGATGAATAGAGAGGAGGTGTTCAAGGCGTCGGGCCCCGGCTCTGCGACTCGCTGTAAGGTGAAAGTAGGTGCCAAAAACGACGGCACGATTACGGCTATGCAGGGGCAATTGTATTATGAAGCGGGTGCGTTCAAGGGTTCACCCGCCATGTTGGGTGGAATGTGTATTTTCGCGCCTTACGACGTTGAAAACATGGATGTTGAATGTTTCGATGTCGTCGTTAACAAGCCTAAAGTCGCGGCCTATAGAGCGCCAGGTGCGCCACAAGCCGCTTTCGCTGGAGAAATGGTGGTCAGTGAAATAGCCGCAAAATTAAATATGGACCCTATCGATATTCGCCTGCAGAACGCGACCACTGAAGGTACCCGCGCAATTTACGGCCCCAAATACAAATCAGTCGGTCTAGTCGAATGCTTAACAGCCGCCAAAAACTCACCGCATTACCAGGAAGCGCTAAAAAACAATCAAGGGCGTGGTATCGCTTCCGGATTTTGGTTCAATATAGGCGGGCAATCCAGTGTTACTCTCAATATGAATCCAGACGGCACCGGTACTATTGTTGAAGGTTCTCCAGACATCGGTGGCTCACGAGCGTCAATGCAATTGATGGCGGCTGAAGAAATGGGTATGCCTCCAGAGAATTTCAAACCCATTGTTGCCGATACGGAAAACGTCGCTTATAACCAAAGTACAGGTGGAAGTAGAACGACCTTCGCGACTGGTATGGCGATAATAAAAGCCGCACAAGATGTTAAAGAGCAGGTCAAACAACGCGCTGCCGCTGTGTGGAATATTGACGCTGAGTTGGTTGAGTGGGTTGATGGTGTAGTCGTCAATACGTCGGGAGATGAACGCTTAACCGTTGCGCAAATTTGCGCTGGAGCTGATCGCACGGGAGGACAAATCTCCGGGCG
The DNA here is from genome assembly GCA_913019905.1 of uncultured Cellvibrionales bacterium. Lineage (GTDB taxonomy): Bacteria > Pseudomonadota > Gammaproteobacteria > Pseudomonadales > Dasaniaceae > Oceanicoccus. The sequence goes on from CAJVZD010000016.1 coordinate 38,892, forward strand.
TGGCAATATTAATGCGCGCGGCGCCGGCCCCAGTTTTGCCGTACATGTTTGTGACGTTGAAGTGGATACAGACACCGGTAAGGTGGACGTTATTCGCTACACTGCGGTACAAGATGCGGGTAAAGCCATCCATCCGAGTTATGTAGAAGGTCAATACCAGGGCGGCGCTGCACAGGGGATCGGTTGGGCCCTGAACGAAGAGTACATTTACAACGATGATGGTCTGTTACAAAATGCCGGCTTCCTCGATTACAGAATACCCCTGGCTTCAGATTTGCCTATGATTGATGCGATCATTGTCGAGGTTCCGAATAAACTTCACCCCTACGGTGTTAGAGGTGTTGGCGAGTCGGGAATTATTCCACCACTGGCAGCAACCGCTTATGCGGTAAGTGACGCGATTAAAGCGCCTATCGTCGATTTGCCTTGCTCGCCGGTGAATGTACTGAAGGTGATTCAAAACAACGTTTAGAACTCGAGTAGAACGCTATTGCCGGTGCTGAACAGGCCATAGCGTTGTATTATTAAAATAGTCATCTGGGTGTGCTTGGAAATTCGGCGTAGGTGATTCTTAGTTTCGACTAAATTAGCGGGAGTACAGGACAATGAATGGTGCGGAAAGTATGCTGCAGACCTTAATCAACAATGGTGTTGAAGTTTGCTTTACAAATCCCGGCACATCGGAAATGCATATGGTTGCCGCCATTGGTAAATCAGAGGGTATGCGTTCGATTTTGGGTTTGTTTGAAGGGGTTTGCACTGGCGCTGCTGACGGTTATGGCCGAATGGCGGGTAAGCCTGCATGCACGCTATTACATCTTGGGCCCGGTTTGTCTAACGGCTCTGCTAACTTACACAATGCTAAAAAAGCCAATTCGCCAATTATTAATTTGATTGGTGATCACGCCACTTATCACAAGAAGTATGACGCGCCTCTAACATCTGACATCGTTGGTTTGTCGGGGCCTGTTTCGCATTGGGTGAAAAGCGTTGAAAGCGCGGAATCTTTACCTCGAGACGCGCTTGATTCGGTGACGGCCGCCAACGTACAGCCAGGGCAAATTGCGACATTAATAATACCTGCAAATTGTGCCTGGGATGATTCAATCGAACCCCTGCCACGGGAGGACGCACCGTCCACACCTTGTGTGTCAGATGACCGCGTTACCGATGCTGCCGCTTTGTTAACTAATGGAAAACCGACAATCATTTTACTCGGTAATATGGGGCTGACAGAAAAATCGCAATGTATTGTCGATAAAATTGCCCAGGTAAGTGGCGCGCGTATTATGTGTGATACGTTTACTACCCGCCTACCGAGGGGAGAAGGTCGTTGTGAAGTAGAAAGATTGGGCTATTTTTCCGAGCAGGCGACAGAACAGGTTAAGGGTACCGAACAGCTTATTATGGTCGGGACAAAAGCGCCGGTGGCGTTTTTTGCCTATCCGGGCAAAGCGAGTGAATTTTATCCTGAAGGCTGTGACCTACATGTACTTGCCGACGCCAACCAAAATGCGGAGGACGCCTTAACACGTTTGTGTACCGCCTTATCGGCGAGCGATCTAGCGCCGCGCAAAATACAACGTCAGAAGCAGGGTGCCGGAAGTGGAGAGCTAAACCAGTTCACTGTAGGGCAAACCGTCGCCGAGTTTTTGCCAACAGATGCCATTGTTGTTGATGAAGCAGCCACCTCAGGCGCAGGTAGTTTTATCAGTACCGCTACCAGTGAGCCGCACGATTGGCTGTCTCTAACAGGTGGCTCGATAGGTTTTGGACTGCCGACATCAATCGGCGCCGCGGTGGCTTGTCCCGATAGGAAAGTTATCTGTTTACATGGTGACGGTGGTGCAATGTATACCATTCAGTCGCTATGGACTATGGCGAGAGAGAATTTGGATGTTTGCGTTGTTATTTTCGCGAACCGAAAATACCAGATATTACAAGTTGAATTGGCAAGAGTGGGTGCCCAATCAATGACTAAGAAAACGCTGGATATGCTCGACATCGGTAATCCCGATATGAATTTCGTAAAGATGTCTGAAGGTATGGGCGTTAGGGCCAATCGTGCTGAAACCATCGAGGAATTTAACGACTTGTACCTCGATGCGATGCGAACGCAGGGTCCCTGTCTAATCGAAGTTATCCTACCTTAAATGCAAATAAATTGGTTTGTTTGACGATCTATTTGGTGGTGAAGTTGTCTCAGTAAGTGGACGGTGTTCGATTTGCCATTGCCCAGTTTTTCTGTCAGTAGGTTGTGGGCAAACTGAAACAACTTGGCTTGAAAAGCATTTTTTTCTTGGGCACTGGAAACTCTCGTGCGGACAATGACAAAACCAGTTCGTCATATAGCGCCCGAGAAGATTGAGAGAAATTTAGTATTAGGTGTGGTATGGCTACTGTCAATTTCTCTTCTGAATTGCAAAAATTCACCGCAGAAGAGCAAACTCAAATAAACTCTACCGTCTATCGCGATATGCTCAAAGAACTCGAGTCGCGGTATCCTTTGCTGAAAGATAGTCCCCTAGCGAACATGGCTGTTGCCATCGACGGAGTGATTATTACCGACCCTTTTCTCGATGTCATTCCGCCAGATGGGGATGTTTACTTTCTACATTTTATTGCGGGTGGGTGAGTCTCATTAGACTAATTAATTCTTAGGGTAGGGCACTCCGCGAGCATGGTCACAGCGCGGTTGAGTTTTTTTGCACCCACTTAAAAGCGTGAACACAAAAAAGCCCGAGAGTTTATAGCTCTCGGGCTAGAGGTTTTCCATTGCTAAGGCGCGGTATAGTCGGTCTAATTTTTTGCCATCTCGGTTACCGCGTATTCCTTGCGGCTTATTCCACCGTCATGATTTCTGTCTAGCTGATCGAAATTACCCGCCAACTGCTTACCGACATAACCCTTTAGTTCATCTCGTTCCAGAATATCGTTTAGGTTATCGTCCATCATTCCGAATACCTGACCCCGACGGAATAATTCCTCGTAGTCTGGCTTTTGGTCGGTGGTATTTTCGTCCTTCCAGCGATAGCTGATGGCAGTAAATAACATCTCTTCATGTGATTGCTCGCCCCAAAAGACCTTTTCCATAGGCGCCGGATTTGCCGGATTTTGAGCGGTATTATCGTAGGTATAACGTGCGACCAACTTCGACCCTGCAGGAACATCGACCGGGGTGGCAAATTCATAAGATCGTTGCCAATTGAAATCGTAACGGGGTAACGACAGTAGCAGTTCTTCTTTACCGTCTGGAGTTAAAAGCGTCAGGGTAGAGGATTGACCACGATAGTGAGCGTGCGGAAACGCATAATACAGTTCTGCGTCTTTAGGGAATGACAAATAGGCTACTTCTTCGTGTGAAGCGGTATTTGGAGGTATTTCGATTGATACGTCAATAACGACTGAATTGCGTATCATGAGTTCGGGTTTTTTGTCGTAAAAATACAAGCCAATTTGAGTTTGATCGGTCGCCTCTTTACCATAACTGGTGTAATGCATTTGCAGGCCGATAGCGCCACCGGTAGGCATATAGGTGCCCATATCTTTCCTGGCGATTAGCGATTCTGCACCGACTGCATAACCGGCTATCTGCGCGCCCCACTTTGATTGTACTTTTTGGCCATTGCCATCGGCAGGCATTTCTTCTAACAGTCCTGTTAATACGTGGTGAACGGTTTCACGTGATCCCACCTTTACGGTACTTGCCCGTATCCATTTAGCTTCGGTAAGAGGATTGGCGACGACGGGGTACTGATAATCGACCAGTCCGGTTGCTGCGACAGTGAATGCCGGAATGTCGATAATTATATCGGGTTCACCGAGGGGCCAGTCGACGAGGGGCTCGCGCGGAATGGTCAGTGGGTCGGCGCCTTCCCCACGGGGAGCACCGGCTTCAATCCAATGTACCAATGTTTTGATTTGTTCAGACGAAAGGCTTCGATCTCGCAGAAAATGGCCAACGTTGGGGTCAGCATGCCAGGGCGGCATGCGGTCGGTACGAAGAACTTCGCGGATCATCGGTGCGAAGCCTTTAACCATTTCGTAGCTCGTCATTGCCCAGGGGCCGATACCACCTGCCTGATGGCATCCGACGCATTTTTCTTCCAGTAAAGGCGCGATAGTATCGTGATACGAAATGTTGGCATGTTGTAAGCGTTGTGTTTTTTCGGGAAAGTTAATGAGGCAGCCTGGCGCATTGACTTCGGCTTCAGTGATTTCCTCGCCCGCTAGTACTGCATCGAGGGCGTTAGCCAAATAGGTATGCTCGGCACTTTCTTTTTGATTCTCGTAAGTTACGCGATCGTCAATCGGGCCGTGATAGACCACTTTACGAGTCACTGGGTCGATGACAAAGACTTCCGCGGTGCGCGATACGTTGAGGGCTTCACCCACTAGTTGATGTTCGTCAACTAAAACCGGTAGTTTGTATCCGAATTCTGCGACTTCTTTGCTAATGCTTTTTTGATTGTCTTGGATGTTAGAATTTAACAAGAAAAATTTCACGCCGTGTGCAGCGTATTTTTCGCTGACTGCATGCATTGATGGCATGATATTACGAACGATCGGGCAGCCATTCCCCTGAATCATTATTACGATAGCCGGAGCGTTGTCATGGTAATAGAGACGTTGTGCAGCGCCAGTATGGTCGAGCAGTTGAAAGTCATCGACTTGCATGCCAACCGCTTCATCTGAATCGCGGGTCGCTACCACATGTTGCATGCCTTCATGCTGCATTGCACTGTGTTCAACTGCACTGTGTTCGACTGCACTATGTTCCATTTTTCCGTGCTGCATACTTTCGTGTTGCGCGGCGTCGGTGGTAGCTTTTGGGATGGGAGCTTCGACCTGCTCACCGCAAGCGGTGAGCAGCAGGGCGGCAGAAAGGCTGCCGGCGATGACTATACGGTGACTTATTTCTAATACGTTCATAACACAATCCTGTTTTCATTTATCCCCTAATTATAGGCTCTTAACAGGACTTGGTTTAACATGTAGAAAATTTAATCTAGGCGGGCTTGTGCGTATCCTTTCAAAACGACATTCCCGTCTTGATTGGTGGTAATTACTTCGAAATTCCCGAGTTGATTGCCGTCGACCTCTTCTATGTTTTCCAGTGTCGCAGAAGCTTCCAGGTTGTCTCCAGGCCATACCTGATTCGTAAAACGAACCCCAAATTTAGTTAGCCTGCCGTCGCCGACATAGTCCGTCAACATTTTCCCTGTCATGCCCATCGTTAACATACCGTGGGCAAAAACTGATGGGTAACCCGCTACTTGGGTGGTGAAGACCTCATCAGTATGAAGAGGGTTATAATCTCCGGAAGCACCCGCATATTGCACAATTTGTGTGCGTTTAAGATCTTCGACTAGTGTTGCTTTGTGAGTTTGACCCGTTGTGAGATCGTTCGCATTTAACGCCATGATGATTTCTCCTTTTACTGATCGACAGGACGTTCGGTACGTACGCCGACGCCTTTAGCGGTAACAACGAGCTCGCCGTTTTGATCGCGATATTCTGTGATAGATTCAGAAAATACCAATTTCCCTGACCTTTTGCCTTCTTTTTCCCAGGTTTTACCTGGCAGGTTCGTTGCGGTCAGAATGTCGCCGGGCTGTGGATGACGATGGTATTCGAAGTGTTGTTCGGCGTGTAGGCCACCTTTAGTGTCTGAGGATTTCTCACCGTCTGTCTGTGGTTTCAGCCCCGTTGCTTCTTTGCCCGATCCAAACCAAGGTTTTCCGATCGCGGGCCTTAGAAAGTAATCGGGATCAAACTGCGCACTGGATTGCATAAACGTGGGTGGCGCGATCACGGATCCGGGTTCGGTCGTCTTCGCATATTCATCGTCAAAATAGATGTCATTATCGTCGCCCACGGAGCGAGCAAACATCATGATGTGGCTTGCTTCAATGGGAAATTTTTTAACTGCCATAGTCTTCTCCTTGTCGTTAGCTTTTATTGGTGTGGGAGGCTATCAGAGGATTAAAGGTATGTACAGTGGTTAACTCGGAGTCGTTTGAGGGGGCAGGTTTGACTGATCGAAATATTGTTCAGGCCTGCCCCCATGTTCTTGTTATCTTACGTTCTTGCTACAGATTGACAATTATTCACCGGTAAAAACGGGCTTTCTTTTTTCGATAATTGCGTCGACTGCTTCCGCGTGATCTTTTGTTTGATGAGCGAGGGATTGCAGCGAAGCAGAAAGCTCCAGCAAGGATTCCAGTCGCGAGTGCTCCCCTTCTTTAATGAGTTTTTTAGTCATTCTAAGAGCGCTGGGTGGGTTGGCGGCAACTCTCGCGGCCAGCTCCATTGCTGCGGTCATCAATTCTTCCGGCGGAACCACGCGGGAAACCATGCCCCAGTTAAGGGCGGTTTGGGCATTGACCGGTTCTCCAGTGAATGCCATTTCGTTGGCTCTGGATAAACCTATTACACGAGGCAAAAACCATGCGCCACCATCTCCCGGGATCAATCCCACTTTAACAAAACTCTCTGCAAACAGGGCTTTTTCTGACGCAACTCTCATATCACACATCATGGTAAGATCGCAGCCCGCGCCAATAGCAGCGCCGTTGACTGCTGCAATAATCGGCACTTCAAGCTGATTAATGGCCAACGGAATTCGTTGTATGCCATTGCGGTAACCGTCACGTATTTCCAGTGCATTGCCACCAAACATACCTACCTTGTCGCGCATATCTTTAACGTTGCCGCCGGAGGAAAAAGCGCTTCCGGCACCGGTAATAATAGCGACCCGCACTGAAGAATCAGCATTGATTCGAGCGCACGCCGCTTCGATAGCATCGATCATTTCATCGTCCGAAATCGCGTTACGGGTATCATGGCGGTTCATTGTTAATGTGACGACATGATTTTCCTGCTGATACAATAAAATATCTGATTCAGACATAAAAAGTTTCCTGATATTAGAAGTGGCTGCAAAAAATATCACAGCTGTCGAAACATTTCAGCTTTTGTAAACCTATTTGGAGAACTAATTACGGAGCTATTTGTTGTGCTGAGTGATATTTCTATTCTCTAGTGAGGTAATTGAGTGTGGTGTTCCTCCGCCGCTAGTTGGTTCTGTGAACACTATAATCCACTAGCGGTGTCGTTCGGCTACAACATCAAGATGCGAGTGAGTTTCCGTCCAGAAATAGAGTCATTGCGAGAAGCGTAGCGACGCGGCAATCTTGGGAGTTTGATTTAAACCATAACGACTAATACCTTAGAAAAATCTACTTGCGCGTCGAGGCGTCGAACCGTCGAACCGTCGAACCGTTCCCTCTCAATGACGCGTTTGTGGTTCGGCGCTAGTTATGAGTGGTTTCATATTGATCCAGGTAATAACGATTGCCGTCAGGATCTTCGACTATCGCCATAAATCCTCCCCAGGGTTGTTTTGTCGGTGGTTCTGAAAAAATCACGCCTTTTTCAAGCAATGTAGCGTACTCCTGATTGAGATCGGTCACTGATAACCCTATGCCCGTATGCCTGCCAATCAGGCTTTTCTGGTCGCTGCCCGCAACGGCTAAGCCGAGCCGAATTGTGCCGGCGTGAAATGCAGCGTAGCCGAAATTGGGTTCCGACATTTCGAGTTCTAATCCCAGTTTTTGTTGGTAAAACGCCACCGATTTTTCGAGGTCGCTGACAAATACGTTGACATATCCGATATTCATAATTCACCATAAACGTTGCAAGAAGGTTAATAGTAAAGTTGCAGATTTCTGCTTGTTTCCTGTTCGTGCCGTAGCTGAAAACGATAACAGAAACGAACGAACTGCTGCCGATTTTCGTAAGATTTCGCCCATCCATTTCTACTCGGTACTTGAAAATGGAGCCAAATTCTCGTGACGGATGAGTGATTGCTGTGGCTGTTCTATTAGTCAGTCACTATATTCTTTGTGACTATATTCTTTGTGACTATATTCATTGGAGGTATGTTTTTAGCGCCTGTATTCTCTAAGTGTTTAGTACATCTTATTATCAGACATTTACAGTGTAGACATAAGTCCCGCCTCTTGCGCAATGAGTAAAGATGATGCACTCTCTTTTAGAAGAAAATTCGACAGTTAATTAATAATAAATAATGCCAATCTCTGGAGGAAAATTATGCCCGTGAAACTTACGCTCGACAATACCAAGGGTTACGGAATGACATTGGCTTTTCACGCGCAAGAACGTCCCGACAAAATGGCCGTACAGAGTAAATACGGTGATAGAACATTTGCAGAGCTTAACGCTCGAGTCAATCAGTTGGTAGGGGTATTGCGCGCTTCAGGGTTACAAGCTGACGACGGGGTTGCGATTTTGTTGGTTAATCGTCCTGAGTTCATTGAAGCGTATTACGCATGCTTGCGAGCTGGCTTTCGGATAACGCCGATTAATTGGCATTTGTCGGGAGACAACGCATCGTATGTCGTTGAAAACTCAAAGGCAAAGGCATTTATCGGTGATGTTAAGTGTGATCAATCGGCTATTGAAGCCTTGAGGTATAACCGCGACCAGCTAAAGGTAGCGTTGGCTGTCGGTGGCACCATCGAAGGTTTTGAATCATACGATGATATGTTGGATCGAGAGTCCCAGGAAAATATCGAAAATCCCGAGATCGGCGCGCAGATGCTTTATACGTCTGGAACGACAGGACGGCCCAAAGGTGTTTATCGCAATCGCCTTTCGGTCGACGAGGTGATCAATATTCCGATAACACAATTCGAAATTGATGCGGCCTACGATCCAGAGACAGATTGCTGTTTGTGCCCGGGGCCAGCCTACCATGCTGCGCCGCTTGCTTTTAATGTCGTCTTACCTATTGGCAAGGGTGTGGGCGTGGTGTTGATGGATAAATGGGATGCGGAAGAAGCTTTGCAGCTGATAGAACGGCATAAAATAACCCATACTCATATGGTCGCAACCATGTTCCACCGTCTTCTTGCATTAGCTGCTGAAACGCGGAACAGTTACGATCTTAGTTCTTTGCGGTATGTATTGCACGGCGCGGCTCCATGTCCCGTACATGTGAAGCAGAAAATGATGGAGTGGCTGGGTTTAGTCGTCTATGAGTATTATGCGGCGACGGAAGGGGGCGGCGGTTATGTTATTGGTCCGGAAGAATGGCTGGCTAATCCCGGTAGTGTCGGCAAGGCCCCTGAAGGGGCAGAAAATAAAATATGTGCCGACGACGGTGAAGAAGTTTCGGTGGGTGAAATTGGCACAATCTATTTCAAAGCGCCGGCGCTTCGCTTTGAGTATTACAATGATAAAGAAAAAACCGCGGGAAGCTATAGTGGTGATTTTTTTACATTGGGTGATATGGGCTATATCGATGACAAGGGTTACTTGTATCTTACCGGGCGTAGTGCAGAAACCATTATTTCTGGCGGTGTAAATATCTATCCACAAGAGACCGACGATGTCTTGCTTAAACATCCGGCAATCGCCGATGTTTGTACGGTCGGTGTGCCAAGCGAAGAGTGGGGAGAAGAAGTCAAATCCATCGTGCAGCTCAAGGCGGGGGTTGAAGAAAGCGCATCGATGGCGGAGGAACTAATTTCATTTGTTAGGGAACATCTCGCCGTTTTCAAATCGCCGCGCAGCATTGATTTTGTTTTAGAATTGCCGCGCTTACCCTCCGGGAAAATACAGCGGCGCCTTGTCCGAGCGCCCTATTGGGAAGGGCGCGATAAGCAAATCTAGCGGCTGTTTTCGGCAGGCGGAAATCGATCAACCGAAAAACGTGGGGAGTGCTGTAACAATAGACTTACGCTACCGTGAAGGTATCGCAAGTTACACACTATTTTCAGGTTTTTCAGAGTCCAAAATTTTGCTTAAGGCGATATACAAACCGACGTCCCGTAGTGGTAATTTTAGCCGCCGAGAATGGGAGATGATATTGGCAACATTTTCTCGGATGGTCGTCTGGGTCAGGGTCTTCGCTTCGATAACTTTTTGTTGGTCGTCGCAAGACTCTTCGTCACTTTCTTCGCCAACATGCGTCGAACTTAGCTCGACGAAGGCTGCAATAACACCGCCGCAATTAGCAATAAAATCCGGTATCAATTCAATGCCCTGTTTAAAGAGCAATGGATAGCTATCCATTGTACAGGGGCTATTTGCTCCTTCAATAATAAAGCGAGCCGCAATGTCCCTGGCGTTTCCAGCGTTGATGACGTTGTGTAAAGCGCAGGGAAATAGAACATCAACCGATTGAAATAACACATCATTTGCCTCATCACTAATGAAAGTGCCCTCGTCGGATATCATCGCTTGAACCGCTGAAACATCCTGACTGATCAGCGCATCTAACAGCTTATTTGACAAGGGTTTTTCGAACCGCCAAGTACCCTTGTATTTCGGATCGCCAATCGCTGAGAGCTGCGCACCTTTGTCAGAAAAATATCGAATGACGGCAGCACCCATTGCACCCACGCCATGAACCGCAAAGCTCATGGACTCTATATCGGCGTCGGAAAAATGAATTAGGGTCGATGCAGCCTCGGCTACACCCAAGCCGGCAATGCCTTCTCCGTCGTAATTAGTTCCTCCCATTGCGACTGTTTTACCGGTAAACGAACGGCGGGAGTTGAGCGTTTCACAGGCCCAAATAGCGTGTTCAGGAGCGGCACCAATGTCGAATCCAAAGCCGCCGAATATCCCGCCTTTTTCATGCAGGTAGGGCTCACATAGTTTCACAAAGCGGCGATATTTCCCTTCGAAGTCGTCTTCTCTTGGATTCGCATTAAGACCAGATTTTGCGCCACCCAAGGGTAGGCCTGCTGCGGCATTTTTAATAGCCATCGTTCGTGCCAGCATTCTAACTTCGTCCAGACTTAGCCCTTCGCGAATGCGAGTACCTCCCTTTCCGCAATAGGGTAGAGGCCCGTCTGCAGAAATTTCGGTATTCCATACGACCACATACCCTTCAACTCCCAATGCAGGATCTCGAACAGTGATTTCCAATTCCGCTTGCATATCGTCAAAGCTACTGTTTAACAAAGACAGTTGGCGGTAAAAGTCTTGCTGGTTATTTTCGCTAATCATAATAAGTATTTTTACAGCTTAAATTCGATCCCTTGGGCCAAGGGAAGGTCCTCGGAATAGTTAACTGTTGAGGTGACTCTTCGCATGTAACCTTTCCACGCATCAGAACCTGACTCTCTGCCGCCGCCGGTCTCTTTTTCGCCACCAAAGGCTCCACCAATTTCAGCCCCACTCGTTCCAATATTAACATTAGCGATGCCGCAGTCACTGCCACCGGCAGAGAGAAATAATTCCGCCTCTCTAATATCATTGGTAAAAATGGCAGATGATAGCCCCTGGGGTACATCGTTATGACACTCAATGGCATCTTGCAAATTCTCAAAAGGAAAAGCGTAGAGAATAGGAGCGAAAGTTTCCGTCTTAACAACATCGCTATTTTCCGGCTGGCAGACGAGTGCTGGATTGACATAATAGGCATCGGGGTATTGGTCTGATAAGGTGCGTGAGCCTCCAGTAACGTCGCCGCCACAGGTGTCTAGCGATCGTTGCATTTGAAGATATGAATCCTCGTCAATTAGCGGTCCTACCAGCATATCCGGATTCATCGGATCTCCAACTCGAATGCTATTGTAGGCACTTTTAAGAGAAGCCATTAATTCCGGGTAAATATCGCGGTGGACATAAAGACGCCTTGTCGATGTGCATCGTTGTCCGGCGGTACCAACTGCGCCAAATAAGATGGCCCTGACAGCCATTGTTAAATCGGCTGTTGGACAAACGATGATCGCGTTGTTGCCTCCCAGTTCGAGAATGGAACGTCCAAATCGCTCGGCGACCACTGTAGCTACTTTGCGTCCCATCGTGGTGCTGCCGGTAGCGCTGACTACTGGGATTCTTTTATCGGCGACAAGCTGCGCTCCCGCTGGTGCATGGCCAATAATCACTTGCGACAAATGCATTGGAATTGAGCCTGTTTCCTGTGCGGCATCTTCAAACAACTTTTGGCAGGCTATGGCGCATAATGGCGCTTTTTCTGATGGCTTCCAAATCACGCTGTTTCCACAAACAATAGCTAGAGCTGTATTCCACGACCACACGGCAACCGGAAAGTTAAAGGCTGAAATAACAGCGGTAGGGCCCATCGACTGCCATGTCTCCGACATACGGTGCCCTGGTCGTTCGGATGTGATAGTGAGACCGTATAATTGGCGAGATAGGCCGACAGCAAAATCGCAGATATCGATCATTTCCTGTACTTCACCTAATCCTTCCTGGTAACTCTTACCGCATTCCAGAGTAACGATAGTGGCTAGCGATTCTTTATGTTCTCTGAGTTTATTCCCCAACACCCTAATTAACTCACCGCGTCGGGGAGCGGGTATCGTTTTCCATTGTTGGAAAGCCGTTGTGGATTTCGATATGACCTCATCGATTTCCGTTGTGGAGTGAGTTTCAAGCAGCCCGATGGTTGAACCGTCTATCGGGCTTGTGACAACGAGGTCACCTGTTTGGAAAAGTGATTGATCAAGCCCTAAATCTGATAGGGCTTTAGATGCGGTTTGCGCTAATGTCATGGTAGGGTCCTGATCTTTGTTTATAATCGATAGAAATTATGCTGCTACTGAACCTAAGGTCGTACTTGTGGCCTTATCTGCAATTGCTGATTTTGAGTAATACTGGCCGAAGCGATTATTAATGAAGCTCTCAAAACATATATCTTCCTGCTTTATAAAACCGGTTTGCGGTATTTTTCCTTCAGCGAGTAAATCGAGAACTGCACAAATACCAGCTGCTGTGGTAATTTGGATGGCGCTCCATTGTTTGTTATTGATGGTTTGACTATAAATCTTATTGGCATAGGATTCTTGGACCAATTGGCCATTTTTGAAACCGCTTACTGTGATAAAAACCAAAACGACATCTTGGTAGGTGAGGGGCAGTGAAAATTCCAATATTTCCTTGAACAGTGGTTGGTGCTCTCTTAGACGTAGATCTTGAAGTAACATTTTCATTATGTCGCGGTGTCCAGGGTAGCGAACACTACGATAGTTGAGACTATCGACCTTTCCTTCTAATGTTTCGCATAAGGTCCCTAGTCCTCCAGACGTATTGAAAGCTTCGTAGTTTATTCCATCTAAGGCGAAGGTCTCCAGCTCTTCCAAAGGCAATACCTGGGTGAATTTCCCCTCAACAATCGCTTCGCAAGGATTACAATATTCGTTAATCAAACCGTCGGTCGACCAGGTCAGGTTGTACTTGAGCGCATTCGACGGATATTTCGGCAAAGCACCGACCCGCATATGCACGTTTTGCAACTTATCAAACTTCATTGCTAGATCGTAGGCGGCAATCGTGATAAATCCGGGCGCTAAGCCACATTGTGGAATCAAAGCGCTGTTTGCCGTTTTAGCTAACTCTTTAACGAGTTTAGTGCAGGCGACGTCTTCGGTGAGGTCGAGATAGTGAACCCCCGTTTTTGCCGCTGCCTCCGCGACATATCGGGTAATATGAAATGGGCAGGCACTGAGAGCCGCAAATTTTCCTTTCATTGCCTCCTGCAGTTCTGCTGAATTGGTGACGTCGAGAGTTAGAGGAGTAATGTTGGCGTGTTCGGTTAAGCGCTCTAAGTTCTCTTTGTTACTGTCTGCGACAGTGACGTGATAGTCACCGCAATGGGCCAGTAGATCACTGATAATGATACCTATTTTTCCAGCACCTAGTAGCAGTATATTTTTCATACAATTCTCCGTAAATTTGGACAGTTCGTGGATAACGCTTATACTTTCATTTTAGTCCTGTTTCTCGTCGAAATGTATAATACAAATGTACATTTTGTCTGATCTTTTAGCGCAAAGTAGCGGAATAATCGTCAATATGGTGATAGATAAAAAAGATACGGCTTTGTTGGCGCTTTTAAGTGCCAACAGTCGTGAATCTACGGCCGAACTAGCGCGTAAGTTAAATCTGTCGCGTTCAACCGTTAAAGATCGGATCGAACGACTGGAGTCAAGAGGTGTTATAAAGGGATACACCGTTCGTTTTAGTGAGGATTACTCGCAAAGCCAAATACAGGCGCACGTGATGATTAGTACTCAAACGAAACAATCGGCAGAAATAACGAAGACCTTGAAAAAAATGCCGGCTGTAAAGTCTCTTTACGCGGTTAATGGGATTTACGACATGATTGCTATATTAAGTGTAGGGTCGACTAAGTTGTTGGATATAGCTTTAGATGCCATTGGTGAAATTGACGGAATTGAAAAGACGATGTCTTCTATTATACTGTCGACAAAAATCGAGAAATGAGCCGATCATCTATACCAAGCTAAGCGAACTTGCCCTAAATCCGCTCGGTACATCGCACTTCCACTTTAATTGATAACACTTATTTCTCTCCAGTTAGCGATGCAACTCCGCTCGGCTTTTCGATTTCCAACCAAAAAATATCCTACAAATTGCGCCACGTAAGCCAATTCGCCTACTACAATTAGTATATGTAAATTAAACGCGCTCTTTTTGTACGGCGAAGAGTTAGTTTACTCGATAAATGCAGGCTTATTTGACCTTCTCTGGAGGTGGATTTATGTATGAAATATTGATCGTAGAAGACTTTTCGTCTCTGACGCAGATTTTGGATATTTCTTTAAAGCAAGCGGGCTTTAACATGCATGAAGCCAGGACTGCGGACCAGGCTATTGCATCTGCTGAGAACAATAATTTCGATTTGATTTTGTGTGACGCAGATATCGAAAATTGCGACCCCATCGAATTAATTGGGCAGTTGAGTCAGTTGACGGGAAAGGAGCATTCAAGTCTGATCGCTTTTTCAAAAGAAAAAGGCACAGCAAAAAAACAGAATGCGCTCGATGCCGGCGCTGACCGTTGGATCGAAAAACCCTTTGACGTCGATGACTTAGTTAATGATGTGCTCGCTGTGATTCACTAATACAGTATATACACTCTCGATCGGTTCAATCCCCAAACAGCTCGGCTGCCTTCTACAAATGGTAAGCTTGCCTGACTGTATTGCGCGCTCTACGTGAAAGAATGGTCGCTAGTTTAATATCTCATTAGCGAATTAATTGATGGGTGTGTGGCCTTAGTCACTGCCGAAATTCACTGTCACTTAATTGCTGTATTCCATTTGATTACCCCAATTGAGTAACGCATTTGTGTAAATACGATAAATTTACTCTTCCAACGCTATTTTTTCAAAGAACCGATCAAATCGATCGGCATCGGAAATACGATAGTTGAACTTTTGTCGCTGGCGATTTCCACCAGTGTTTGCAGGTAGCGTAATTGCAGTGCCTGCTCTTGCTTAGCTAATACTTGGGCAGCGCTTAATAGTTTTTCAGATGCTTCGAATTCCCCCTGTGCGTGGATAACTTTTGCCCGTCGCTCCCGTTCTGCTTCAGCTTGCTTGGCGATTGCTCTGATCATGCTTTCATCCAGGTCAACGTGCTTTATTTCAACGTTAGATACCTTGATCCCCCAGGCGTCGGTTTGTTTATCCAGGATGTTCTGTACGTCTCCATTTAACTGATCGCGCTCTGACAGCATGTCGTCTAATTCGTGTTGTCCCAGCACCGATCGTAGCGTGGTTTGCGACAGTTGACTGGTGGCCTCGAGGAAGTTTTCCACTTGAATTATCGATTTTTCCGGGTCCAAAACTCGAAAATATACGACTGCGTTCACTTTTACCGAGACATTATCTTTCGAAATGACGTCTTGAGTAGGAACGTCCATTACCACGGTGCGAAGATCAACCCTTACTATTTGTTGAATAATGGGGACGACAATGATCAAGCCAGGCCCTTTCACTTTGTAAAAACGACCCAGCATGAAGATAACGCCCCGCTCGTATTCCCGTAATACTTTGAACATAGATAATATGAAAAGTATCGCCATGACTGCGAGTGGTATGCCGATGTAATTGATTTCAAAATTCATGATTCGTCTCCCGGTTTCAATTCACTCTTAAGAGCAACATCAAGTACATTCCCTGTCGCTGCTGTGACTTCAACTTCATCGTTTTCTTTCAGTGGTTGTCGACAGTTCACATGCCAAAGTTCACCTTGTAGACGAATTAATGGAATGCCTGCACGGTTCGACTCGACGGCCGCTGTTGCGCCAACGAGATAAGGTAGCCCTGTAATCACTTTCTGTTTGCGCGCTTTTAGCAGAAGCCCGAGTGCAATGACCAGTAGTGCGGCGCTAAAAGCAGCAAAAGAAAAAATGATCGGCATGGCTATCTGATAACCGGGTAACTCTGTGTCCATTAAGATGACGGACCCGACAACGAATGCAATAATGCCTCCCAGACCCAAAATTCCAAAACTGGGAGCAAATGCCTCGGCGGTCATTAATGTGATGCCAAGAATTATCAATCCCATACCAGCATAACTAATCGGTAAAACTTGGAATGCATACATTGCGACTAGCAGACATATGCCACCGAGAATGCCGGGAAGTCCAAAGCCTGGATTGGAAAACTCGAAAATCAAACCGTAGATTCCGGCCATCATTAACATATAGGCGATGTTTGGATCGGTAATAATTGAGAGGAACTCGCTGCGCCAATCCATGGTTAAAGCAACAATTTTCGGGTCTTTTGTATTGAGAATATGTTCTTCGTTCCCCATTTTAATAGTCCGGCCATCCAGTTGTTCTAACAAATTTTCCATATCGCTGGCAACCAGGTCGATGACTTGCAATTCCAGCGCTTTTTCGACGGCTATACTGGCACCCTCGCGTACGGCTTTTTCGGCCCACTTACTATTTCGTTCTCGTAACTCGGCCAAACCCTGAATATACGCTGCGGCGTCGTTGATAATTTTTCGTTCCATCGCCGATGCTGAATCATGGATTTTTTCTCCGCTATCTTCCCCATCCTCTTGTTCATTCTTTGGCATAGTTGGCAACGAGGGCGCGCCAATCTGTACCGGGGTTGCCGCACCCAGATTAGTTGCGGGAGCCATTGCCGCTATATGGCTCGCATAGAGAATATAGGTTCCAGCGCTCGCTGCTCTGGCTCCACTGGGAGATACGTAGCTAACCACCGGAATTTTGGACGCTAGAATCGCTTTGATCATTTGGCGCATAGCGGTATCTAGTCCGCCGGGAGTATCGATCTTCAAGACGACTAATGACGACTGTTCCCGCTGTGCCTGCTCAAGACCTCGTACAAAGTAATCGGCACTTGCCGGACCAATGGCGCCTTTGATGGTAAGCATATGGACTGAATTAGTGGCGAAGGCAGGCGGCGCAAAGAAGCACAACAATAATGGAAGGATGGAAAAGTATTTGGAGTAAGTCATAGTGTATCCCTTGCTTGTGGGTACTACTTTGGACTTTCATAAAGCATGCTATTTACGATGGTGCCTAATGTGGCGTGTTTTAAGTTTGTTGGTAGAGAGTGGAGTTAATTTTGACAGTTCGTTTACTACAGTTCTTTGATCAAAATCATAGGTATATGAATCATCGGTCAGGTTTGTTTGACGATCTTTCAGATATCTCTGCTTGGGGATAAAACTAATAATTCTAGCGGTGGCCCGAAAACAGCGAAGAGCTTGTCGCGCAAGGCTGCACGCGATAGGATAAACCAATGATAATAAACTAGAAAAATAGGACGGAGTATGGATAGTCAATATGACCTTATTATTCGTGGTGGAACCGTGTTTGACGGCTTGGGCGGTCCTGGCGTTATTGCGGATGTGGCAGTAAAGAACAAGAAGATTGAAAAGGTGGGTCAAGTATCTGAAGTCGCAGTGAAAGAGATTGACGCGTCGGGGTTGATCGTAACACCTGGATTCGTCGATATTCACACACATTATGACGGCCAAGTGACATGGAGTGACAGGCTGTCTCCCTCTTCTGCACACGGTGTGACCACGGCAGTGATGGGTAATTGTGGCGTCGGTTTTGCTCCCTGTCGTGTTGATGATCACGACATGTTGATTCGATTAATGGAAGGCGTTGAAGATATTCCGGCAGTGGTTCTTAACGAAGGGTTGAAGTGGGATTGGGAGACGCTTCCCGAATTTCTAAATAATCTGGACGGTAAGTCCTACGATATGGATTTCGCTGCGCAAGTCACTCACGCACCTTTACGAGTTTATGTGATGGGACAGCGTGGGGCGGACCGCGAAGAAGCGACCGACGAAGATATTGCAGAAATGGCGCGCCTGGCAAAAGAGGGAGTCGAGGCCGGAGCATTGGGCTTTACCACGTCACGCACAATCAACCATCGAACAAGCGATGGTCAACCCACGCCAACACTCACGGCAGCAGACAAAGAACTCATTGGTATCTCTGAGGCGCTGGGTCAGGCAGACAAGGGTGTCTTGCAATTGGTGTCTGATTTTTCGGATCCGGTTGCGGAAATTCAATTAATGCGGGCCATGATGGAAAAATCGGGGCGTCCCTTGTCGGTTTCTCTGGCGCAACACGATAAGGCGCCACACACTTACCGGAAAATTTTATCGGCATTGGATCAGGCGAATGCCGACGGCTTGTCCATGAAGGCACAGGTCTGTGGGCGTGCTGTTGGTATCGTAATGGGCTTGGAAACAACTATTAATCCGCTCATTACCTCTTCAATTTTCAGTTCAATTATGACTGAGCCCTTAGCAAATAGGATTGAGAAATTACGGGATAAACACGTCCGCCAAACAATAATAGAAGAAGTCGAAAATACTGATAGCCCAACCTTAAGAATGATTTCCTCGTATAACAAAATGTTTGTATTAGGAAATCCTCCACAGTATGAGCAGGCCCCCGACCAAACGATCGCGGCAATGGCAATCTCTAATGGTGTACATCCCATTGAAATATGTATCGACGGCATGATAGCTGAAAACGGAAAAGGTATGCTCTACATGGCTTTCCTGAACTATGCTAATGGTGATTTGGAACCTTCCTATGAGATGATTAAACATCCCCATACCATAATGGGATTGGCTGATGGCGGAGCGCACGTCGGCCTAATTTGTGACGCCAGCTTTCCAACCACCATGTTGACTCACTGGACACGAGATCGCACTCGTGGTGAGAAATTGCCGATTGAATTTGCAGTTAAATGTTATACCAAAGACAGTGCGGAAGCGGTTGGTCTGTTAGATAGAGGTGTGCTGGCTCATGGGTATAAAGCAGATATTAATATCATCGACTACGAAAAGTTAACGCTGCATAGCCCGACCATAGAGTTTGATTTACCCGCTGGAGGCAAACGTTTGAATCAGCTTGCCGATGGATATGTAGCCACGATTGTTAACGGGCTGGTTACCTATGAGAATGGACGGCCCACGGGCGAATTACCCGGACGTCTTGTTCGCGGCGGACAAGGTGCGCCAACAGAGTTTTCTAGGGCAAACTAGAGGGAAGCCGAGGCAAAAGTTGTCGTGATTCTCACGGCATTTTTGGTCGGCTAAGTGGCTAGTGTGACTGTTTTAACCGGTCGGTCTGCGTCATTTTTGTGTCGGCACAGTTTGCGCGAATAAGTGATTTTTATTTCACATGCGATCAGTGCTGACCGGTTAGCTCGGGTTGGTTTCCTCAGATTCTCGCTCACAAAAGGCGCGTTTGCGAAAACTCATAGAAACTAAAGCTGCTAATTGTCCCTATCCTTGATAACATCGCGCCATGTAGAAAGAATCTTTTTCAGTTGTTGTTGAGAGATTTTAATCCACGTCATAGGAGACTAGCGTCTCTACTATTTTTCATTTGGAATAAAACCGGTTAATCACTATTCATGCGTGCCTTTGTTTTGAGAGCCAGATCTGCCCCAACGAATAGTCAGGACTTTCTTGCGGGCGTTGGTCGTGAGGCACATACTGAAATACTGGCTCATACCCTGATGAACGCTATTTTTGTAGCCCAATCGCACCGTGACGATGTCATCGTTTTTCTCGTCTTGGAAAGTACTCACGATTTTTCACGCACTATTTGCTTTACCGCTCGTGAAATGCGCGATATCGGGGGCTTCCATGAACAGGCGTTACTCAATAAGATCGCCAGATCTTTGGACGTTTCGCAAGGGATGAACAAGGAAGAGCAGCGGTCGGTCGAAGCGGGTATTGATGTACGTACTGTTAGCTTTGAAAAATTGGTACAAGAATTATCCAAAGACTACCAGTTGATCGTTTTGGATAAGAAAGGCACGTCGTTCCGCGAATACGAATTTGAAGGTCATCCCTGCTTTCTTCTTACCGATCATATACCAATGCCCAAAAAGAGTTTCAATAGTTTGAAGCGCTTGGGTGCGGAGAAGATTAGCCTGGGGCCAAAAATGTTGTTTGCCTCCCAGTGCGTAGTGCTGATCCATAATGAGCTTGACCTGCGTTAAATTTATCCTGTCGCTAGGCAATTACTTTCGGAAAGTAGCGGCTAGCTGTTATGATCAGTTTTCAATGCTGATTCCTAAAATGATTCAATTTTTATGATGCCAAATTCCAAAGATGATGCTCGAATAGCGTTTCGAGACCGATTGGTCGAGAGCTTAGACACCGCAGAAATGGTGAAGCTGTTGTTGAGTAAATACCGTGGTGCAGACAAAGAGTTACAGCGGATAGTCATTCGGCCGATTAATTTGCGAAATGAAGCGGCATTTTCATTCGTTTATAGTTATAAGACTCGAGATATCACCAAAAACTTTAATCAAGAAGAGTGTCTGTCGATCATAGAAAAGCTACTCACAGCGGATTTTAAAAGCGCGCACTTATTAACAGCTCACGAAGAAGTACAGCTCGATATCAGTAAAAAAGGTAAGGCCGCCATTCATAGCCATAGCATAAAGAGAGCGGCAACGGCCAGCCGTGAACACAATCGAGAGAAAAATCGTTACGTTGATATTAATCGACCTTTTTTGACGGCGCTGGGAGTCACCGACCAGCAACACAAGTTGATCCCCGCAATGTCTCGCAAATGGAAGCAGATTAACAAGTTTGTTGAAGTCTTCAGTCAGGCCTTAGAGCAATCCCCTCTTACTAAGGATCAAGGATTGCAAGTGGTTGATTTTGGCTCGGGGAAAGGCTACTTGACCTTCGCAATACACGACCATTTACGTCATGGCTTACATAACGATGCTCAGATTGTCGGTGTTGAATTGCGCGAACATTTAGCACAGTTATGTAATGATGCCGCCGGACAGCTTGAAGATAAGGGGCTTTCTTTTGTTTGCGGCGACGTGAAGACTCATGCACCGGTTCACATTGATGTCATGATAGCTTTGCACGCCTGTGATACGGCAACTGATTACGCAATTAATTATGGCATACAAGCCGACGCTGCGATTATCATGTGCTCGCCCTGTTGCCACAAACAGCTTCGCCCGCAGATGAAAAGCCCTGATTTACTGAAACCTCTTTTGAAACACGGTGTGCACCTGGGGCAAGAGGCAGAAATGATCACAGATGCACTGCGCGGATTGTTACTCGAAGCCAATGGTTACCAAACCAAAATATTTGAATTTGTTAGTTTGGAGCATACGAATAAAAACAAGATGATTTTGGCGGTGAAAGGAGACTGTGGGAGAAGTAAAGAGGAAGTGTTAGGGGAGATATCGGCGATTAAGGGATTTTACGGGATTACCGATCATTGTCTCGAGGGACTATTGGCAGAAAGAAAGTTTGCCGTGTGAGGTTGTCGGAAAGGTCTTTCCTGTTAAGATCGTCGAATCCCGTTACTCAGGCTAATCGATGCAAGCCGGGGTTATCCGTGTAACGGAATTCTTAAAGGGCGAGACTCGTAGGATTTTCTATTTTCGAAAGCTATTTTTTATGCCGATTCGGATCTCAAAAGAGCGGCCCCAATAGACCGCCAATTTAACGCATCGCTAACGCGAGTTCTTTTTTTCCCAGAATGAGCCTTGTTGAATCTGCTCGCTGCTGATGTTATTCAGTTTGGGCAATACGTCCTTCCAGGGGATAGGCTGGATCATTGTAGCCCGGTGTCGAAGAGTGGCCGGTGACGACTAACCTGTCGATCAGTGCTTCGTCCTCCTTGGTAAATTCGTGGTCAAAAATACCCAAATAGTCATCCCATTGTTCTTCTGTCCGAGGGCCCGCTATAGCACTGGTAACCATCGTGTTATTTAAAACCCATAGCGTTGCAAATTGCACGGCAGACATACCGTATAATTCTGCGTGCGCTTTGATTGTCTGGGCAATGACTAAGGATTCTTCCCGCCATTCAGTTTGCATGATACGTCGGTCACTTCGACCCGCTCGCGTGTCCTCAGAGGGTTCCTGTCCTGGCAAGTATTTACCCGTTAGTACGCCGCGGGCTACAGGGCTATAAGCAGCAATGCCCAAGCCGTAATAATCACAGGCGGGTATGTGTTCAACCTCCGGCATGCGATTAATCGCATTGTAATAGGGTTGGCTAACAATCGGGCGGTCTATGCCGAGGCCATCGCAGATATTACAGATTTCGGCAACCCGCCATGAACGATGGTTGGATACGCCAAAATATCGAATTTTCCCCGCTTTTTGTAAATCTCCTATGGCTGTAACCGTTTCCAGTAACGGAGTTGTGTGGTCTTCTTTATGCAGGTAATAAATATCGATATGGTCACTATTCAAACGGCGCAGGCTGTCTTCGCATGCGCGCATGATCCACTGTCGTGATAGACCCCGTTGATTGGGGCCCTGTCCCATGGGATTAGCCACTTTTGTCGCCAATACCCAGTGATTACGATGCGCAGAGATTGTGCGCCCAGTCATTTCCTCCGACGCGCCGAAACTGTAAACGTCTGCTGTGTCGATAAAGTTAACGCCAAAATCGAGACCTTTATCGACAATCCGTTGTGCAACAATTTCTTCTGTGCGATCGCCAAACATCATTGTGCCTAGGCACAGGGGGGATACTTTTAGGCCGCTATGACCTAACGAATGATATTCCATTTTCGGTAAACCTCAATTAGTCGAACAGTGCAGTAGAATTTTGGCAGGGAGAAATTGAAGCAGTTTTTCGCCTGTCTGTCTATCGATGAAATGACTAAATGTAACTACGCTAAACTCATTGTCAGTTTAAACATCTCATCCAGCCCTAGGACGAGTGAATTGGATACATCTTTTATGCTGGACAATTTTTCCTGCTGTTAGGAAAAGGTGATGATATAAAAGGGTTTCGGAAACGATTGTAGAGTTAATAAGCGTTCATAGCTTCAGGGACACTATCACTGCGGGATAATTAAAGCTTTGACTGACGCTGTGGTCTTGTCGATTTTGGACCATTAGTTCAGTCGTTGTTTTGGATTGTTAAAACGGTATCGGTTTTGTCTATTCGTTGCTAACTCCGGTATACTCCGCGTCTTCAAAATTAAGTCGATTTGGTGGCAGTTATTCATTTGCCTGTCCGATAGTCGATGGGAATACCGGTACCCCTTGTGGGTTCGAAAATTACAACTCTTAACTATCTGATGAACGATCGAAATCGCTGAATTTCTTTCTGATATGACCTCTCTAAGGAAGCTTTGATGACTAACAATGTAGATGCGCTATTCAAGCCTTTTAGCTATAAAGGTTTAACCCTAAAAAATAGAATTGCAATGGCTCCGATGACACGGGAGTTTTCTCCCGACGGGATCCCCGCAGAAGATGTCGCGGGGTACTATCGCCGTCGCGCTGAAGGAGGTACTGGATTAATTATCACAGAAGGCACAACGATTAATGACCCCGTCGCGACCATGAGCGGAAAAATTCCTGAGATTCACGGTGTAAAGCCCATGGCAGGCTGGGAAAACGTCGTTAAGGAAGTTCATGCCGCTGGTGGAAAAATAATGCCGCAATTGTGGCACGTAGGCATGGCCCGTAATCCTTCGACCGCGCCTTTCCCTGAATTACCCAGTGTCGGTCCATCCGGTTTAATTCAACCAGGAAAAAAAGTAGCAGAGCCTCTAACAGCGGCGCAAATAGAAAATCTGATAGAAGGGTTTGCGCTCGCGGCGGTAGATGCGAAAAAAGCAGGTTTTGATGGTGTTGAAATTCATGGGGCGCACGGTTACCTCGTTGATCAGTTTTTTTGGGCGGGTACCAATGAGCGAACGGATGAGTGGGGCGGCAGCATGGCAAACCGCGGTCGGTTTGCAGTCGAGATCATAAAAGCTATTCGGGCTGCAACAGATCCCGACTTTCCTATCGTCCTGCGATATTCCCAGTGGAAGCAGCAAGATTACGCGGCTCGTCTTGCGACAACGCCGCAGTTATTGGAAGAATTTTTAGCGCCGTTGGCGGATGCAGGCGTAGATATTTTCCATTGTTCGACCCGTCGCTATTGGGAGCCCGAGTTTGAAAACTCAGATCTTAACCTAGCGGGTTGGACTAAAAAGCTCACAGGAAAGCCTACGATCACAGTCGGGTCGGTGGGCTTAAATGGTGATTTCTTTGGAGCATTTGCGGGCAAAAATTCACCGACAAGAGCGGTTGATGATCTGGTCGAACGTCTCGAAAAAGGCGAGTTTGATTTAGTTGGTGTAGGTCGCGCATTGTTACAAGATCCGGAATGGAGCAACAAGATTCGTGACAGTCGTCACGAAGATATGCAAGAGTACTCCGGAGATGCTCTCGCTACTTTATCGTAGTAGGGTAGTTATTGCTGGTGCAAAAAACTGCGTTTTAAGCGCCAGCCGTAAAGGCTATGCTCGAGAGATCTGTAAAAAGAGGATATCACTCAGAACATCGAGTGATACGCTGTCGGGCAGAATTAGCGATGGAAATCAATTAAAACGTTAGATTTTATTTCACTAAATGTTTCCGTTGCGGTCGACCACTGAAATACAGCGGGATAAACCGGAAAAAAGCTTTAAGTGGCGCCTCCTCTTTTCTGAATTGTCGTGTTTATCTGCGCTTATTCGATTGTGATCGAAGGATAATACCTGGAGCGAGGTGAGTCTGTCGGTTAGATCTCGAATACCACTACTACGATCTATTTACTGTCTTTATATACCTCTCAATATACCTCTCAATATACCTCTCAATATACCTCTCATGGCTATTTTGAAATAGTGTTTCCGAGTTGCTCATCTAGATAATCGATTATTGAGCACCAAATGTGGTTTGCCTATTCATTGGTACGATATGTCGGCACAAAGTCGCCAATATTCCGTTTAGGTGCTAACATTTTCTAAGGTGTTTTTCGATTTATAGCGCGGGTCCCACTTATTCCCGTTTTCTTGATTGAAATTACTTCGATAAATCAGAAATCGGACGGGATCGACCTAGACCACTGCAATTACTTTTGTTTGCGGTGCCGGCGTGATATGTCTTAAGGAAATTATTACAAATTTGTGTCGGCAGACAAAATTGTATTCCGCTTTAACTTGAAATATCGACAGATTGAAGCCAAACTGCCTATAACATGTAAAGAATAAAGTGTTTTTGTTTATGCTGAGCGTATTGTCAAAGTGTATTCGTCGCGAACTCCGGAGGTGGGGATGATAAATAATTGGTACCTGGAGGGGTACCTGGAAAATAACAAACATCTTACTCGGCTTGTTGTAGACGAGTCTCCATTTGTTATCGGACGTTCTAATACAGCCTCGTTGACTCTAAGCGTGGCTGGGGTTTCCAGGCAGCATGTTGAGCTTAGTTTGGAGGATGACCGGCTGTATGTAAAAGATCTTGGTAGTGTTAATGGAACATTAGTTAACGACAAAAGCATTGCTGGCCAGGTTGCCTTAAATGACGGAGACATCCTGACTATTGCACAACAAGAATTTCGCCTCAGTTTTCAGGATCTCGGTGGCACACCGACGATGTCTGAAGCCACCAGTATCATGACTAGCGCGATTAGCGAAAAGCTTGTCAGGGGCACGAAACAGCTGCGCGAGTTATTGGATAACAAACAACTTACGGCACATTTTCAGCCCATCGTCACCAATGACGGTTTATTCGGCTACGAAGCGTTAGCTCGTGGCACCCATGAATCTTTGTCGAGCTCTCCGCTGGCGTTGTTCACGATTGCTGAGAGTATTGGTCTAGAGGTCGAGTTAAGTGAGTTGTGTCGAGAACAAGCGTTAAAAATTGCCGACGTTACCAATAAGTCCGTGCCCTATTTTTTCAACATTCATCCTGCAGAGTTTAGAGGCTCTAAGCGGTTAATGGCTAGTGTGGCTAAGCTTCGAAACCAATATCCGGGACTCGAGCTTGTGTTCGAAGTTCATGAAGAGGCTGTGACTGACATAACGCAGATGGCAGAACTTAGCGATCAACTTCACGGTCAGGGTATTAAGACCGCTTATGACGATTTCGGCGCTGGTCAGACGCGGCTCATGGAGCTTACTGAAGTACCGGCAGATTATGTCAAGTTCGATATCCAGCTGATTCGCGATATCCATAAAGCGCCACTACCGCGTCAGCAAATGGTAGCAATGTTGATTAAATTTGCTCAGCAAGCGGGATCCATGGCGTTGGCAGAAGGTGTTGAAACTGAAGAAGAAGCTATAAAATGCCGTGAGTTGGGGTTCGATTTATACCAGGGTTATTATTTTGGAAAGCCCCAAGCGCATATATAAGCTAGAGAATTATTGAGGTTCTTTTAGCTTACCTCTCCCTGCTCCCAAAAAAGCTACTACTCTATGCCTGACCGCCAATTATTTGTAAAAGAAATAGTCCCACCGTAATAGTAAGAGGAAAGAGCAGCGTGGTCAGCATGACAATGTCAGCCGCCAGTTCCCTGTTGCCTCCTGCTGCAGCGACCATCAAATAACTACTGGTTGCTGTAGGTGCTGATAAAAGTAAGAAAAGGATGGTCAGTTGCATACCGTTGATGCCCATACTCAGTGCAACACAGACACAAATAATGGGTGTGACGACCAACTTCCATAAACTCGCTTCCAAAGCTTCACTATAATCTTTTCGAAGGCGTCCAAGATTGAGTGTGGCGCCAACACTGAGTAGCGCAAATAATAAGCAGAACTTCGCGATGATGCTGCCGGACACGATGACCGTGTGCGGTAACTCGAATCTGTTATAGGATATCAAAGTTCCTAACGTTATCGCTATAATGAGTGGGTTGCGCACCAAACTTATTAGCATGTTAGTGAGCGACTGCTTTTTTCTCAGAGTGATGTTGAGTATTACTACAGCTAGAATATTGTAAGTTACCGTCCATAGTGCGACCGGTAACGTAGCGAAGGCTAAGCCTTGTTCACCATAAGCTTGAATCGTTAGCGAAAGCCCGACCAGTCCCAAATTTGAACGATAAGCACCTTGAACAAATATGCCAATATGCTGAATAGGGACTTGTCGCCAAGAAGCGTAGACAGTCGACAGGCCTATCGTCAGCAAGGTTACTAGTATGCCTGCGAAGAGATAAGGTGATGTTAAATCGTTGTCGGGGTCTAGTTTCAGCGAACCGAAAAAAAGAGTCGCTGGCAATATAATCCAATAAACAACGCCGGATAAGCTTTCCACGAAGCTGTCAGTGATCAAGTTCAACGCGCGTAAAATAGCACCGGTAAGAACTGCCATGAAAATGGGGCCGGTAACAAGTATGCCATTATATAATATGTCGAAAACGCTGATGAGTGTTGCCCTATAGTGAAAGTTTAATGGTGTTTTAGCCTTCTGCAGTCTTACAGTAAAATATGACAAACGTTGAATCGAAAATTAAGTAGAATAATTAAATAGTACTTGAGAAATCCAATTCCTTGTTATCTTTTTCTCCATGAATTTTTTAAGTTATGAACGATGGTTCTACGCGACATTTTTTCGGGGTAGGACGAGAGCTTCCTTTCCTTGTCCCTTGTCAGTCCCGGGTCTTTTCATATCATGTCAATGACAAAACCTGGATGGCGACTGCTGCGTTGGAGATGAATTTGGCTTATACGCCAGAATAGGAATTATAAGCTCCCATGGTCCAAATCCTTTTCGAGTAAGGTATGAACGTTCGCGAATAAGCTTGAGGCCGACCGCGGTGCGAGCTCAGCTTTCCCGTGCGTTTATTGCGTCAAATATTCTAGAAATAAAGATCTAGAGGAATACAGACAAGCGTTATACACTAAAGAAAAAATCGAGATAACTATGCCTTCAGTCGACA
The DNA here is from genome assembly GCA_913019905.1 of uncultured Cellvibrionales bacterium. Taxonomy (GTDB): domain Bacteria; phylum Pseudomonadota; class Gammaproteobacteria; order Pseudomonadales; family Dasaniaceae; genus Oceanicoccus. The sequence continues at coordinate 66,915 of CAJVZD010000016.1, forward strand.
AAAAACTTCCCAAATTGGGTGAAAGCACTATTGCCGAGGTCGTAGCGGCCCTGACGGCCGAGGAGAAAGTCAGTTTACTTATCGGTACGGGTATGGACTTTCCCGGGTTGCCGCCGAAACTGCAGGCTCCTGTAGTCGGTTCGACCCAAAAGGGGCGTGTGCCGGGCGCTGCAGGTAGCACTTGTGCCGTGCCGCGTTTGGGCATTCCCTCCATAGTCATGGCTGACGGGCCTGCGGGTGTTCGCATAAGCCCAACGCGGAAAGACAGTGCGGAAAGTTTCTTTTGTACTGCTTTTCCTATCGCTACCTTGCTCGCTTCGAGTTGGGACATTGAACTGGTAAAGAATGTTGGCCGGGCAATGGGGCACGAAGCGAAAGAGTATGGTGTCGATATATTGCTGGCGCCGGCTTTGAATATCCATCGTATCCCTTTAGGGGGGCGGAATTTTGAGTATTATTCTGAGGATCCATTGGTTTCCGGGAAAATCGCAGCCGCAATGACGAATGGCGTTCAGTCTCAAGGTGTTGGTACGTCAGTAAAACATTTAGTTGCTAACAACCACGAATGGAATCGTAATGTGATTAATGTAAAAGTTGATCAGCGAGCTTTGCGCGAAATATACCTGAAAGGCTTTGAGATTGTTATAAAGGAAAGTAATCCTTGGACTGTGATGACTTCTTACAACAAAGTAAACGGCGTCTATACCTCAGAGAGTTACGAGCTACTGTCAACTATTTTGAGAGAACAGTGGGGGTTTTCAGGGTTTGTGGTAACCGATTGGCTGGCGGGTCGTGATCCCGTAGCACAACTGAAAGCAGGTAATGACTTATTAATGCCGGGAAGTATCTATCAACAGGAGGTTTTGCTAGAAGCAATTAAGAGCGGCGAACTGGACGAGTCTATCTGTGATCGCGATATCGAAAATATCCTGGGGATAATCTTAAAGTGCCAGGCCTTTCAGGGTTATCAATACAGTAATAGACCAGACCTGATTGCGAATGCTGAAATATGCCGGTCTTCGGCCTCACAAGGCATGGTGCTGTTGCGTAATTCCGATAAGGCGTTGCCTGTAAAGGAAAATACTCGATTTGGTCTTTTTGGAACGGCCTCTTATGCAATGATAACCGGTGGTACCGGTAGTGGCGATGTCAACAAGGCCTACACCGTATCTCTAGCAACAGGATTGCGGGCTGCGGGTTTTACCTGTTCTGATGCGCTTGAATCCTGCTATCAGGAGTTTATCGCTACGGAGAAATCTAGAAACCCCGTATCAACAGACGCATTTATGCCTCGTGTTGCTTTGCCGGAATATATTATCTCTGAAGAACAGTTATTCGATACGACTCTTCAAACTGATGTCGCGGTAATTACTATTGGACGGCATTCCGGTGAGTTTGTCGATCGCCAGGCAGTGGGAGGTTTTTATCTTACGGATGAAGAAAAAAATCTTATTCGAAAGGTTTCAACCGCTTACCGTAAGCAATCGAAGAAAGTCCTCGTGATTCTAAATATCGGTGGTGCGGTCGAAACTGCCAGTTGGTGCGATCAAGTGGACGCCATTTTAATCGCCTGGCAACCCGGTCAGGAAGCGGGTCATGCTGTGGCCGATATTCTCAGAGGTAAAGTTAACCCGTCGGGAAAACTGGCCACTACTTTTGCGAGTAGACTCGAGGATTATCCCTCTTTCGGAAATTTCCCGGGGGTGACCTTAGTGGCGAGAAACGAGGAAGAAAAGTCTGCTGCGGTTGGAGATAAAGCCGCAGAGATAGAGTATAACGACGGTATTGCTGTCGGATACCGCGCAATTAATGCCGAGCATAAAACGGAAAGTGCTACGGTGTTTTTCCCATTTGGTTTCGGACTTTCTTATACAGTGTTCAATTATTCAAATTTACAGCTAAGCAATAATGAATTTGAATCGGATTTAACGGTTAGCGTCGACATTACAAATACCGGAGATGTCGCTGGCAGAGAAATAGTACAGTTGTACCTAAGCGCGCCGTCCCATGATCGGGTTAAACCGGTAGCAGAACTTAAAGGATTCAACAAAACCGGCTTATTGAAGCCCCAACAATCTCAGACCTTAAGCTTTACTATTGGTCTCGCGGATCTAAGCTCCTTTGATCCCGTCCAGTCTCTTTGGGTTGTCGAAAAGGGCTGCTATGTTATAAAAATTGGCGCTTCATCGATGGATATCCGTTTAGAGGCAAACTTTAATAAAGTGGCGGCAAGTCAATTAAGTGTTTAACAGTAATCGCGTTTAGGCGTATTAGCTCAGCTTCTTGGGCCTAAGGAATTAGCGCTGGGATGATTGTTAGATTAGGGTATTACGTAGACCTTTGTATTAGGCGTGTCGTATTCACGAACAATCAGCACTCAACATCAACAATGTATCTTGGAGATTAAAATGGCAGTAACAGGACAATGCCTTTGTGGCGCAATCAAATATGAACTGGCGGCCGAACCTGCTATGACTGGGGTTTGTCATTGTAAGAATTGTCAGCGACAAGCGGGATCTGCTTTTTCCACCCTTGCCGGTGTGCCAAAGAGTGAGTTTTCACTTTTGTCAGGCGAGCCGAAACTGTACCAGGATAGCGATACGAATAGTGGAAATACCGTGGAGCGGTATTTTTGCGGTAATTGTGGATCGCCAATTTACTCTGCTATACCGAGTCAACCCGACACGCTATATCTCAAAACCGGCACGATGGATGATACGAGTGCATTCGCACCTCAGTTTCATGTTTGGTGTGATACAAAGCAGGGTTGGGTCATTCTTGATGACGCAGTCCCGCAAATTGCCAAGCAGTCTTAAATAATCGACCACGTTGGTGGGTAACTGAGATGACGGATTGGGTTCTTGTTTAAAGGCCTGGTCTAAAGGACTTGACCTCAAAGCCCCGACCTTTCGTGCCAAAACGCTGAGCTAGCTAGTGCCCATCCAGAAATGGAAAAACATCGTCGTTGCGAGCGTTAGCGCTGCAATCTCATTCAGCATTGGCGCGGGCTGCGGGAGATTGCCACGCTTCGCTCGCAATGACAGCATAAAAAAACTCGTCGATGCGTCGAGCTATAACGCTAGCAATGCCATCGTTGGAAAACATCTCGTGCTGGATAGGCGCTAGCAAGTCTCAGCATGTGATGATGTCGACAGTTGGGTTTATTCTATATTTCCATAATACTAGAATAATAGTTGTTAAGGGTAAGAGTTTACGCTATGCTTTTGTTTAAACGGCAGCTTAGGTCTGGGTCTGGGTCTGGGTCTGGGTCTGGGTCTGGGTCTGGGTTTAGGTGTAGGTGTAGGTCTGCGGTCATTTCGAGGATGGGTTTTTCGATTTGAGTTAAGAGCCTAAGGTTATGAACTTAATACCAAACAGAGAGGTAGTGTAGATGGGTGCGTTTTTAGATAATCATTGTTCCTTTCTTTTTTTAATGGATCCTTATTCGAGTCTAAATTTGGAAACCGAAACTTCTTTACTCATTATGCAAGAGCTTAAAGACCGAGGTCATGCCGTATTTTGGGCAGAGGCAAACGCATTATATCTTCGCCAGGAGGATCCACGAGCATCAGTGCAGTATGTTGAGTCGGCGGAACCTGTTCGACTGGGAAAAAAGTGTGATCGTTCATTAAATGGATTTGACTCGGTACTTGTCAGGTTCGACCCACCGTTCGATGTAAATTATCTCCACTGTACCTACATTTTAGACCACTTGGCACCGTCGGTAACCCAGTTTAACCCGGTGTCGGCGCTCCGTAATTTTAATGAAAAACTACTCGCAATGCGGTGGCCGGAATTTACCCCGCCAACGGTCGTGGCAATGGATCAGGAGTTAATTAGAGATTTTGCAAAAGAACATCAAACTATCGTCATTAAGCCCCTCGACGATTGTTCCGGCAGAGGTATTGTGAAATTATCCTATGAGGAAATTCTGAGTGATGATCAGCTTTTGTCCCGAATTTTAGTGGGTCAGAATGGAGGGCCTCGGTATTTAGCCGCGCAGAAATATTTACCTGCGGTATCAAAAGGAGATAAGCGAATATTTCTGGTTGACGGAGATATCGTTGGGTATGTAAACCGCATACCAAAAAAAGGTGAATTCTTAGCAAATATTCATCAGGGCGCGCGGTGTGAAAAAACTGAAGTATCTGACAGGGAAAATCTGATTTTGGAAAAAATACGTCCATTTATTATCGAAAACGGATTGTTTCTACTGGGCGTGGATTTTATTGATGGGTTTGTCACGGAAATCAATCTGACAAGTCCGTCCGCTGTTAGGCAGATAAATCAACATATGGGGGCAAAAATTCAAAAGAAAATCGTCGACAGTATGTTATCAAAAATGTCGCCTTCCTGCTGCTGTCGGGGCACTAAAGCGGCTTAGAGATAGGATCTCTCGCTGAACGGGAACGTATTATTAAACGATTCCAAATGGTAATTGCGGCCTGATATTTTTAGGCTCCTTAGTTCCTTAGTTCCTTAGTTCCTTAGTTCCTTAGTTCCTTAGTTCCTAGGGAGTTAGGTGCTAGGTTCTGTTCAAATCCGTAATCTTCGCGATATACCCGACGCAACTTGCCGTGTAATCCAAATCCAGCTGACGATACCCATTATTGTCGTCGTTAACGCTCCGGCAATAAATATTCCAACATAGCCCCACAGGTAATCTCCGAGCAGGGCGAGCGGAATATTAATAATCACCATTTGAGATATCGAAATGAGGAGTGGTGGCATAGGTTTCCCGAGCGCATTAAAGCTTGCGGTGGAGATAGCAATAAGACCCATAAATCCGATGGAGAGCGGTAGGATGCGTAAATACATCGTTGCCGCTTCTAATACGCCGGGATCATCGTTTATTAGTGAAATAAGTAGTTCTGCAAAGAGTAAGAAAAAGCAGTAGGCGAACACGCCCCATAAGATGGCGAATCGATTTGATAATTTCAGCGCATGTGTCACGCGGTCAAATAGCCCGGCTCCCCAGTTCTGACCGATGAAGGGTGCGGCACTCATAGATAGAGCAAAAACCACCATCATTATCATTGACTCAATACGGGCGCCGACACCAAACCCGGCTATCACGACTGTGCCATGGCTGGCGAGAATTTTTGTAATCACAGCCATTGAAATGGGTACTATCATGTTGCTGGCGATGGCTGGTAAACCGACGTGAAGGATGTTGTAGCAAGACTGTTTAAATTCTTTCATATTCAAATCGAAAAATTGATCTCTCACAATAATGACGTACGCATACATAAGAAAGCTGACACAGCGTGCCACCACAAACCCTGCCGCCGCACCGGCTAAACCCAGCTTGGGAGCGCCCATTAAGCCAAATATAAAAATGGGTGAAATGATAACGTGCAAGATCGACCCGATAGTCATCAAAAGCCCCGGCGTCTTGGGGTCTCCCATAGCCCGCATTAATGTAGAGCCAACCATTGCAACCGTAAAAAAAGGTAAACCGCATAGCCATATTTTCATGTACTCGACGGCTAAGGGATGAACGAGATCATCAGCTCCAACCAGTGAAAAATAACTATCAACGAAATTATAAGCTATGCCGGCCAGAAGAATGATTAGGCTAACGACCAGTAAGAAACAATGGGTAATTAACGTTTTTGCTTTATCTTTATTCCCCTGGCCCATTGTTCTAGCCACCACAGACGATGCCCCAATGCCGAGGCCCATGGATATTCCCTGAAATAACATAATCATAGGAAAAGAAAAGCTGATTGCTGCGAGTTCATTGGTGCCCACGTTGCCGATATAAACCGTTTCTATTAAGTTGGCACCCATCACTGAAACGAGGCCCATGATCATAAAGCCGGTTAAGCGAATGAGGTGTGTGTGGACTGGTCCTTGAGTAAAGTCTTTACCGGGGTTTTGCTTTTTTTCAGGCGGGGCGAGGTTATTTGATTCGGTCAAAATAAGGCCTTGTGAAAATGTATCTCAGGTAAGCGAGGCGTTGGGCTGTCTCGCGGGAGTCTAATTTAAATGCTACGTACTACAAAAAGCACCAGTTTCATCTAGCTCATTCAAGTACGTGGTGATTCATTATTCATGGCCGATCCGATCCGATCCGAGCCAAATTAGACGGCGATCGGTAGAGGAGATTCATCGTCTTTATTGAGGCTGAGTTGGTGTTGACCGATCGCAGCTGAGATATCGTCGGGCATCTTTAGTCTCTTTACGGACTCAAAGAGTGTCTCTGCCTGTCCGTATTGCCGACGTAAATACCCTAACCACTGTTTCACTCTATTGCCAACGTACTTGTGGTCGTATTCATGTGCTGTAACCGAACAAAATTGATCTAAAAGTCGAACAATGCTAGGCCATTCGAGGATCGGTTTACCTGTTTGCTGATGGACCGATTTGATTTGGCGGGCTAAATCGGGGCAGGATAATATTCCTCGTCCCAGCATAATATCCTGGCAGTTACTTTGCACAACACAATTATGATAATCCTGAGTGCTCCATATCTCTCCGTTTGCAATGATAGGGATTGGACTTTTTTCAGTAACGGCAGCGATTGCATCCCAGTATGCGGGTGGTTTATATCCATCCTCCTTGGTTCGTGCATGAATGGTGAGTTCGTTTGCACTGGCGGCAAAAATGGCTGCACAGATATCATCGAGCAGGCTTCTATCGTTGAAGCCAAGTCTGATTTTGACGGTAACCGGTGTTGTTTTTGGTACCGCGTCACGCACTGCCTTAACAATATCAAATACCCGTCGAGGCTCTTTCAATAAAACCGATCCGCCATCGTTGCGATTAACCAGTTTAGCCGGACAGCCAAAGTTGATATCAATACCGGCAGCGCCCAATTCAGCTGCTCGCAATGCATTCATTGCCATTGGCTCAGGAATGCCTCCCAATAATTGAATGTAGACAGGAGTGCCGCTTGGAGTGAGGCTGCCGTTGTGTAATTCGGGGCAATATCGATAAAATACTTTTGCTGGAAGACGATGATTCGTTATCCGCACAAATTCAGTGACGCAGCGATCGAGTCCGCCCACCTCGCTTAACATGGAGCGCATGGTATGGTCGACGACGCCTTCCATTGGGGCGAGCATGATTCTCATTGTTAATTTGGATCTCTGTTTGTTGTCGGTGGGTATTATACGGATAGTTTGAAATTTCGCTAAGATTCATTTACCGATAATCACTGCTGGAAAAAGCGGTTTAGTTTAATATCGACGGTTTTTTGTTGGGTAATCTACATCAGCATTAGCTAAACTCAATTTCTTGCCTATAAGTTTTTGATATTTAAAGAATTATAGTGGTTTCAATTGATATTTTTTCAGGTGAAGCTTATTGCCTAAACAGCTGATTACCTGTACATTGTCAACTTTTTTGCGCCTATGACTGGGCGTTTATATTATAGCCTTTTGTTTTAGGATATTAAGTGTCGCGATGTTGGCATAAAATTTCGCTAAAACAGCTTGTCAGAGTCGGGAGCTAACCAGTGCAGCCATCGCTTATGCAGCAAGGTGTCGAATTAATGCTATTTGGCATGGGCACAGTATTTGTATTTCTAGCATTGCTAATTGCAGCCACCACTGCCATGTCTGCAGTATTGCAGCGGTACACGAAACCCGAACAGCTTGTTCCCCAGCAAGCGCCAAATAAGACGGCTGTGGTTGAAGATGATCAGTTAATTGCGGTGATTAGTGCGGCTATTCATAAATATCGATCGCGACGGAAATAATAAAGTATTTAGCGATTTTTCGATTAATGGCCTGTGCCCGTCGACAGAATACTTCGTTCAGGAAAAGACAGTATGACCACAAAAAAACCTTTAGGTATTACGGATGTTGTTCTTAGAGATGCTCATCAATCTTTGTTTGCAACGCGGATGCGTTTGGATGACATGTTACCCATTGCCGAAAAACTTGACCAGATTGGTTTTTGGTCATTGGAATCGTGGGGTGGAGCCACCTTTGACGCCTGTATTCGTTATTTGGGAGAAGATCCCTGGGAGCGTATTCGCGAATTAAAAAAAGCGATGCCTAATACTCCGCAACAGATGTTATTTCGCGGTCAAAATATTTTGGGGTATCGTCATTATGCCGATGACGTTGTCGAGCGATTTGTAGAGCGGGCAGCGATTAACGGCGTTGACGTTTTTCGGGTTTTTGATGCGATGAACGACCCGCGCAATTTGGAAACGGCAATTAAAGCCGTGCGCAAAGTCGGCAAACATGCTCAGGGGACGATTTCATATACCCTGAGTCCGGTCCACAACTTAGATATGTGGGTCGAGTTATCGAAAAACATTGAATCGATGGGTGCCGATTCGATTGCAATAAAGGATATGGCCGGTTTGTTGAAACCCTACGTGGCCTTTGAATTAGTCAGTCGCTTGAAAAAAGAGCTATCTATTCCTATTCATATGCAGTGTCATGCGACGACAGGTATGTCGACGGCGACGGCTTTGAAGGCGGTCGAGGCAGGTATCGATAATATCGATACCTCGATTTCGTCTATGAGCATGACTTATGGCCACTCTCCGACTGAATCTGTTGTTGCCATGCTCGAAGGAACAGAGCGAGATACCGGGCTTGATATCGTGAAGCTGGAAGAAATTGCGGGGTACTTTCGAGAGGTCAGGAAAAAATACGCGCGCTTCGAGGGTTCACTGCGCGGTGTTGATTCTCGGATTTTAGTAGCGCAAGTTCCTGGCGGTATGCTAACCAATATGGAAAGCCAATTGAAAGATCAGGGTGCCTCTGACAAATTGGATGAGGTTCTCGCAGAGATTCCCCGTGTTCGTGAAGATCTAGGGTTTATTCCGTTGGTCACCCCTACCTCGCAAATTGTTGGCACGCAGGCCGTGATGAACGTGATGTTTGGCGAGCGATATAGATCAATATCAAAAGAAACCGCTGGGGTTTTGGCAGGTAAATATGGCGTAACTCCGGCACCGGTGAATCAGGAGCTGCAAGCTCGTGTTCTCGACGGCGCAGCGCCGATAACGTGTCGGCCAGCGGATTTACTGGATGCCGAAGTAGATCAGTTGACTTCAGACTTGCAATCCGTAGCCACCGATAAAGGTATAAAGCTAGCTGCGGGTGAGAATGAGATTGACGATGTGCTTACTTACGCGTTGTTCCCCGAAATAGGTTTGAAGTTTCTCGAAAATCGCGGAGACCCTTCAGCTTTCGAGCCGGTGCCTACCGCTTCAGCTGCCGAGCCTGCCACCGCTGCGCCGAAGTCTGCTGCTGTGAAAGGCGAGCCAGAGGTCTACACCGTATCCGTCAAAGGTCAAAGTTATGTGGTGCAAGTGTCTGAAGGTGGAGACATAAACGCGGTGACAGCAGTGACCGGTTTATCCGTGCCCACTGCAGCAAAAGTCGATGGCGAGCCTGTAACTGCGCCGTTGTCCGGTAACATATTCAAAGTAAACGTCGGCGTTGGCGAGCACGTTCAGCAAGGGGATGTGATCATCATTCTTGAAGCGATGAAGATGGAAACCGAAGTGCGTGCAAGCCATTCCGGATCCGTTGTGTCAGTCAGTGTTAAGGAGGGCGACTCTGTTTCTGTGGGCGATATATTATTAACCATTGTCTAGCTGGAAGTAGAGGATAATATAATGGATAAACTGCTCTTGCTGTGGGCCGACTCTGGTATTTACCAAATGGGTCTTGGGCAGCTGGTTATGATACTCATTGGTATCGGGCTTTTATATTTGGCCATTAATCGCGGATTCGAGCCTTTATTGCTCGTTCCCATCGGTTTCGGCGGAATTCTTGCCAACATACCCGGTGCTGGCATGGCTTTTTCGTCTGTCGAAAATGCTATAACCTTAGGTGGCCCCGACGTTTTGAACGCGCTTGCCGAAAGCCTGAAGTTGAGTGCCTGGGAAAGTGGAAAGGATATTTATCATGCTTATGAAACAGCCGGTGCGCAGGCCCATCTGCTCGCCCAGCAGACTGCTGCAGATCATGGGTTTTCGAATGGAATGTTATACAATTTTTACACTGTCGCTATTGCGAGCGGGGCGGCCCCGTTAGTTATTTTTATGGGAGTCGGTGCAATGACCGACTTCGGGCCGCTATTGGCTAATCCCAAAACATTGTTTCTCGGCGCTGCCGCTCAATTTGGAATCTTCGCTACCATTTTAGGTGCTGTTGGTTTAACGAGCATAGGCATAATGGATTTTAGTCTAGCCGACGCTGCCGCTATTGGGATTATTGGCGGCGCAGACGGGCCTACCGCTATTTACGTATCCAGTATTTTGGCTCCGGATTTATTGGGAGCCATCGCGGTTGCGGCCTATTCCTACATGGCGTTAGTCCCTCTGATTCAGCCACCCATTATGATGGCTCTAACCACTGAAGAAGAACGAAAAATTGAAATGGTACAGCTGCGGCACGTTTCCAAGGTTGAGAAAATATTCTTTCCAATGGTATTACTCATTCTGGTCGCGTTGATCTTACCGTCTGCGGCACCGTTACTCGGTATGTTTTGTTTTGGAAATTTGATGAAAGAATGTGGAGTCGTCGATCGATTGAGTGATACGGCCCAGAATGCGCTGATTAATATCACAACGATATTCCTCGGTTTGTCAGTCGGGTCCAAATTAAGCGCCGACAAGTTTCTCGATTTAAACACATTAGGCATTTTATTATTGGGGGTTGTAGCTTTCGGTATAGGTACAGCCTGTGGTTTACTAATGGCAAAACTGATGAATAAACTGTCTAGCACGCCGATTAACCCATTAATTGGCTCAGCCGGCGTTTCCGCTGTGCCAATGGCAGCTAGAGTATCGAATAAAGTGGGTCTCGACGCCAATCCGCACAATTTTTTGTTAATGCATGCGATGGGACCCAACGTTGCGGGTGTTATCGGCTCGGCGGTGGCGGCTGGAGTGATGATTAGTCTTGTTGGTGGTTAATACCTAATGTTTGTCGCTTATTTGTACAGTCTCTTCTCTGTGTAAGAAAAAAGTTGTAGCGTAAAAATCATCGGATACATTGTCAAAGCGCCGCCGTTGCTTGCATAGTCGTCGCTTGCGGTGGTTAAGATTTAGCCGTGGGTTTTTCCTCAGCTCCATGCCCTCTCGCCGTTCCTTTCTTTTGCGTCTGTCGATAAAAAAGTGGTTTTTCATAGCGTTGATGTTTATTCATAGTCATCAGTCAATTTGAGCGTTTTTGTGTGCGCTGCTGATATCTGATTTGTTACGGGTAGGAACTAGTCTAGTTCAGAAATGTCTTATTGCCAGTATTCCCGTATGTTGACCCGACAAGAATTAGGGTTCCTTTAGTTCTAAAGTCCTAATATACTGCGGTTGTGGAAAGTGTGTGCTAGCAGTAGGAGATCAATAAGTGTCGAGTTTGGCTGGCCGTTGGCGAACGTCAGGGAAAAGGGTTACCGATCGGTTTAGTGCATTGCCTGTGAAGGTTATCCATAATACTTTTTGCGTTGTCTTGGTTTTTTGGTTGCTTTTTTCCCTCATTCAAATTGTTTTGACGTTCATGACTAATCCTTTGGTGGATGAAAATCTGAATGCGGTAAGTAGCACGGATAAGAATAAAGGTTCTGCTACACATAAAACAGCTTCCGTTGATATCCTGCAGTTACAATCCCTGGATCTATTTGGTGCAGATAGCCTTAAAACGGAAGGTGCTGATGTTGTACCAGTGCAGGACGTTATCGATCTGGACGCGACGAAAACTCGCCTGAATGTTGCGCTGGAGGGAATTGTATTAAACTCAAGACAAGATGAATCCTTAGCGATAATTGTATATCAGGGTAAGCAAGATCAGTATTATGTTGGCGAAAAGTTGCCCATCAACGGCAGTGTTAGTTTAGAGCGAGTACTGGAAGATCACGTCATTTTGAATAATTCCGGGAGTTATGAATCTCTGTGGTTATACGACGAAGAAAATAAGACTAGCTCTGCATCTCATCGTGGTGAGAAAAAATCAAGCCCAAAGATTATCCCTCGGCGCACCACCGAGAAGGCAACAGTCGTTCGACCAGATCGGAAAGCAACATCGCTAGCAAAGGATTACCGAAAACGCTTATATAATAATCCGCGATCATTGGCTGAAGCAATACGCATATCGCCGAGTCAGAAAGGTGGTCAGCTGGTTGGTTATAAAGTGAGCCCCGGCAAAGACCGTCAGCAATTTACCGACTTGGGTTTTATGCCGAACGACGTGGTGACCAGTATTAACGGTATTACCCTTGATGAACCTTCGAAAGCTTTAGAGATCTATAAATTGATGCGTTCAGCCAAGGAAGCCAATTTTACCGTTGATAGAAATGGCGAAACGTTGGAGATTGCCGTGTCGTTGGACGACAATACTAACAGCTGACCGACAGTGTTTTTAATAAATCGCTTTGCAGGTTTTATATTCTTTGCCATTCATTATTTTCCAACTGAGTACATTTTTCATGAATTGTTTGTTTCACAAGCGGCTTTTTACTTGGGTATCAACTCGTGCACTTACAGCTTATTTTGATCTGGCTAAGCTACCAAGACCCGTTGCTTCTAAGCTGATTGTCTCGGTGTTATCTGCTGTCGTCATACTATCTTCGACAGAGGTTTTCGCACAATCAATAAGTCAAAAATCAGAAAAACAGCAATCAAACCCCGATCAAACCTGGACAGTGAATTTTAAGGAAACCGACATTCAGGAACTCATTCGTTTTGTGGCTAATGCTTTAGGCAAAACAATGATTATAGACTCAAAGGTAAAAGGAACCGTGCAGGTGATTTCGTCGAAACCTGTGAATCGCGAAGAGTTATACGAGCTATTTCTCTCGATTTTGGAAGTGCAGGGCTTCGCTGCTGTTAACTCCGGCGACATTATTCGAATTATTCCCAACAAAGGCGCCCGGTCTGCACCCGTGCAGGTGGCAAATAAAAATCGTATTTCCCTCAGTAGTGAAGTAGTAACGCAGGTTATACAGCTTAACAACATTTCCGCTGCGAAGTTAATTCCGCTGATTAGGCCGTTGGCGCCACAGCATGCTCATGTAGCCGCTTACGCACCAAGTAACGCAATTATTATTTCTGATACATCCGCCAATATTGCTCGTATTCGAAAAGTTATTGAAAGCATCGACTTGTCGGCGGTCGAAGAGACCGATATTGTAACTCTGGAACATGCATCATCCGAAGAAGTGGTGCGGATGTTAAAGGAGTTGCAGCAAAGCCAAAAGAAGAAAGGACAGGCTGAAACGGGACAGTTGCTGCTGGTTGCGGACAAAAGAACCAACAGTGTGCTTGTTAGCGGCGACGAGTTGGAGCGCGCAAGAGTGAAGAGTCTACTGGCTTTTCTGGATACAGCCTTGGTTCAAAGCGGTAATGTGAAAGTCGTTTATCTTGAATATGCTCTAGCGAAAGACCTTGCCGCAGTGCTGAGCAAAGTTGTGCAAAACATGGTCGGAATGACGGGCCCTCGAACTCCCGGCAAAACCAAATCCAAGGGCCTTGCGAGCATAGAAGCCGATGAGGGAACAAATTCTCTGATTATTACTGCAGAAGCTGACGTCATGCAGTCTTTGTTATCGGTAGTTAAGCGATTAGATATTCGGCGCGCGCAGGTATTGGTGGAAGCTATCATAGTGGAAATTACAGATACCGACGACCGGGACTTGGGGATTGAGTGGTTATTTACAAACGACAGTGGCGCTTATGGATCATCTACGCGCGCAGGTTTAGCGGGAGCCACGGCAGCGGCAGCTTTCGAGTCGGATGACTCGACTGAATCCACAGCCAGTATCGCTTCCGCATTGGCGGGTATACCCGGACAGGTATTGGGTTTTGGTCATGTAAAAGATGGCTTGAGTTTGAATTTGGTTATCAACGCTCTGAAGAAAAATACCAAGGCGAATATATTATCAACACCTTCTTTGATGACGCTGGACAATGAAGAGGCTTCCATTGTCGTTGGTGAAAGTATTCCCTTTGTGACCGGTTCGTATACGTCGACGGGAAGTTCTTCCTCTAATCCCGATAACCCGTTTCAAACAGTAGAGCGAGAAAATGTGGGGATTACGTTAAAGGTGACTCCACAAATTAATGAAGGGGACTCTCTGATATTGGCTATTTCTCAAGAAGTATCAAATGTCAAAGGGACCGCTGCGCTCAACAGTAATTTGATTACTAGTGAGCGGAAAATTGATACCAAAGTTCTTGCTGATAATGGCCAGACCATTGTGCTGGGCGGCTTGATTGAAGACAATGTGACTGAGGAGGTTCAAAAAGTGCCTTTGCTGGGTGACTTGCCGGTCATCGGTGCGATGTTTCGAAGTACCGCCGTTAATGTCGGTAAAAAACATTTACTGGTTTTCCTGAAAGCGACTATTGTCCGGGATAATCGTGAAATGGATGAAGCGACAGCGGGGAAATATAGATTAATCAGAAAAGAGCAACAAAGAGAAATCGATGAAGGTGTTAATCTCATTGAAGACCGCTCCTTGCCTTTACTACCCGAGTGGGAAGAGCAGCGGGAGATACTGATAAATATGAAACGAGCTGATGAAAGCCTGCAAGTCGAATCTGATTCGGGACAATAACGATGTCCGACGTTGATATAGAAACCAGTGAAAGTCTAAATACTTTGGAATCCGAAGCGACTGTGTCATTCAAACGGTCACCGGAAGAAGAGCTTTTTGTTTTGCCTTTTACTTTTGCTCAGAATCATGGAGTTCTTCTGGACTGGAGAGAAGATGGCCTGGTCGTTTTGTACCGTAGTGGATTAACATTAGCGGTATTGTCAGAGCTGCAACGCGGCCTAATGAGGTCGTTCGGTACAGAAGAGCTTAGCAATGCGGATTTCCAGCGGCAGTTGACTCGTACCTATCAAAAAGATAATCGGGAGGCCATCCAAGTAGCCGAGGATATGGGGGACGATATCGACTTGTCACGGCTTGCCGATGAAATCCCAGACACGGCTGACTTGATGGACGCGGAAGGCGACGCACCTGTTATCCGTTTGATCAATGCCCTATTGTCTCAGGCCGTCCGAGAACAGGCCTCAGATATTCATATCGAGACCTTTGAAGAAAAGCTGACTGTGCGCTTTCGTGTCGATGGCGTATTGACCGAAGTTCTATCACCAAAGCGGATGTTGGCACCGTTACTCGTTTCTCGATTGAAGGTGATGGCCAAGCTGGATATAGCTGAAAAACGGGTACCACAGGATGGCCGAATTTCGATTCGGCTCGCAGGTCACGCGGTTGATCTTCGGGTTTCAACCATTCCCTCTACCCACGGTGAGCGCGTAGTACTTCGATTGTTAGACAAGCAAGCGGGGCAATTGGAATTATCTCAGTTAAATATGAGTGTTGACGTCGATGCGTCTTATAAGAAAGCGCTACATACGCCGCATGGTATTATTTTGGTGACGGGTCCCACAGGGTCCGGTAAAACAACGACTCTGTATGCCGGTCTGACCCACATTAATGACAGTAGCCGTAATATTTTGACGATTGAGGATCCCGTGGAATATCTTTTACCCGGCATCGGTCAAACTCAGGTTAACTCAAAAGTTGATATGACTTTTGCGAGAGGTCTGCGCGCCATCTTGCGTCAGGATCCTGATGTGGTGATGGTCGGAGAAATTCGAGATACAGAGACCGCAGAAATTGCAGTTCAGGCCAGTTTAACCGGGCATTTGGTGTTATCAACGCTGCACACCAATACGGCTATCGGTGCTATCACTCGTCTTCAGGATATGGGTGTTGAACCCTTCCTGCTTTCTTCCAGTATTATAGCAGTGATGGCACAGAGACTTGTGCGGGTTTTATGCGCGCGGTGTAAGGAGATTCACACAGCATCGTCGTCAGAATTATCCGCGCTCGGCATTTTTGATACAGCAGAAAAAGTTTCCATTTTTCGGGCCAAGGGCTGCGTTTACTGTAATGGCAGTGGCTACCGAGGTCGAACGGGTATTTATGAACTGATCGTCGTTGACGATCAGTTACGCGCCTTAATTCACGGTGGAGCGGGTGAACAGGAAATGGTCGTTCAGGCCCGCAAAAAGTCGACTGGTATTCTTGATAGTGGCCGAGATCGTATTCTGGCCGGCGAAACGACCGTAGAGGAAGTATTGCGAGTGACAACAGCGTGATTCGGCTATCAACAGTTTATGAGCGGCGCTATCTGTTTGCGTTCATAACTCCGTCAGAACATATTTCCGGCGAGATTGTACGGTAATGGCGGCTTATAGTTACAAGGCTCTCGGGAATAACGGAAAGCTTGTTAAGGGCATAGTTGAAGGAGATTCCGAGAGACAAGTACGCAATCAATTACGTTCTCAGCTCTTAAAGCCGGTGGAGGTTATCGCTGCAAGTGAAGGGACGGCGAAATTGTCAGAGCCCGTCAGTTTTAAGCGACTATTTAAGCCTCGTATTAGCCAGTCGGATTTAGCGCTTATCACTCGGCAAATGTCGACTCTCGTGCAATCAAATATGCCGCTCGATGAAGTATTAACAGCTACCGCCGAGCAGTCGCGCAAACCGCGAATAAAAAGTCTAATGTTACAGGTGCGTGCTCGAGTTATGGAAGGTTATAGTCTGGCCTATGCGCTGGGCGATTTCCCGCAAATATTTAATGAAATGTATTGTGCTATGGTAAAGGCAGGCGAGCACGCTGGCTTCTTGGGGACGGTTTTGGAGCAGTTGGCAGAGTACACGGAAAATAACCAGTATACCCAGCAAAAACTGAAAGGCGCCATGATATACCCCATGGTGCTGATGGCTTTATCGGTCGCGGTAATTAGTGTGCTGATGATTTATGTTGTGCCGGACTTAGTTGGCGTATTTCGGCATACGAAGCAAGAGTTACCCGGCTTGACGTTAATGGTCATTGCCATGAGTGATAATTTTAAAGAGTATTGGTGGGTGATTCTACTGGTATTCTTTTCCGTTCCTATCGTATTAAAACAACTGTTAAAAAACCCGAGTCGCCGCCTTACTTGGCATCGTCTGCTCCTAAAGATGCCGATGATTTCTGGTTTTATCACGTCGGTGGATACGGCAAGATTTGCGTCAACGCTCAGTATATTGACCTCTAGCGGTGTTCCTTTGCTGGAAGGTTTAAAAATTGCCGGTGAGGTACTAACAAATTTGGAATTGCGCGCTGCGAGTAAAACCGTTGCACTTGCCGTGCAAGAGGGCGGAACGCTAAATCGCGCATTATCACGAGCGAAAGTATTTCCTCCGATGATGGTCCATATGGTGGCCAGCGGCGAGGCAAGTGGTGAGTTGGAAACAATGTTGAAGCGATCGGCGACGAATCAACAACGGGAATTAGAAATGACGTTGGGTAATTTGATGGCCGTTTTTGAACCGTTGATGATTGTCATAATGGCTGCCGTGGTTTGTACGATTGTATTTTCGATTTTGCTGCCGATCATAGAAATGAATAACCTTGTCGCATAAACGGTAGGGTATAGACGTTATAATTTTCATGTTTAATAAGCGAACCTCGAATTGGAAGAAAAAATGAGAAATAGACAGACCGGCTTTAGTTTGATCGAAATAATGGTTGTATTGGTTATCATCGGTTTATTAGTCAGTGTGGTTGCACCCAATGTATTGGATCGCGCCGACGATGCTCGTATTCAAAAAGTCGAGGCGGATTTTAAAGCAATCGAAACAACACTTAAAATATACCGACTTGATAATTATAGCTACCCAACCAGTGAACAAGGACTGGAGGCATTGATTGCGAAACCTACGATCGATCCTATTCCTACAAACTGGAAGAAGAATGGCTACTTAAGTAGTCTTCCCGTAGATCCCTGGGGCAGACCTTACAATTACCTGAGCCCCGCTGAGTACGGAAATGGTGAGTTTGATATTTTTACCTTAGGTGCAGATGGCGTGACCGGGGGTGAAAACCAAAATACCGATCGCGGTAATTGGATGAATTCAGTTGAAGGTAACTAGGCTTCGGTTATTAAGGATCTTGCTTGTCCGTATTTTTAGGCCAACTCGTCCAGGCGAGTTCTTCGAGACGAATACAACTTCGAAAAGGGTGATTGGCGGTGGATTTAGTCTCATCGAGTTATTGGCGGTTTTACTAATTATTGGATTGAGTATCAGTTTTATCGGCGTCAATTTGGGAACGAACAGCCAGTTCCAATTACGTACAGTAGCGAAAGAATTTGCCAACAATACCGCATTGTTGGCCGAAGAGGCGGTACTGAGTAATCAACAATGGGGTGTCGATATTTATCGACAGTACATCGAGGGTGTCGAACAAATTGGCTATCGTTGGCTAGTTCGAAACGATGACGGGTTTTGGTTGGAGCCCAATAGTGAAGGCGGCGAGAGCGAATTTCTATTTCCTGTTGGTATCGCCTTGCGTCTGGAGTTGGATGATGTTGATCGAGAGCAGGATATTGAAACTAAAAAGAAGATTATTGACCCGACAGTAAGCCAACTCGATATAGCCAATGAAAATGGGGTGGTTGATGCGGATCGTGTGCAGCCGGAATTGTGGCTTCTTTCCAGTGGTGAAATGACCGCTTTTAAAGTAGTTCTGTTCGATGAAGAGAATCCAGATACGCAAGTAGAAATTGTCGGCGATGAATTGGGCCGAGTCGTTGTCGGTCAGCAGGATAACGAATTTGAAGAATAGTTTGCGGACAGGCATCGATAAAACGGATTGTGTTGGTGGTCCGGTCTTATTTCGGCGCGATTGTGGATTTACCTTAGTCGAAGTGATGGTTGCACTTTTGATCGTGTCTGTAGCGATTTCCGCTTTATTGTTTCAGATGATGAGTAACATAGACAATACGGCATATCTTCGTGATAAGACGATAGCTCATTGGGTGGCCTTGAACCAATTGGAGCTTGTTTATCTTGAAAATCAGAAGACTAATCAGTTAATTGATCGGGAGAGAAGTGGGCGCGAAGATATGGCTGGACGAGAATGGTTTTGGAGAATTAAACCAGTCCAGTCATTAGCCGATGGATTCGTCCAATTGAAGGTTAGTGTTAGAGCCAGTGAGGACGATGAATCGGCTATTGTAACGGTCTTGGGACTTATTGACAGTTATCACTGCTCTACGAGCCGGTGTGAATAATGAAGTTTTCATGTCCTAAAGAGAGTTATCGTCGTTTTTCTGGTTTTACATTGATTGAGGTGATGCTGGCGATGGTTATCACTGCATTTATTGCCATGCTGGCTTACAGTGGGCTAAATGCGGCGATTACTGCAGCGACACAACACGAAAAACAAGCTCAACAGCTAGCTGACATTCAGTTGCCGCTGACAATCATTGAGCGGGATATTCGCCACGCTGTGTTGAGACCGATTGTCGATGAATACGATGAAACACAGCCAGCGTTTTTCGGCGGGGCAATTAGCGATTATGTCTTAATACTCACTCGAAGAGCTTGGGATAACCCAAGATTCTTACCGCGCGGCGACCTACAACGCGTTCGTTACAGTTTAGAAAATGATGAGCTATGGCGCGAAAGTTGGTCGGTATTAGATCGTATGTCGGACGAGGAGGGGATGCATAGAACCCGTTTGTTGACGGGAGTTCTCAATCTGGACCTGAGTTTTTTAGACGGGAATAGCGTTAATGGCAATCAGAGTACTTTAGGTGGCGAGTGGGTTGACAACTGGGAGAAAAAGAATGAATTGCCTCTGGCTCTTGAAATTGGTTTAACAGTGCAAAATTTTGGGGAGCTGAAGCGTGTCTTTTCGATTCTCGGGCAATAACAATACACGTCAATCATTTGCGCACCCTGTTAACTCGATCGTCAGAAGCCAGCGGGGAGCTGCCTTGATATTAGCGCTTCTGGTCGTGGTTATTGTTACCTTATTGGCCAGCACCTTAGGTAGCGATTTTTTGGTTACGTACAAGCGTGTTGAAAACCAATTGTTAAGCAAGCAAGCTTTTGCGCTGTTGCGTGGAGCTGAAGGGATAGCGCGCAGCACCTTACAGACTGATTTACAGCTAGGCAAGGACGTCGATCACGCCAGTGAAGGCTGGCTAAACGTACAACAGGAGTTTCCGCTGGACCAAGGGATGATCAGTGGCACACTGTGTGATCTGCAGGGACGCTTTAATTTGAACTCCTTGTCTGGCGCCAATTCAGCGGGCGAGTTTACCTTTACACAGGCAATATTTGTGCGTTTGTTGCAATCCATTACTTTCCCCAATGGAGAATTATTGGATCAACAGCAGGCGGAAAGTATTAACAATGCAATCGGCGACTGGATAGATTCTGATAGCGACGAGCGAGAAAATGGCGGCGCTGAAAATAACTATTATGGTGACCTGGAAGTATCGTACCGCTCAGCTAACAGAAAGTTTTTGAGTGTCTCAGAGCTGCTATGGGTTAAAGGCATAGATGAAGCTATTTTCAAAGCCTTGGAGCCCCATGTAACAGCGTTGCCGGATTCCGCTGTGATCAATGTCAACACCGCGGGTTCAGTTATCATTCGTAGTATTAATGCATTGGATGATTTACAGCCAATAAGTGAAAGTGAAACAGAGGCAATCATAAACGCAAGAGATAGTAGTTTCGGTAGTACGCGTATAGCGGGATCGAACTACTCGGAAATTTCAGGATTTTCTGCAGTCTCGGATTTTATTGAGGCGCATCCTGCCGAAAGTTTGGACGGCAGCGGTTTAGGCATTGATAGCGCATTTTTTTTACTCGACGCCACTATTCAGTTTTTAGATCGAAAATTTCGGATGTATAGTGTCTTATACCGAGATCAAGCTAGCGGAAAGATCACGACGATTGCCCGGGCTAGTAATGGATTGGGGAAATGTTATGCCTTCTCAGCTGAGGATGACAGCGACAGCGCCTAATGCCCCGCGATGTCGATGAGTTAATTTGTTAAAAGTATGCGGGACGCGGGAGTGGTTGTAACTGTAGGTTTTCTTAAATAAGATCGTATTGGTGGCAGCCGTTCAGCGTGATCATCTGATGTTGAGTCGTAATTCCATCAACTAAATCGGACTGCATTGGCGGCCTGACAGTATAGATTTTTTTGGTGTTTACATTTTCGCCGCGAATCAAAAGAGAAAAGAGTGAAATCGTTGATAATTGTAAAACAAAGTGGTGTCGGCAACTATGAATGGTTATGTTTGGGCGGCGATGGTCCAGTGGTCACCGTAGGTGATATGGAACTGCTAGCCGAGCATTCTCAGGATAGTGAACAATGTATCTTTATTACACCTACCGAGCATGTTTCTTTCAGAATGGTCGCTTTCGAGGCTAGCGAGCGTAAATTGTTAGGCCAGACACTTCCTTATTCTTTGGAAGACGAGCTCATTGAAGATGTCGATAATCTCCACTTTTCCATGGGCTCCCCGAGAAACGAGTCTATACCGGTTGCGATTGCTCGAAGAGACTTGATTGAAAAGTGGTTGCTGCCCTTTCAAAAAGAGGAAGTTGATGTTCAGCAGATGATTGCGGAGTTGTTTTTTGTACCGATACGCGAAAACTGTTGGAGCCTATTGGTCGACGGCCATACATGTCTTATCCGTTTTGGGCTTTATCAGGGGTTCACAGCGACAATTGATACAGCAAGTTTGGCATTGCAATTACTACTCGATCAGTCGGAACAATTTCCGGATAAACTTTTTATCTATGGTGCCGCGGAATCTCAGGATCAAATACTGGCAACTCTGCCGGAAATGGTGCGGGGACTAGTTGAGTGGAAAAGCGATGATTACTGGTCGATCGTAGAACAGAGTTTGATTGGTGAGAACACTATTCCCAAGGAGTCGCCTGAGCACCTATTATCATCGACGCGCTTAACCGATTTTGATGCCGTAAATTTTTTACAGGGACAGTTCGCGCGCAGTCTTCCCTGGAAAAAGTGGTGGAAAACCTGGCGAATACCGTCAGTACTGTTGCTTGCCGCCGTGTTATTGAATATTTCGTCTGCCTATACTCGAGTATCTGCCCTTGAGGAAACGAATATTGATTTGCGTAGAGAAATTGAGAAAACCTATCGAAGCGTTCTACCAAAGGGTGCTGTGATGGATGCAGAAAAACAACTTCGGCGAAAAGTGGCGGGTTTAAAAGGCCAGGGTGCCGAGAGTTTTGTTCAGCTGTTTGCAAAGGTTGGCTCAGTGATTGGGAAATCCAAGGAATTAACGCTACAGAATCTGAACTATGCGGGAAAACAATCTGAGATACGCGTTACTGTAATGGCTAAGAAGTTTGAAGATGTTGAAAAAGTCAGGGGGAAATTGGAAAAGCTGGGGCTCTCTGCAGAGTTAACAGGAAGTAGTACGGAAGGTAATAGAACTCGAGCCCGGTTAAAAATTAGAGGTTAATTAGTTATGCTCCCTTGGTTTAATGGTTTGTCGCGAAAAGAACAGCTGTTGCTGCTATTGTGTTCAGTTTGTATATTCGCCTATATTGTTTTTTTTATTGTATTGCGCCCAATGCATTTATCGGCGATTACTCTTGAGCGACAGAATGAACTGGCGGCCGAGAGCTTAAAAAATGTTAGGCAATTGGCTTCGGAATACAAACTGTTAACGGATTCAGGAGCAGAAACGTCCGCCGCGCCGAAACAAAATTTAACGCTGATCATCGACAAACTGGTAAAAGACAATGGCTTACAAATGAAACGTTTCCAGCCATCTTCAACAGGGGATGTGCAGCTGCGCTTCGAGAATTCGTCCTTTAACAAGATATTGAATTTGCTAAATCAATTAGAAAGTACCTACAGCGTCCGTATAAAAGATTTGTCGGTCAGTCAAGGTGGTATCGAAGAAACTGTTGACGTTTCGATCCGGCTACACGGCGGAAGGTAGGTATGTTCTTGAAGGTCGTAAAAAGGTTCATTGTTAGCCTTTTCCTTGTTGGCGTTTTATCCACTGTTCTTATTCTGAATATTCCCGCGAGTTTTGCGCCGCAACTCATATCGTTTGCCTCGCGACATGAGCTACTCCCAGCGGACTCTCCTCAGCTTGAGTTGGCCCAGCTATCCGGGTCGTTGTGGGATGGAACGGCAAAAGAATCTGCGCTGCTGATTAATGACAATGTTATTGATCTTGGGCAGTTTTCTTGGCAGTTAGATATGGCACAATTTCTAGACAAAGAAATTGTCTTACAGCTTCAAAGCTCGGCGCCTGACCATGCGGTTCAAGCCCAGGTTACGTTTGTTCAAGATGGTAAAGTTACGGTTAAAAGTGCGGAAGGATATTTCCCCATTAAATTATTGGAACCGTGGATTCCGCTGTTGATTCAGGGCAAATTGGCTTTTGTGATTGACCATTGGATATTTACATCTCGAGAGTTAATTGCTCTGGATGGCGTATTAAATTTGGAAGATGCGGATTGGTTGGGAGGCGACGAAGAGATGCCATTAGGGAGTTATATGGCGCAGGTTTCGATGCAGCAACAAGACCTGCAAATTCAAATAAATGATTTTGGTGCGATTTTAGGTGTTGACGGAATGATCACCGTCAACGCTGTCAGTCATTATCATTTCACTGCTTCTCTACAGCCACGTGAGGGCTTGGCACCCGAGGTGGCTGAGTCTATCTTGTGGTTTGGCAAAAGAAATTCGACCGGCGATATATTAATTGACCGCCGTGGAAAGTTGTAACTATTACAATGATTGTTTTATCGTCTGCAGTTTATTTTTTTACCTCGCTAAGTTTGGGATTGCTGTGCGAAGATAAATTTTTAGCCTGTGCAAGCGGAAAATTACTGCTGTTTTGATTATGTGCTTTGTTGGAAATTTTACAAGGATAGAGAATTGATAATCAATGAACATTAACGCCGTTTTCAATTCAATGAGAATTCCTTTTCTCATATTGACACCGGTATGTGTATTTCTAGGTGCAAGTACTGCGATTTTCCAACAGTTCACTATTGATATCCCAACTATCTTGTTGGCATTATTCGGTGCGCTGTTCGCTCATGTCAGCGTTAATACGATCAACGAATATTATGATTTTGACAGCGGTTTAGATTTATCTACGAAGAGAACTCTATTTAGCGGAGGCAGTGGTGCGCTTCCAAATAATCCTGAAATGGCTCGTTCAGTACTGGGTATTGGCATTCTTTCTCTAGCGCTAACATTTTCAATTGGCGTGTATTTTTTTGTGAAATTTGGATTCGGTATTCTACCAATAGGTATCCTGGGTTTGTTGTTGATAATTACCTATACCGGCTGGATCAACAAACACCCGCTTTTATGTTTAGTGGCGCCGGGCATAGGGTTCGGGTTCTTAATGGTTCTAGGCACTCATTACATTATAGCTGGCGAGTATTCCTGCTTATCTTGGATTGCTGCGGCCGTACCGTTTTTCCTTATAAACAATCTTTTGTTACTCAACCAGTATCCGGACATTGATGCAGACAGACGTTTTGGTCGAAACCATTTTCCGATCGCTTATACCGTAAAAAGAAGTAACATGATTTACGGTCTTTTTATTCTACTCACTATGGCAGTGTTGATTGGAGGTGTTTTCCTTGGCTTTATGCCGAGTGCCTGTCTCGTTGCGTTAATACCGATGCCTTTAGCCTTTTATTCTTTAAGTGGTGCAATAAAGCATGGTAAGGCCATTGGTGAATTTCCGAAATATCTAGCGACTAATGTTGCAACCGCAATACTGTCGCCGCTGTTGCTGGGATTTTCTTTATTGTTAAGTTAGTCTCTTTCGGTAAAAAAACGATTAGTCTCGATATCTAGTGAATCTCTTGCGCTTCACTTATTCTTTCTAATCTTTCTTGTTCTTCGGCAAAAGCAGCTTTAATTTCCAGTAGGACCGAGTCGACGTCAGCGGCTTCTTCTTGGTCTTTGAAGTAACCTGTAAGCTCCGTCTCTGGATGAAGGTCACCATTTTTGTAAAGTTCCCAGATTTCGCTCGCGAACTGACTCTTTAGAATTTCGGGTGCATATTGACCGTAATAGGTGGTCATATTATTGACGTCACGCGTCAGCATGGATTCGGCGTTGTTGTTTGCCGAGGCGTCGACGGCCTGAGGTAAATCAATAATGACAGGGCCATAGTCGTCGACCAAAACATTAAATTCTGATAAATCACCGTGGACAACGCCGGCAATGAGCATAAGCTTTACGTAGTGCATCAGCGTGGCGTGGTCTTCCAGCGCCTGTTCGGCTGTCATCGTTACATCATTTAGCCTTGGGGCTACGTGTCCCTGATCGTCTGTGATCAGTTCCATCAGCAATACACCGTCGAAGCAGCCGTAGGCCTCTGGTACTCGAACACCCGCAGCGGCTAATCGATAAAGTGCATCTACTTCATGGTTTTGCCAGGTATCTTCTTGTTGCTTGCGACCAAATTTGGAGCCTTTCTCTATGGCGCGTGCGCGTCGACTGTTGCGCACTTTGCGGCCTTCTTGATATTTCACTGCTTGCTTGAAGCTGCGCTTGGCTGCTTCCTTGTAAACTTTTGCGCATCGGATGTCGGAGCCGCTGCGAACAATGTAGACAGTGGCTTCTTTTCCGCTCATGAGTTGGCCGATAACTTCGTCGACTAAGCCATCTTCAACCAGCGGTTGGATTCGTTTTGGTGTTTTCATGGCGCCCTTATACAGTACCTGAGCCCAAGAGGGAATGTGAGAATGGAAATTTCATCGATTATATTTCGAAAGTATGAGGGCGTAGTTTACATAATACGGTATTGGAGTTTCAACCGTTTGCCTGTCAATTGTTCGAGATATTGTGGAAATTCCGCTAACCGCGCTTTAGAGTATTTTCCGCTGGTGTTGGAAAACTATTTCTCGAGGCTCCCATATTGCCTCGCTCAGAAGCCCAAAATACTCCCTCGACAGCTTCCATTCCGTTGTTTCTCGTTCGGATAGCCATGGCTCTTGCGATTTCATCACCGTATTTGTTGACAGAAAAACGTTCGCTTTTACTTTCTCCTCGTTCGGTTGGCCAGTGTGCTTCCCAGTACCAGCTTTCTATTTCTTTAGAATTAGCGAGTATGTATTTTTTAGAAAATTTACAAACACCGCTAATTCCCGAGTTATTATTTGATCTGATCGTGGACGAAAATTCCCTGCGACTTAGGGGGGGGTGTTCGGCAAGTAACTTATCACGATACGCTTTTGCTAAGCGCAGTGCGTTAGCTTTGCCGCTGTGTTTCTTGTCGGGAAAATTCTTCACGAGGCTTTTACCTCGCCGACGCAGACTGACTCTCCACGCGTGAGTATGATAACGGTCGTCGTCGATACGGGAGACCGCGTACATGTTATTATTAGTTTTATCCACGATTGAATCCTTTGTTTTTGCAGGTTGCTGCAAGTCGTTTCAGTATTGCCAGTCAAAAGCTGTGCCATCGATGAGAGTCCCAGATGTACAGCAAGTTCCGTTCATTCTTGCCGATTGTCATTAATAATTGATCTTTCTTATCGCGAGTGCGGCACCGCTGCCAAAACAAGAGGTTGATTGTTGTCCTTAAAAAGTAATGGAACGTCTTTGTCAGGTAAACCCGCACTGATTTGGAAAATAGATCAGGCTTCCATGGAAGGAGCTTGCGTTTTCGGACAAAACCCTATAAATACCGTGTTTATTCCGCTAGGATGTCTGATCGAATACAGTCGGTATCAATTAGGTATGGGAGCCTTATGTACGTGTCTTATGATCAAAGTAACGACTTTGTTATTGCCAATGGCATTAAATTTCATTATTCGTTGGACGGAAATCCCGCTGATCCTGTTCTAGCACTAGTGAATATGGCTAGTGCTAATCTCACAACGTGGGAGCCGGTGATGGAAGGTTTATTGGCGCGGTTTCAAATTTTACGCTTCGATATTCGCGGCACGGGGAAAAGTGGTTGGGGCGGCGAAGATGAATTCAATTTTTCGCAGTATGCCGACGATTTGGCTGCGATTATGGAAGCGCTGGAAATTCCCAAGGCCTTTGTGCTTGGAGTCGCTTACGGAGCTAGAACCGCAGCTCAGTTTTCCCTTCGCCATGAAGAAAAATTGACTGGGTTGGGTCTTTTTGACGTTGCGCTGACCCCGCCGGTCGAGCAATCGGGGCAGAGAGAGTTAGCTGAAGATGCCCGGCAGTTACTAAAGGATGCCGGCGAACCGAATGTCGCAATCCGCAAGTCTTGGCGATTTTATGAAGATAGAGAGGCCGCTTTCAAGGCGCACACTGCCCACCAGTATGAACCTGATACTTCCGATATGCTTGGGAATCTACAAGTGCCTACTCTTGTTGCCTGCGGCCGCCAGGACATGAACCTCAACGAGGCGCAACGAATCGCAAACGCGATCCCTAACGCGAAATTCGAATTAATGGAAATGACCGGCCATGGCTCTCCCTTTTTCAGGCCCGGTCTTTTTGTTGAGTTAGTTAACGGTTTTTCACGAGAGCTCAATATTTAAATACCGGGTCTCAAGGTCGGTGGGAATATTCAGCCAATTGGCTCTAATTAATCAGTGACAAGTTGTTTTCAGGATCTAAATCTCTGCAAGGCTATGACGCTGACCCGCTCCAACGATTACCGCAGCAGCTCTTTCGCGTATTTAAATCATTTCATTGTAAGCGTTGCGGGTAGTTTGAAAACGTTCAAATGGAAACTTGATAGAAACGTTTTCTAGCGCCGCTAGCAACATCATCAAATGCGCTTCCCAGCCCGCACAAGCGCGCGCAACGTCTTCTTCATCGGGAACATTTAAGGTTAAGGTTAAGGCAGTGCGCCCGTTGTGGACGGTGTTTTCCCATCGGATTGGTCGCACTGGCTCACCGGGACTACTCCAGGAATATTCTAATAAGTGGGGAGGAGAAAATTCAGTAACGAGGCTGTTAATG
The DNA here is from genome assembly GCA_913019905.1 of uncultured Cellvibrionales bacterium. Classification (GTDB taxonomy): domain Bacteria; phylum Pseudomonadota; class Gammaproteobacteria; order Pseudomonadales; family Dasaniaceae; genus Oceanicoccus. Next base: position 94,663 of record CAJVZD010000016.1, read on the forward strand.
ACGATCCCGCTATCGACGAAGTTAAGTTTCGCCATACCTCCTTTTTTCATGTCAATGGATCCTGGAGCCAGCCACTCTACTAGTAATGAGGGGTCAGTAAGCATGTTCCAAACCGTTTCTTGATCGTGATCGATAAATCTTGTTAGTGTTGCTTTATAATAGCCGTCGCACTTGTCAATAGTGCCCAGCTGATCGTTCGCATCGTTCATATAGTGAGATCCGTTTGAGGTAAGAATAAGTCTTATTTGTGTCGTAGAAGTTATCATTGTGATCTTTTAAGGCGTGGATGTAACAGGGAAAAAAGAATATCTGGATCGATATTGATCTATCTCAACGTCTGGCATCGTTGAAAGGGAATTGTTAAAATGTCTCATGGGCTAGGATGTTGGCTTGAGTTTAGTCGCGACATTGCGAAGGAGCGCCACTTTGAATTGTAACGAAGTTAATGACATCCTGAACAGAATGAATATGAATGGGAAAAAACCTCGATACTTTGAAAGACCCGACGACGACGAAAAACCAATGGGTTTTTTGCAAGTTCTCGTTATAGTGATGTCATCACATCTAGGTGTGAGGCCCCGTGCAAAGCGAGAAGAAGATTTTCGAAGAGCTAATGGTCTTCATATTTTCGTTGCAGGAATTGTGTATTTTTTATTGATATTAACGGTATTGATCCTATTTGTTCGTTCGATTGGCTGAAATGGGGATGGTAAGATACTGGGCGTTTTTACTGTGTCCGTGCTAGAGACGGGCGAGGATTTCTTTTATAGACTGACAATTAACGCGTGATGTTGAGGGCTCGTCAGTTGGTATATTTACTCTTTAAAGTTAAATGTTAGCTGGGTAGAATTATCGTAAATAACGCTCCTCCAAGAGGTGATATGTCAATGAGTAATTCTCCTTTATAACTGTTTACAATATCTTTCACTACATCGAGTCCGATTCCTTGTCCGCTAGTTTTGCTGTCCAGGCGTTGACCCCGCTCTATAACTTTTTTCCTCAGCTGTTCAGAAATTCCGCTTCCATCGTCGTGTATTTTAATGTGAAGTTTGTCATTCGACTGATGAACGCATATTTTCACGCTAGAATTGCAAGCTTTACAGGCGTTGTCTGCAATGTTGCCTAGAATTTCCATTAGGTCTCTTTTATCACCACGAAAACTGATCTCAGAGTCAACGTCTTGTGTGATGGAAATCATCTTGTCAGCATAAACCTTACTTAAGGCCGAAGAAATTTTCCGCACGCATTCGTCTACTGGAACCCTGTCGCTCAGCGTACTTGGAGAGGCGACGACTGCGCGTTGAAGCTGATGGGTGATGATTTCTTCCATACGTAAGCTCTGTTCCGCGATTATTGCCTCGGATAATTCTCCGCGGTTCGCTTCCAGTTCAACCTTTACCACGGCTAATGGAGTCTTCAAACTGTGGGCAAGATCGGCGAGAGTATTCTGGTAACGTTCCCGCTGTTGGTGCTCTGCATCAATGAGTTCATTTAGGTTTCTACCTACGTCGCTAAGCTCCATGGGGTAGTCATCGGCCAGGCGTTGGCTTGTTCCGTTTTCAATCTCTTTAATGTTTTTTGCCAACATTTTCAGTGGCATTGTTCCCCATCGCAAAATTGATAATAGTGCGACGACCAGCGCGACCCCGCTGATAACCAATAAACGTAAAATGGAGTATTGGAAATCGCGTACTTTTTCTAATGTTAGGGTTGAATCCTCCAATACCGAGAATGTCAGCAGTAGCGGTTGATCATCGACGAGTTCCCACTCGACGTAGTGGTGCGAGATATAAAAGTTCGCTGTTTGCGCGAAGTCTCTTTTTCCAGCCTTTGGGGGTTGACTGCCGAGTGTCCTTAGATCGATCTTAAGGTCGTGGCCTGAGTATGAAGTCCAGAGTCTCTTACCACTTTGATCGTGGATAAATCCGTATAATCCCGACTCGTATTCATCAAAGCGCCGTTCGCTCAATTCGTCGGGCAATAGAATCTTATCGTTTTCGACGAAAGCTGCGGACAAAAGAACGTTGTTTTGGAGTCGAAGTTGGTCCCTTTTGGTGGTCACTGTGTTTGTTATGAATGTTTGATTGATGGCAAAATAGATCATGCTAAAAAATACACTTAATAGAATCAGGCTCGCAATCAGAAGCCGGCCAAAAAGCGAGTTGAACATTCAGCGGCTCCCTAGCTCTCTTTTGTTGATGCTTTTAGATCAAATCGGTAGCCTTGGCCACGAACTGTGACTATGGGTGCTATTACGCCCGTCGGGTCAATTTTCTTCCGTAGGCGACCAATAAATACTTCGATGACGTTGCTATCTCGGTCAAAATCCTGGTCGTAGAGATGTTCTGTCAATTGTGTTTTAGAAACCACTTTACCAGCATTGTGCGCCAGGTATTCCAGAGTATTGTATTCGTAACGGGTTAGAATCATGGGAGTATTGTCAATCGAAGCGCTCTTTGCGGCAGTATCTATAGACAGTGGCCCAAATTGTAGGCGTGGGCTAGCATTTCCGGCGCTTCTTCGCAGTAGTGCGTTAATGCGCGCAATCACTTCCTCTAATTGAAAAGGTTTTACGACGTAATCATCGGCACCAGCCTCGAGGCCCTCAACTTTGTCTTGCCAATCGCCGCGTGCGGTGAGAATCAATACCGGAAATTTTCGGTCTTTTGTTCGTAATTGTTGAATCAGTTCAATGCCGGAGATTTCTGGCAGTCCTAAGTCGATAATAGCCAAGTCGTAGTCATACTCGAGACCCATGAAGAGGCCTTCTCTGCCATCCGACGCACAATCGACTGCGAAGCCATTTTTCGTCAGAGCGTTATGCAATTGTTCGCGCAGATACTGTTCGTCTTCAACAATTAGTAATCTCATAGTGAATATCGTTATTTTCTTTTTAAGGTTCTAACTGAACCGTGTGAATGAGAGCTAAAACAGGGGCGCTGCCTTAGGGACAGTTTAGCAGTTAGGTGCAGAAAGTATTGATGTTTTTCTCATTTTCGAGCCGCGGTTGTCAATCTGATAGTGATACTTACAGGCTTGCTTTTATTAGCTTTTTTCGCAAACTTTTCTTGCTGTCTTTAATTGCTTCTTTTTACAGCGGGATTTCGAGCCTTTTCCTTCACACCAGGATTTTCGATTGTTCCATGCTGAAATATCTTTTTCTTTTTCGTTAGAACATACAACGACGTAATGTGAATAGATGCTATCTCCTGCGACTACGTCCTCAATAAATTTGATGCTGATAGGTTTGGCAGCAAAGGCCGGCAGAGCTATTGCCATCGACACAATAAATGCCATTGTACGAGTAACTGAAATCATATTTACTTTTCCTTTGAGTCGCCGTCTTTTAATTCCCGTCTGAGTGGAACTTAGTCATTCATAACGCCGAATGGCAATTCGGAACATTGTGCTCTATTAGTTAGTTGATGCAATTATGATGCTTTGAAGCTTAATGAAAGCTGAATCGGCGTTATTGGAATTTGATAATATTGTGCTGTCGAAAATTGAGAAGGATCGGTTGGCTTAAACGGGTCAAGATGTTGTAGGCGTAGCAATGGAGTAGGTTTATGGTGGTAATTGATTAATCGAGCGTTAAGTCCGATCAACTCTTGAGGTATACTCTTTTTTTCTCTAAATGATTTTAAGAGTTGTTATGTCCACAAGTAAAAACCTGAAGCCATCGACGGCGAATGTAACAGCTGAGTCTGTCTCAACGTCGGCTCAAGCTATTCTTCCTGATAATGAGGCGGCCAGTACAAGCCAATCAAAATACTGGAGTGATTTTGTGGGTCGCCTCGATCCTTATGTCCCTGGAGAGCAGCCCACTATTGCAAATTTGGTTAAGCTCAATACCAATGAAAACCCTTATCCGCCATCACCAAAGGTAATGGAGGCAATGTCGCAGGATCAGGTCGATTTGTTACGCCTATATCCTGACCCTAATTCTAAGTCACTGAAAAATGCAATCGCGGACTATTACTCTGTCGAACAAGAAAATGTTTTTGTAGGCAATGGTTCGGACGAGGTTTTAGCGCTTGCGTTTATGACTTTTTTTAAGCAATCGAAACCATTGTTTTTTCCTGATATCAGCTACAGTTTTTATCCCGTTTATTGCAATTTATATGATATTCAATCAGTACAAGTACCGTTGGCAGGAGATTTCACCATTGATCTAGATGATTATGGTCAAGAAAATGGTGGCATTATATTTCCCAATCCGAATGCGCCCACAGGTATCGGAATGGAGCTCGATACAATCGAAGACTTCCTGAAGACTAATACTGAAACCGTCGTGATTGTAGACGAGGCTTATATTGATTTTATGGCTGCCGGGAATGCAAGGGGGACAAACAGTAGTGCCATTGCTCTTATTGATCGTTATCCCAATGTATTGGTCGTCCAAACCTTGTCTAAATCGAGATCCTTGGCGGGTTTGCGAGTGGGGTTTGCGGTGGGGAGCGAAGAACTAATTCGCGGGATCGACCGGGTTAAGAACTCATTTAATTCTTATCCCCTGGATCGAGTTGCCGAGGTGGCGGCGGTCGCTGCGATACAAGACACAGCTTATTTTGATAGTTGCTGTCAGAAAATCATCGAGACTCGAGAGTGGACAGTTGCACAATTGACTGGCCTGGGCTTCGACGTTTTACCCTCTTCGGCGAATTTCATTTTTGCGAAACCGACGAAAAGTGATGCGGCTACACTGTTTGCTCGTTTGCGGGAGCACAATATCCTAGTGCGCTTTTTCGCCAAGCCCCGTATCGATCAGTTTTTGAGAATAAGTATCGGTACAAAAGAAGAAATGTGCGCGCTGGTTGAAGCACTGAAGTTGATAAATGATGAGTAAATCGTAGTCGGTACGCGCCCTTGAGTTAGCAATGCACTCGATTCCGGTATCGCTTTTCTTACCCGTTATTGAAATTTCTGGAAATTTGCTAGTATATCGAGAGGATTGAACTGATTTCAAATAGGTACATATCACTGTATTGGAGAGGGTACTCGTTGTAGTATCCTGTTTGTCGACTCATTTAACCAAGACATAAATCATGACCCGCGACCGCAAAGAGGCCCAAAAGAACTGGCGACACGAATTGATGAATACGGAGTTGCGCGCGATGTCGGGGACGTTGCGAGCAATAAATGACGTCATAAATAAAGACAGTACGAGCACGAAGCAACTCGCGGATATCATACTGACCGACGTAGCGCTCACTGCGAGAGTATTGACGATAGCGAATAGTATTCAGCACAACCCAGCCGCTGTAACCGTTAGTGAAGGCGCATTGGTCCAGGCCATCGTCCGAATTGGGTTTGGTGGTTTGCGGGCAATATGTATTTCTACCGCAATTCTGGACAGTGTCTTAAAGGAAATGCCCCATCATCCCGAATTGTTGTCGTGTATCTTCCAAAGTTTTGAGAATGCGGTGCATGGCCGGAATGTCGCCAATGTTACCGGTGCGAACGCTGAAGAGGTGTTTATAGCTGGGTTATTACAAAATATTGGAGAAATGGTTTTTTGGTGCAGTGCAATCCCAAAGTCGAAAGAGTACCAGGATCTGCGCGAATCAGCCTTTGACTCTCCGGAAAAAGCGTTAAAGAAACTCAGCGGCCTGGATTTTAATGATATCTCTATAGCTCTTTCTCAGGAGTGGCGTTTAAGCGATTTATTACTCGAGTCGCTAGAGGGAGAAATCAACATTAATACCAAAGCTATTCATCTGGGTCGCGGTATCAATGAAGCCCTTAAGGAGGGCTGGGATTCGGCACCGATTAAGAAGTTGCTGCAGGTTCAGTTTTCGGAAATGGGGTTCGATATAATGGCTGCCATGAAATTCATGCGCGATGGAGATGCAGACGCAAAAGTTCTCGCTGCCAGTTACGAAAATCTGGTAGAAAAAGAGCCTGTAGATGTTGAGTCAGACGTTCCTGAGGCCTCTCGAATGGAAAAGACCGGGGAGGAAAATGAAGTGCGAAAGGCCGCAGCAACTAAAAAGACCTCTCTCATTCGTCCCTAGATCCAGTAGATTTCCTCAAGTCTTTAAAAAATAACAATTTTTTTGACGAAAATGTGCAAAATGTGGTTTTCAAGCAAGCCTTTGTGGTAGGATGCCATCCCGTTTTTTGGAAGACCTCTTTTGTCTGTGCCGGTAGTGTATGGACGGGCCGGGATTAGAACCTTGCGTTGTTGTCGAAATATCTGCAATGCATTGAACCTAAAGTAAAATATTTAACGTCATGTGCGCTTTGGTAGGGTGCACCACTGAGATAGGAACTAACAATGCCAATCGTAACTCTCCCTGACGGAAGTCAGCGTTCATTCGAAAACTCAGTCACTATTGCCGACGTTGCAATGGACATTGGTCCTGGTTTAGCTAAGGCCGCACTTGGTGGAAAAGTTGATAGCCAAGTAGTCGATACGTCATACCTTATCGAGCAAGATACAGATTTGGCGATTATTACGGAACGAGACGAGGAAGGTCTGGAGCTTGTTAGGCACTCTACCGCGCATTTAATGGCGATGGCAGTTCAAGAGTTATTTCCAGGTGTGCAAGTGACCATCGGCCCGGTGATTGACGACGGTTATTTCTATGATTTTGCAACAGGTCATAAGTTCACATCTGAGGATTTGCAGAAAATAGAAAAGCGAATGCTTGAAATCACTAAGGACGACTTACCGATCGAACGCGTAGTAATGGATCGAGACCAGGCCATTAAGCTTTTTCGTGAAATGGGAGAAAATTACAAAGTCCAAATCATTGAGGATTTGCCTGAGTCTGAAGATATTTCCATTTACAAACAGGGGCCATGGATGGATTTGTGTCGCGGCCCTCACGTTCCTTCTACTGGTAAACTGAAAGCATTCAAACTGATGAAAGTTGCTGGTGCCTATTGGCGCGGCGATTCTAATAATGAAATGCTACAACGGATATACGGCACTGCATGGTCAAATAAGAAAGAGCTGAAGGCTTATTTGCACCGATTGGAAGAGGCAGAAAAGCGCGATCATCGTAAGCTGGGGAAAAAGTACGACTTATTTCACATGCAGGAAGAAGCTCCCGGTATGGTGTTTTGGCACCCTAAAGGCTGGAGTATTTATACCACGATAGAAAGTTATATGCGTGAACAGCAAACGCGTCATAACTATCAGGAAATCAAAACGCCGCAATTGGTTGACTTTAGTCTTTGGGAGAAATCCGGGCACGCGGATAAGTTTAGCGACGATATGTTTGCGCTTAAAACCGAAGACCGTGATTTTGCTTTGAAGCCAATGAACTGTCCCTGTCATGTGCAGGTGTTTAATCAAGGGCTTAAAAGCTATCGTGACTTACCGTTAAAATTGGCTGAGTTTGGCTCGTGTCATCGCAATGAGCCCTCGGGTTCACTGCACGGTATCATGCGTGTTCGTGGCTTTGTACAAGATGATGCGCACATATTTGTCACCGAAGAGCAAATTCAATCGGAAGTATCAGAGTTTATCGACTTTCTTCATTCGGTTTATGAGGATTTTGGTTTCGGTGAGGTTATTTACCGTTTGTCGACTCGACCCGAAAAACGTGTTGGCAGCGATGCAATATGGGACAAATCAGAACAGGCATTAGCTCAGGCCATGGATGCGAAAGATTTACCATGGGAAGAGTTACCTGGAGAGGGTGCGTTTTACGGTCCAAAAATCGAGTTTTCGTTGAAGGATTGTATTGGGCGCGTTTGGCAGCTTGGAACCATTCAGGTCGATTTTTCGACACCGGAGAGGCTCGATGCCCAGTACGTTGCAGAAGACGGTTCAAGGCAAGCTCCCGTCATGTTACATAGGGCAATTTTAGGATCTTTTGAGCGTTTTATCGGAATATTGATCGAACATTATGAAGGTGCATTTCCTACTTGGTTAGCTCCCACGCAGGCAGTTTTGGCCAACATTACGGACAAACAGGCACCTTTTGTTAAAAAAGTGCAAGAATCACTAAAAAATAATGGTTTTAGGGTCGATGCGGACTTGAGAAACGAGAAGATCGGCTTTAAAATCCGCGAGCATACTATTCAGAAGGTTCCTTATCTTTTGGTAATTGGCGATAAGGAAGTAGAATCTCAAACGGTGGCCGTGCGTGCGCGCAGTGGTGAGGACCTTGGTTCGATGTCAATAGAGGCATTTGAACAGCTCCTCAGCGATGACGTTGCTAGTCGCGGTCGTGTTCGTTCTGAGAAAAACTAGCGGAGAGAAAACAATTAAGCAAAAAGGAAAGAGTAAGCGCGCAACGATTAACGATGAAATCGAAGCGAAAGAAGTTCGCCTAATTGGCGCCGACGGCGCACAAGTAGGTGTGGTACCAATTGAAGAAGCTCGCGCAGCAGCTGCTGAAGCGACTCTTGATCTGGTGCAAATATCAGATTCCGATCCGATAGTCTGTAAAATTATGGACTACGGTAAACATGTGTTCGAAGCGAAGAAGCAGGTTGCTGCTCAGAAGAAGAAGCAGGTGCGAACACAGGTTAAGGAAATGAAATTTCGTCCTGGGACGGAAGAAGGGGATTATCAGGTAAAACTACGCAACCTGGTACGTTTCCTTGAGCATGGGGATAAGGCGAAGGTAACTCTTCGTTACCGTGGTCGTGAAATGGCTCACCAGGAAATTGGTATGCAGTTACTCAAGCGCATCGAAAAAGACCTCGAAGAGCTTGGTGCGGTAGAACAGTTTCCAAAAATGGAAGGCCGTCAATTGACTATGGTAATTGCCCCGAGAAGTAAGAAAAAGTAGTAACGTGAGCTCACTAAGTTTTGCTTTCAATGCGGTGATATGACATTTAGTCTGTTTTGTCGCTGTCGAAAGGAAAAAGGGCCGTTATCTTTTTTTGTTTTTATTAACTTTAGAACCTGAGAATGGACTAAATAAATAGCCATTCCATTATTTAAATAATCTGTATTTAAATATCGGTTCCAAATGCGGAGTATCTAACGATGCCAAAAGCTAAAGTACACAGTGGGGCAGCTAAGCGTTTTAAAAAAACCGGTGCCGGTTATAAACGCAAAAGCGCTCATAAAAGTCACATCTTGACCAAGATGACAACTAAACGTAAGCGTCAATTGCGCGGTACTTCTGAGGTTCATCCTTCAGACAAGATACTGATCGATCGTATGTTGCGTGCCAACTAGTTGTTGTCATTCTCGTTAAAAACTCTTTTCGAAGAAATTTTTCTGAAAGACTTAAGAAGGTTAAGATTAGGAGACTATTATGCCTCGCGTTAAACGTGGTGTGGTTGCACACCGTCGTCATAAAAAGATTTTAAAGCAAGCTAAGGGTTACTACGGAGCGCGTTCACGTGTCTTTCGTGTTGCCAAGCAAGCCGTTATTAAAGCTGGTCAATATGCATACCGAGATCGTCGTCAGCGTAAACGCCAATTTAGAGCTCTGTGGATTACACGTATTAATGCCCAATCTCGTGCAAACGGATTGTCGTATAGCCGTCTAATTGCAGGTCTTAAGAAAGCAGAGGTCGGTCTCGATCGTCGTGTGTTGGCTGATTTAGCTGTACATGACAAAGCTGCTTTTGCTGCTGTAGTTCAAAAAGCAGTTGCAGCCTTGGCTTAATACAGACTGGTTTCGCGACCTTTGTGTGTTAAATAGATAGGGAAAGGGCTGTGGCCCTTTCCCTATTGTCGTTTTTAGGCAGTAAAAAATAAGATTCAATCAAATTGTGAGAACAGTATAGATGGAAAATCTCGAGTCTTTGGCTGAGCAAGCGCGTAATGCCATTTCCCTGGCGGACAATATCGCCGCTCTGGATAATGTACGTGTCGATTATTTGGGAAAGAAAGGTCAAATCACAGGTTTGTTGAAAGGTTTAGGCAAATTATCTGCTGAAGAGCGTCCGGCGGCGGGTGCTGAAATCAACAGAGTAAAGCAGGCATTACAGGAGATGATTGGCACACGCAAAGCTTCTCTGGAGAGTGCAGCGGTCGCTGAACAGCTTGCCAAAGAGACGATTGATATTTCCCTGCCTGGACGCGGTCAAAATACGGGTAATCTCCATCCTATTACCAAAACAATCGAGCGTATTTCTGACTTCTTTGAAGGGATCGGTTTCGAAACCGTTGAGGGGCCCGAAGTTGAGGATGATTATCACAATTTCGAGGCGCTAAATATTCCTGCGCACCATCCTGCTCGAGCAATGCACGATACTTTCTATATTAATGAAAATACGGTATTGCGGACCCATACATCTCCCGTGCAGGTACGCGTAATGGAGTCTTCAGAGCCGCCATTGAAAATTATATGTCCGGGTCGGGTCTATCGATGTGACTCCGATATTACCCATACGCCAATGTTCCATCAGGTAGAAGGCCTGTTGATCAGCGAAAATAGTAGCTTCGCCGATTTAAAAGGAATTATTGAGGAGTTTCTGCGGGTCTTTTTCGAAAAGGAGCTTGAGGTTCGCTTTCGTCCCTCTTACTTCCCATTTACCGAACCCTCTGCTGAAGTCGATATTCAGTGCGTCATGTGTAACGGTGATGGTTGCCGAGTGTGCAGTCAAACTGGATGGTTAGAAATATTGGGTTGCGGTATGGTTCATCCAAGTGTTTTTGATTATGCGAACATCGACACTGAAAAATATACCGGCTTTGCCTTTGGGATGGGAGTCGAGAGGTTAGCTATGCTTCGCTATGGCGTAAATGATTTGCGATTATTTTTTGATAACGATCTACGGTTTCTAGAACAGTTTAAATAATTCAGCGGCTGCATAAACCGTGCGGCTTATTCGTTGGCAAAAGATCGCCGTTAACCGCTGTTTTAAAAGTAATATGACCGGACAGTTAGTCGTTCCTAAATCCCGGTTATGGTTAAATTTTCCAAGGTTTTTTTCACACGTAGAAATATAGAACGAAAAATCAGACGGAAGTATGGCACACTGAAATTCAAGTTAAATGGCTCGCGGCAGTAAGTGATTCAAATCGACGGCTGTCGCCGGCATAAGATCAGAGATTTTTGGCATCATGAAAATAAGTGAACAATGGCTACGCGAATGGGTTAATCCGGATGTTTCTACCGATAATCTGATTGAAACACTAACCATGGCTGGGTTAGAAGTCGATGGCACCGAGCCGGTCGCCGGAGAATTTACTGGTGTCGTGGTAGGGGAGATTATTTCCATTGAGCAGCATCCCGACGCTGACAAGTTGCGGGTGTGTGAAGTCGCTGGCGGGTCAGAGGTTGTGCAGGTTGTTTGCGGTGCGCCAAACGCGAGGGCTGGAATTAAAGTGCCTTTTGCGACGGTTGGGGCGGTATTGCCAGGTGAAAAGGGCTCTAAGACAGAGTCGTCCGGATTTAAGATTAAAAAAGCGAAATTGCGTGGTATGGAATCGTTTGGCATGTTGTGTGCCGAGCAAGAGCTTGGGTTGTCTGACGCAAACGAAGGGTTGATGGAGCTATCCCCCGACGCGGAAGTGGGTGCTAATCTGCGCGAATATCTGAGCCTAAATGACACCATTATTGACGTCGATTTGACACCAAATAGAGCTGATTGTCTAAGTGTAACGGGAATCGCTCGTGAAGTTGGAGTTCTGTTTAAAGCCGACGTGAGTCTTCCACCTATTAATGACGTGCCGCAGGAAATTAACGACAGCTTACCCATAGAAATTAAGGCGGGATCTGATTGTCCGCGCTATGTTGGACGGGTTATTCGAGGAGTGGATATAACGCAGCCGTCTCCATTGTGGATACAGGAAAAGCTTCGTCGAAGTGGGTTGCGCTCCAAGGATGCCGTGGTCGACGTGACCAATTATGTGCTGTTGGAACTTGGCCAGCCAATGCACGCCTTTGATTTGGAAAAAATTAATGGTGGAATTTGCGTCCGATTGGCGAAAGAGAGCGAGCAGATTAAACTGCTTGATGGCCAGGATCTAAAATTGACGGATAGCAGTCTTGTTATCGCTGACAATAAAGGCCCAATGGCTTTAGCGGGGATTATGGGGGGCAACGATTCCGCTGTAAATTCCAGCACGAACGATATTTTCCTTGAGGCCGCCTTCTTTGCTCCAATAAAAATCGCCGGGCGCGCTCGATTCTATGGCCTGCATACCGATTCGTCACACAGGTTCGAGCGCGGCGTTGATTATGAGCTTCAGACCAAGGCGATCGAACGTGCTACTCAGCTATTAGTTGATATTGTCGGGGGGCATCCAGGGCCGGTACTGGAAGTGACATCGAAGCCCGACCTTCCACAGGCTCAAGAAGTTGAATTACGTGAGGCTCGCATAAAAAGGGTGCTTGGGCTTACGATCGACAAGTCTAGCGTGACTGACATGTTATCTCGCTTGGGTTTAGGGGTTACCGAGACCAGCGAAGGTTGGAAAATTATTGCTCCCTCCTGGCGTTTTGATATCGCTATTGAGGCAGATCTGCTGGAAGAGATCGCGCGTATTTACGGCTATAACCGGCTACCAGTGACTACCATTAACGCCGATTTGAAATTACGAGCCAAGCCGGAAGCAAAAACGGGTATTAAGCTTATTCGCCGCCAATTGTTAGCCCGCGGATATCAAGAGGCTATCACCTATAGTTTCGTCGACCCTAAGTCTCAGGCAATGATATGTCCCGATGATGAAACGGTAAAGTTAGCCAATCCAATTTCGGCAGATATGGCGGTAATGCGCACGAGTCTATGGCCAGGGTTGCTTAACGCAATGCATTACAATTTAAGTCGCCAGCGCACACGCGTGCGGTTATTTGAGTCGGGCTTGAGGTTTATTCCCAGTAGTAATGGTAATGGCTTGCCAGAGCAAGAGGTGATGCTGGCCGGTGTTATAACCGGACGAAGGGAGCCGGAATCTTGGTCGGAAGACGGCCAAAGCGTTGATTTTTATGATTTAAAAGGTGATTTAGAGTCTGTGTCTGCGCTGACGGGAGGCGATAAAAAACTAACTTTTAGTAAGGGAAACCATCCGGCACTACATCCGGGTCAATCAGCCATAATTTCCCTAAATGGCTCGAACGTCGGCTATATAGGCGCTATTCACCCTGAACTTCAGAAAAAAATGAGTTTCTCGCAGACAGTATATATGTTTGAAATCAAAGTGGATGCCGTTGACTATGCTGAAATACCCGCATTTTCGGCGCTGTCGAAGTATCCCGAGGTTCGAAGGGATCTGGCTATCCTAATTGGTCGTGATATTGCGGCAGATTCCGTACTGGATGAAGTTAGAAAGGCGGCGGGAGAAGAGCTGGTCAACCTCACGCTGTTTGACATCTATGAGGGTAAAGGTATTGATCTTAAAGAAAAAAGTCTCGCTCTCGGCTTGACGTATCAGCATTCTTCGCGCACTCTTAATGAGGTGGAAGTAAATACATCCGTAGAGCGCGTAGTAGACCAGCTACAGAGCAGGTTTGGCGCAACATTAAGAAACTAGTTTAGGAATTCCGTGAATGACAGCTCTTACAAAATCCGAAATGGCTGAAAAGTTATATGAAGAGCTAGGACTAAATAAGCGAGAAGCGAAAGAAGTCGTTGAGCATTTTTTCGAAGAAATTCGACACTCTCTGGAAGCCAATGAACACGTGAAATTGTCGGGGTTTGGTAATTTCGATTTGCGGGATAAAAGCCAGAGGCCAGGGCGTAACCCAAAAACCGGTGAAGAAATTCCGATTTCAGCGAGACGAGTAGTGACGTTTAGGCCGGGTCAAAAATTGAAAGTAAGAGTTGAGAGTTACGTTGACAATAAGTGACGGTTTCGACGTCGGTTAGCGTACTGGAGTCAAAGACTATTTTGTTAGAGCAGAGTGCAATATGTTAGAGCCAAGCAATAATGACGAGCTACCCGTAATACCGGGTAAACGATATTTTACTATCGGTGAAGTCAGTGAACTGTGTGCTGTAAAACCTCATGTATTGCGCTATTGGGAACAGGAGTTTCCAAATCTGAAGCCTGTAAAGCGCCGCGGCAATCGCCGTTACTACCAGCGTGAAGACGTTATCCTCATTCGCCAGATTCGCAGTTTATTGTACGACCAGGGTTATACTATCGGTGGCGCCCGACAGAGAATGACTGGAGATGATTCAAATGACAGTAACAATCTATATGGCGAAATGATTCGCCAAATGATTGAAGAGCTAGAAGACGTCTTAAAGGTTTTGCCCGCGTAAAAATTCCTTCTATATATCCTTTCCTATGTATTCACAGAATGCCCGGTTTCATGTATTATGCCGGTCCTCTTGAGTACGCATTCAAGATTTCGGGGCGTAGCGCAGTCTGGTAGCGCACTACACTGGGGGTGTAGTGGTCGCAGGTTCAAATCCTGCCGTTCCGACCATATAAATCAACAACTTAGGTCACCTTTATGGTGGCCTTTTTTGTTTTTGTTGTAAGCTGGGGTTCACAGGGGGCGTATAAGAAAGAGTTTCACTTAGTAACGCTGTTTATAACAGTCAGGTGTTACATTCTGCGTTATGCAATCGGGCATCACCTTGAATTAAAAGAAGTGAAACTCCTTTGTGGAAGTAACTAGACATGGCCAAACATAAGCCGCAGTCGTACAGATTTGATCTAACGGTGAAAGGAAAATCGTTGATATCTAATCTGACAACTCAGTAGGCGTGTCGGTGTCCCAGACTGATTTGCACTCGAGAAAACTAGGATCTGGTAAGAGTGGGAAGCAAGCATAGGTTAGAATGATGTCCTTAGCGAAATTTTTGTCCCAAAATAGTGGAATTTAGAAACTGGGGCCCGGACAGGCCCCAAAGCGCTTGCAGCGTGTCTAACGGGCTCTTGATTTTCCTAGCGCCTTGTCTCAATACATGGGTATAGATCATCGTTGTATTTAAGTCTTTATCCCCCATTAACTCCTGTATTGAGCGGACATCAGTACGGCTTTCCAGTAGGTGCGTTGCGAATGAATGCCTAAGCGTGTGACATGTTATTCGCTTAGTCAGTTCCAGGGAGCGAGCGGCTGTGCGTACGGTCTTTTGCAATGTCGATGTTGAGCAATGCCATCAGTAATAAATTTGCTCACCACGCGGCTTATGTAATGATGCTGATGGAAACAAATATTGCCATTGGATGCTCGTCGGCGCGTTTTTGTATTTGCGATTGCGGGCGTCTGGCAGATACACATATCCGGCGCCGGAGTTGAGGTCCTTGACATGAAGCTGTTGACGTCACAGTAAATGCCGTTCAACGGGTTTGAGCAATCGTTCCGGTAACCCCACGACTCGTGCCTGGTAACCTTTAGTATTTCTGACCGTGATAGTGCCATGGTGTAAATCAATATCCTATACGCGCAATATAGAGCATTCATTGACACG
>CAJVZD010000017.1 GCA_913019905.1 uncultured Cellvibrionales bacterium
GGAGAGTTACTGACAGATGGAACTAGGGGGGCCGACTATAAGTCGGGATATAGTGAAAGGAATAATAACTGGATTACGTCATCGGGCATGGGAGCTGAGGGCCGAGGAAATCATAAATATTTAGTTGATTCCTATTTAGGAAGGTTTGTGAACCAAGTTTCTAAAACCCATGATTGGTTAAACTCCGATTTTTCCAGGAATTTTGGGTTTTATGGATATAGCTATGACTCCGGTCTTTGGGTGGGTGCGAGCGAAGCATACAATACATCTTTTCAATTATTCAGTTTTGCGGGAATGTTACCCGCTAGTGTTTATTCAGGTAGCGCGATGTCTGCTTCCCTTCCAATAGATTCTCTTTACAAATTGTCGAAATATTACAGTGATTAGATATGATGCTTAACAGAAAATTCATTATAGTATGTTGTCTCATTTCATTCATAGGGTGCGCATCTTCTGACATTGGATTTAAGGAAATTGACGGGGAGGATGGGTTGTATCGTTTTTTTGGTGGTTTTTCGTCGATGGAAAAATATCATAATTTCCTGTGCTCAAAAAAAGAGAAAAAATGTATTGAGCACGTAAAAATTCTAATTGGAAAATTGATTGAATCTAATCAAGATCTTTCCCTAAGATGTACTGGTGGAGCAAGAGTTCTTGAAGAAACGTTGTACGTAGACGAGAGTGCGACGACTCACGTTCAGTTTTCCTGCGAATAATGGATGATAGTAGCAATAGTTTTGAAGTTTAGGTCGAGCAAGGTTGATAGGTAAAACATTATCTGTCACATCGTCTTTCATTGCCCTAATTCATAGATTTAGGGATCCATATTAGGATGCGGAATAACGTCTATACATAGGGTACGACTCTAACGAAGACGCCATAACTAACATGAAAGAAGGAGGTAAAACCTAGCGTGAGTTATCTGTTTTCAATTTGAAAGTAGCGTATTTACCACGGTGAAATTGGTTTCCTTAGAAGTCTACAATAACCACCAACCCTGATTAAAAGGATATTAATCATGACAAATCTAACAAAATCACAACGCTTATTGCTGTTAACTTCGGTCTCATTGTTTATTTTTCCGGGACCAGCAAGTGCAGATGATAAAATGGAAAGTACAAACAACATGACTGACCGTCGTGGCCATCATGCACAAATGGCGATCTATCGGGCATGTATCGAATCCACAATCGATAGATTTAGAGATAGGGGCCAAGAAGCTAACGCTAAGACAGAGTGTAAGTCGAAGGCTGAGGCATTAATCAATGATCTGCCTTCCAATGTTCAAATGTCTTTATTGCGTACTGAAGAGGATGTCGTTAATTTTGAGAAAAAAAAGCGACTTGAAGACGCAACGGAAACTAATACCTTCCGGAATTTTACTAATCTCGAGGCGGACTATCCGCGAGGCGAAGAGACATTGAGGCGTCACTCCTCTAAGCTTTTTCGATGTGTCCACAAAGAGAAATTACAAGCAGATAAACATAAACGATCGATGAATACGAATCATTGCCCGAAAGAAGTTGGCCTTACTTTACAAGAGGTTGACGCTGTTTTTGCTTTTGCTGCTGCCAATAGCAAGCGGTCTCGATAACACTCGTTAATTATTCGATAAGCTAAAACCTTACGGAGGTTCGCGTGAGTAGTATGCATTCAGATGTAAGTTGACGGATTGCCCGTAGCCAAAGCCCATTTGCTTGCAACTAAATTCCGTTGCAGTTCCGGTAAATATGGGTGTTAACAAATTCAAAATATTGGGGTTAATGTCAATTATTAACATTAACCCTTTGGCATTTATGTGAGAGGGTGTAGACGAACTTGCAGGTCCGAGTAACCGTGGACAAAGCACGAAGGAACTCTTTGTGGCTTATCAACGACCTCGATGTAGCTAAACCTTTTTTGGATTTCTTCCCACAAAACGCGTAATTGCATTTCCGCCAGGCGGTTACCCATACACCGGTGTAGACCAAAGCCAAATGAGATGTGGTTGCGCGCTCGTTCGCGATCAATAATAAATTCGTCAGGTTTATCGATGTTTCTCTCATCACGGTTAGCCGAGGCATACCACATGATGACCTTGTCGCCTTTTTTTATTTGTTGGCCGTCAAAGTCATAATCACATGTTGCAGTCCGGCGCATGTGAGCCAGCGGTGTCACCCACCTTATAATTTCTGAAACCATATTCGGAATGACTTCAGGGTTGTTGCGCAGCTTGTCGTACTCTGCTGGGTTTTGATTTAGAGCCAATAAACCGCCGGTGATAGAGTTTCGAGTCGTATCGTTGCCGCCCACGATGAGTAATAATATATTCCCCAGGTACTCGGGTGGCGATAGATGCCTGGTTGCATCACCTCTAATCATCATGGAAATCAAATCGTTACCTGAAGGGTCGTCTTCGCGTTTTTTCCATAAGCGTAAAAAATAGTCCAGGCATTCCATTAGCTCGGCTCGACGCTCTTCTTCAGTGTCAACAATACCTTCTCCTAGACGGGTAAAAGTGACGTCGGACCAATGTGTTAGTTTTGCGCGGTCTTCGAAAGGAAAATCAAATAAGGTTGCTAACATTTGGGTCGTTAATTCTACTGAAACTCTTTCGACCCAATTGAAGGTTTCACCAATCGGCAGAGAATCAAGTATCGTCGCTGCGCGCGATCGAATGGTGGCTTCCATCTCTTTTAAATTCGGGGGTGCAACGACACCTTGTACTGTTTTTCGTTGATCGTCATGATTCGGTGGATCCATAGCGATAAACGTGGGGGCTGAGAAGTCGCTTTCGGTGTCAGGGTCCGCGATTGTGATAGATGGGAATGAGGAAAACACTTGCCAATTTTTCTCCACTTTCATGATGTCTTCGAAACGGGTAATCGACCAATAAGGGCCGTACTCGCTGCTAGCACAATAATGTATCGGAGCTTCATCCCGCAACCGCCTGAAATAATCCCACTTCTTATCTTTTGTCCACAAGTCGATATGGCTGATATCGATATTTTTCAGTGGCATGGTTGCAGGGTCAAAGTCCAGCATACTGGCTAGTGGTTGGCTACTCATATCGATCGATACTCCGTTAATATAGAAATGGACTTGATGGCCTAAGTCTGATTCAAACAAGAAAACCCGAATTGTCCCCTACCTTTCTTTGCAGGTCCAGTCCGAATTCGTTGGAATTCAAGGAAGCGGGTTTCTATGAGCCCGGTGTTTTATGGCATTGTTATGGTTAGGCATAAGCTTACGTTATGAATTGGCGTTAGGTGTACTGCAAACCAGGAGTTGCTGCGTGACAATATGGATAGAGTGACTAACAGTGTTTTCGCTTCAGAGAATAAACCAGTCAGGGACTTGACTCCTGGTTTCAAACGGTAATTCCAACTACCATTATTACCCGTTGGTCAATACGCGTTGGTCAATACGCGTTGGTCAATACGCGTTGGATTCTGTAGTTTGGCCAATGGAGAAAAAGTTGCTCAATGCCAGATTAATATTCTGACCGATACACGACCCATTTGTGTGGTTCACAGTTGCTAGGCGTCACGATGAATCCTGTGCTGTTAGCGACGGTACGAATACTGGTTACTTTAGTTTTTATTGCTGTATTTACTTGTGATCATGTCATAGATACCATTTTCTTTTACTCTCTTCAGTGCGGCTCTGAATTGGTCAACGACACCATCTGAAGTCTCATTGCTAAAACCATAATAGTATTCAAGACCAGTGTCGAGCAGCAATGATCTTTCTATTTTGTCAGGATTTAAACCCGCTTGTTCTAGTCCAAAAATGGTTGAGAGTTCCAAACCGTAGACGAAGTCTATTCGCTTTGCATATAACATATGATAATTTTGTATTTGTTTCGTGACGGGTGAAATATTTTTGTGAATCCTAAAACCCTTCGCCAAAAGTTGTTTTTCCGCGGCTTCTCCTTTTACTGTTCCAATCATATATTCTTTTAGATCATCCCAGTTTTCTACCGTTACATCCTTTCTGTTTTTGAGTTTCCACAGATACATATCTCGAGGAGCTATTGGCCCGACCCATTTGAATAGATTCTCTCTGCTTTTCGTTCTTGCCAGGGTGAAGATGAGCGTGTTCTTTTTGCTCTGGGAAATTTTGTAGGCCCGATACCACGGATATATTTGGATGTTGTCAGGAATATCGAGTTCTTTCAGCACCGCTTGCAATACCTCCACGGAGTACCCTGTTGGTTCGCCATCTTTATCAGTATATTCAAAGGGTGGCCACTCAGAACACAGTAGTGTAAACGACTCTTCATTGAGGGGAGGTGCGCCGGACAGTGATCCATGCGTTATTATGCAGCTAATTACAATAATGATGCGGAGACGCAGGTAATTCAATTTCACATATGTTCTCTTATGGAATAGTAATGTGGTGAACAAATTGAGATCTAGAGCTAACGTAATTGTAAGTGTAAAAACGAAAATTGGCCAAAAAACCGAACTCCTATTAACTATAAAGGTCTCATTTCTTCCGGTTTTACCTGTACTGGGGGAATTATCTGTAGCCAGTTGATTAACAAATTGTGTCACATATAAATGATCTGATTAACTTAAATCGGAAGCTGTCACTTTCCGGAATAAGATTGTGTGCGATGGGTCAGGCATACCACACATCAAGGATATAATCGGACGCATTATTGTTGTAACCGGAAACTTCGATAAAATAGAGGTCGTCTTCGTATAACCATTCGACTATCTGTTCGTCATAGTCGGCACTGTTGTCGGAAAACTGTATGACGTCGCCAAAGGCATTGTACAGGGTTAGGTCCAAATCCTCATTCATCTCTGATAGTTCGATTTCTAAGTAGCCAGTTTGTTCCGGGTAGAAGTAGAAGTAATCCCCGTCATCCCAATCAAACCCAACTGAACCGGTTACCCAGGTATTTAATTCATCAATATAAGTGGCATTATCTAGATTGTCGCCAGCATCTCCAAGGTAGAAAGTATCCTCCAAATATTCTTCAGGAGCTAGGTAGGCCTCTAGCCACGTCGTCATAAAGTAATCGCTGGCTTCTCCGGCGTAGGGTTGAACGATCAAATAGAAGTCTTCACCCGCTAACAAGTCATCCACAAGAAAGTCTTCCGCGCTATCGCTCTGATAGACTGTAGTGGCCAATAGATTCCCGTCGCTGCTTCGTAATTCGATATAGAGTTCGCCGTTGGGCGTGAACAATTCGACG
The DNA here is from genome assembly GCA_913019905.1 of uncultured Cellvibrionales bacterium. Lineage (GTDB taxonomy): Bacteria > Pseudomonadota > Gammaproteobacteria > Pseudomonadales > Dasaniaceae > Oceanicoccus. Next base: position 5,189 of record CAJVZD010000017.1, read on the forward strand.
TGGTAAATTCCGTCATCTGATGCGGTAAAGTGGAAGTAGTCACCGCTGTCAAAATCAAACCCTGCAGTTCCTTCTATGGTTACAACGTCGTCAATATCGGCCGCGGATGAGAAGGAGTCTCCCGCTTCGATAATCCAGTAGTCATCGATCAACTCAAGTGAGCTTTCATCGACGACATCTGCGTCGAGCCCGAGTAATAGATCGACTCGCGTTAGTGCATAAGTTGTATCCAGTGTTGTCTGGTCCATTAGGGCTTTTGCACTATCGGCTGCATGGTTGCCACGATAGTCAAAGTCACTGAATTCGAGGTTCGCCATAAAATAGTTAGCGACGTACACCTTACTGTCAATGACCGTTCGATCATTACCGATAGCACCATCAAGAATGTTTATCACGATGGATTGCATCGACATATTGCCACTATTTAGATTTTGTAGATAAAACTGTTTTCCAGATACATCCGGAAACCGACCAAATAACTGATAGTAAACAGAATCTATTAAGGCACTGTTGCTGTAATCGCCGAACCGTCCCAAAAACTCATCAGAGTTTCCGAACATGCCGATTATTGCGTTGAGATTGCCCGATGAATTCTCCAGGGTATGGGACCAAAAGGATGCGCCAGTTGGATCTGCGGGCCTACCGTAGTAGGCGATATAAAATTCCTGAATGGTATTTTGATGTGGGAAATTATTAGACATCGTTCTGGTTTCCTCTGTAACCCAAGCTAATTAAGTTGAGATCAGTTTGCTCTAGAGGAGCTGAATCGATACTGAATGGAAACCGGTTTTGTTATTTATCTGTGTTATATATCTATGTGATTGAGATATTGTTATTTCACTATTGGCATTTAACGCATTGCATGAAATTTCTCTAATAGCCTGCAAGCACAGACACTCAGTGCCCACATTAATTTTTCTAACATAAATGTAGAGAACCGTTAAGACATTCGATATCTATCGAAACAGCGTATGCTTTTAGGAAACAGTAAACACAAGAACTGATAATTCCAGTGTGTGTATAATAGCTGCGGATCAGTTTTGAGTGTGCGATTGAGAAAAGCTACGCAATAATTGTCTGGTTAGGATGGACGCGAGACTGCATAGTTGACTAAAGGGAGCACACGTAGAAACTCTAACTCTGGCCCTAGTTCAATGTTTGTTCGGAAGCTAGATTTTTAATATCCTGGTCTTTATTCAACCATATTTCGTTAATCCATTGTTGAAAACGGGTGCGTTGCGCTGGATTATCAAAATAGTCCATGGAAAAAGTGTCACTATTTATTAGCTCTTCAATTGACTGTATTTTTATCTGCACCTGAACATTTTGCACCTTACCACAAACGAAATCCCAGAAAGTGGGGACACCATCCGGGTAGTAGATAGTAACATCCAGCAGTTTATGCAATTGATCACCCATGGCACTTAACACAAAGGCCATGCCGCCCGCTCTAGGATTGAGTAAATGAGTGTACTGGTTGTTTTGTTTTTGGTGCTTTTTCTCGGTCCAGCGCGTTCCCTCCAGAAAATTCATAATGCTAACGGGTTTAACCCGAAATTTTTCACAGGCCTTGCGGGTAGATTCTAAGTCCTTACCTTTAAGATGCGGGTTTTTCTCAAGAAACGCTTTGGTGTAACGCTGCATAAAAGGAAAATCGAGCGCCCACCAGGCTATTCCTAAAAAAGGTACCCAAATTAGCTCCTTTTTTAGAAAGAACTTTAGAAAAGGAATTTTTCGATTAAATGTACGTTGCAACACTAATATATCTACCCACGTCTGATGGTTCGAAATCACCAGATACCAGTCTTTTTGAGACAGTTGGTGATCGCCAGTAACGTCGATTTGGGTACGGCTAAACACATTCTGGTTAGCACTGTTAACGCTGATCCAAAACGTGGCACAACCATCTAGAAGATGGGAAATAAAGGTTTGCCACGGTTTGACTGGCACTAATTTGAGAAATGACAACAATACGATAGGGACTACCCAAAAGAGGGTGTTGAAAAGGTAAACTAGCACGGATACCGTGCCCGTAAAGTAGCGAAATGACGCTGTAAGCATAATTTTTTCTCCAAGAGTATCGCAAGTGTAAACAAAATGTATGTAAGGATGAAGTATCAGTCCGAATAAATTTGGCAACCAAATAACCGGATAAATACTCCAAGCGGAAGGGGAGGGGCGAGCTTTCAGCCAGTCTTCGTCGTTAAAAACGTGATTAGTTTAGGGAAACACAGGATCTTCAACTATCCAAACGTGCAGAGAAGGAATATTGTCTTTTAATTTATGTTCTTTTCTGCTTCTAGATAGCGTTTCTGTTTAAAGTTGCTTGTAAAAAATGACGGACGCACGCTTAGGCGGCTTCTCAGTCTTTGCAACATATATGCAATATAGTGGCTACTAACAGCGTCCTCATGTTTAAAAACGATATCTATACTGTCATTGTTAGCCTGCTATACTCGCGTTCCTATGCGAGTACACGCCAATTACCCAATCAGCGCGCATAACCAGAAGGAGTAAGCGGGTTTGCAGAAAAATCGCCGAGTTTATCGCTTTGCTGCTTTCAAGGGTGCGTTCGACATGCTTCCACTCAGCCTGGCTGTACTGCCTTGGGGTGTGCTCTTTGGTTCTCTCGCTGTGCAACGGGGTTTTACCTGGTTGGAATCCCAAGCATTTTCAGCCATCGTTTTTGGCGGTGCCGTACAAATTGTCGCTATTGAACTTATCGCCGACAACGCGAGCTTATTCACTATTTTGTTCAGTGCTTTGGTCATTACCTCTCGTCATTTTCTTTATGGCCTGACTTTGCGTGAACGGATAAAAGGCCATTCTTTGCGCTGGCGCTTATCCCTTGGGTTTCTTTTGACCGACGAGCTCTTTGCTCTATCGGGTCACCGACGTGCCTACAAAAGCCGATTACGACTGTATTATGCACTGGGTGCCGGAGGTAGCTTTTACCTAGCATGGAACATCTGGACTTTTATCGGAATAGTGGCGGGTGCTTCACTGCCCGACTTGACTGAGCTGGGACTGGATTTTGCGATCGCTGCAACCTTCATTGCGCTTGTCGTGCCCAGTATCAAATCATTGTCTGTCCTAGTCACCGTGATTGTGGCGGGAGTCGCTTCAGTTACTTTTTCGATATGGCAATTGGAGCTCGGTCTAATTTTTTCCGGCCTGCTGGCGATGCTGGCGGGTTATTCGGTAAATCTATGGGAGCGTAGTCGATGAACTTTTTCATTATTTTTTTATTGGCCCTTATCATTTTTACCAGTCGTTATCTTTTTCTTGAGGGGCGTTTACCCGTTCGCCTCGGTGCCAATGCACGAGATTTCCTAAGGTTTAGCGGGCCGGCGGTATTAACTGCTATCTGTATGCCCATTATATTGGTGAAGGACAGCGAGTTGAATTTGGCCTTAAATAATCCTTATTTGGGTGCCGCGATTGTCGCGATAGTGGCTGCCTGGAAAACGAGTAACATCTATTGGACCGTCGGTCTCGGCACGGTTGTTTTTATTCTTTACGGCAGTTTTTGATTCGTTAAAATTGATTAAGCACTACTCCTACATCGTGGGCTTCATCTGTCCGTGGATATTTCGCGCATCAGAATCAGAAGAGAGTCCTGATGTAAGTCGTGGTATTTCATCCTTAAAAAATCACTGCCGAAAGCGCGTTTATTACAGGGTTATTGGCGGGTTATATATTGGCATATATGATGTCATATATGTAATAATACTTTTTTGACAAAAGTACCGAGGCGGCTTTGCACGCTGTCTGAAGCGGGATTTTACGACCTAGCCACTCTATTCATTCGGGGTAATTGACGTGAAAAAATTACTGGTTCGTATTCTAGTTATATTCTCCGTGCTGTCGATAGCGGGATTCTGGCTGATGTTTTTTTCATCTCGCCCACCGTTAACGACTGACCCGGAGACTCTCGCCGGTGATGGAAGCATAATCAACTATTGCGAACTACCCGTATTGGATGGAAGTGGGAAGATGGCTGCAGATATCCCAAAAGGAAATACGCCAGGATGTAGTTACAGACATTTTCCATTGCCGATACTGGCTGAGTGCACTGAACCTCTGGTTGAGGGGGCCGCGGATATTCGAGGGTTGTGGATAGGCCGAGAAGGTGGCCATACGGGACACGTGGAACGCGTTGAACAATGCGGCCGTCGTACTGTGATAACTAGCTCGGGAATTATTCATGACGCCGGTCCAAACAGTACCCTAGGTGAAACATCTAACGATACCGAAGGTGCAGTGCTGTTCACAGTGGGTGAAAGAGAGTACTGCGGCCGTACGTCTGCCGGTATGATATGGAACAAAGGGGTATTGGACTTTCATGTATTTGGCTGGGGGCCTGTTGTAGTGAAACGCTACTTAGACGGCGAACAACTGATTTGGGAGTATGCGGATGGCAGTCTTACGCGAATGAATCGCCTTTGCTCCTTGCCTCAGGAAAACAAAATACCCAAGCCGAGGGGCCGACGGTTTACATTTTTTTCGAAATAGAACGAGCAACATTCCTAACGGATAATCGACCCCGCTCTGGCATTTTTTGAGATGTTTAAGAGCGAGTACCTTTGTTACGATCACTAATCGAATTGTTTATATTGACTGATCTCAATGCGGGAGACCTCGGCGATTTCATTTTGAACAATCACATTGGCGAAAATTACGGGAAGATTTGTCTGGTGCAATCTTTTTGGTACTATAAATTGAGTTATATCTATTAATTCATTACACAACTTACTGTATATTCGGCTAAGTACCCAACTGGAGTTGGTGCCCGTTTAGAGACTCATAAGTCTTTATGCCCACTGAAATTAGGTATAGGTTAAATGCTTAAAGTCATTCTTTTAGTCGTTTTCTTAGGACTACATTTCCAAGTTGCCGCGCGCACAATACGTGTTGGTGTTGTGGAACAGAACTTGACGGTACTCAACGTTGTAAACGGGAAGTTTATTGGTTCCAAGGCTAAGTTACTACAGTGTATTTTCGATAAATCAGGAGTAGATTTCGAACTTCAATTGTTACCAGAACCAAGAGTTCTGAATCTCCTGGCCTCTGGAGAGTTAAACATTGGCTTGCCACTTTCTCGTCTCCCGGTACGGGATAATTATGCGACCTTTGTTGAACCTTTTGCATATATTACCTATGTACTGTACACGACAAAAGATATTGATTTGTCGGCCGATTTGTCTGCATATCGGTTTGTAGCGGTGCGAGGCTCGTCTAGAGGTGGCGGTCTGTTTGCGCAGCGAAAGGTACAGTTTGAAGAAGTTAATAGTAGGTCTCAAGCCTTAGAGTTGGTCCGAATTGGTAGGTTTGATGGCGTCATCGTTCCTGGAATCGTTGTTCAAGGTATTAATCCCGATTTACTGGCAGGGCTAAAGAGCATCGATGTAGGGGTGGTTCCCATTTCTCTTTATGTTTCGAAAAAAGCCGCTGATTCAGAAAAACTGGCGGTAGTAATGAACTCTGCTATTGAATTATGCGCGCAGTGAGTCTTTTTCAGCTGTTCTCGATCGCCATAGGAAAAATGACGAAACATGCCGACGGAGTCAGCTCTGACTACTGAAACACTCCGTCGCCAAAATTTACTCCGGCATCAACACACCACACACTTATACTGTCAAAATCGTCCAGGGTTACTCCGTCATTCAAGGTGATCGTATAAGTGCCGCCAGTAAAACGAGTGCCTTTTATATCTTCGCTGATGGAGAATCCAGCGGGCGGGTCAAAATCGCGGTTCTGGCCGGCGTAAAATTCAACCACAATACCGTTGCCGTCATAGGTGAAACCGGATACGACGATGGTGCAATTATCTTCAATCCGCGCGACGCCGCCAACGTCGTGAAAATACTCGGTGAGGATGGCGGTCTGTCCGACTTTTTCATGGTCTGCGGCGCATTCACTACTGCCAGGATCGTCGGTCCCGGTATCATCGGTGACGTCGCTTGAGTCACCGCTGACTAAATAGGCAATCAAATGTCGAAGCTCACTGTCATCGAGTCTATCAGCGGACCAGAAAGGCATTACACCGCCGGTGAGATTATTATAGACCGTGCTGTTGGCGTGCCCACTGGTTCTGACTCGACGAGCAATATAGTCCGGCTCAAGGTTAAGTCCATTAACTTTCGGGGCCACGTTAGAGCCCTCGCCATCGTTAGCGTGGCAGATTGCGCAGGATTCGTTGAACAAATTCTTGCCGTCTGCTGCAACTCCGCCAGTGAGGTCCGGGGGAGGCTCGATAATGCTGAAGGAAATTGGGTCGACCTGTTCATCTCCCGCCTGTTCTTCGAGGAATTGTTGTAGTGCGAGCCATTCGACACTGGTCTCTGTCCAGCTATCGGCAACCATCCACTCGTTGAGACAGGAGTTCACCGCATCGAGCATTGAAACCAGTAGTCCATTTTTGTAGCTGGGTCTGCGCAGCGCGTCGCCGATGGCGTGACCGGCACGGCGAAAACCGTTGTCTGCCGGTTCATTCAACGCGTGACAATGAACACACGCAAACTGGTTGCCACTTTGTTGCCGCAGCCGATAGATCATTTCACCGCTGATAATACGCTCACTGCTTATCCAGTTATCGACGCTAGTTAGTCCTTCGTCGAGGGAGGTACTACCGGCATCGATCTGCTGTAAAATGCCCCTCGCAGAATCTATGTCGTCTTCTGTGTAATCGATGCCGAAGTCACTTACTTGTTGACTAAAGCTGTTCGCCGCAGCGATTTTATTATTAATGATGTCCCCATCATCGTTGATCGCACCATCGGCAATTTGTTTCGCTATCGATGCCAGGGTCGCTGCGCCGGTTTCCAGCCGTCCCTCGTAAAATATCAAGCCCTCGGGGTCAGCATCGCGATTGAACATTTGGGTAAACAAGCCATTAACCAGCTGCTCATTGGACAACGAGCCGAAACTAGTCTGGTATTCAGCGGAGTCACCGAAGGCAGACAGCACAGCGTCAAGGTTATTAGATTGATCGAATTGCGCTGCCCAAAAGCTTAAACCTCCGGAATCGCCAGGTCGTCCGTAATAAGCGACATACATTTGCTGGGCCAAGTTGGAGGAAGCTTCGGTCTGCGCAAAGGATGATGTCGAAAGAGGCCATAATACTGCGATAAGCCAACATAATCTGAAGCAAGATACTAAGGAGTTTAGTACGATAATCACAGTGGTTAGTGCAGCATGAAGAGTCTCTTTAAAGCCGAGGGGGATGACAATATGACGCATAGCGGATTCCTTGCACAAGACATTCTTGAATGGAGCCTACTCCAGTAAATTTTCTGTGTCCACATAGCGGTGTAGACCGTAGTCGTGAATGTATTCTAAAGGGGAAAAATTGAGAAAGGTGTTAAATGTACCGCTCGGCAGCGTGGGTGTTTAAGGTCGGGTATGCGCCAATTAAATTTGCCTTGCTTTCAAAGTACATCATCGGGCGGGATGCTGTCACATTGATCGCAGCCCTGTATCAATAGTGTATACTCGTGAGCGGTCTTGCAACCAATTACCAGTAACGAGTTTTACTGTGCTAGGCCGGTACTAGGCCTGTACTAGGCGCGTACTGACTGGCCGGTCGCTTACAACATGTTTAACCGTGGATAATATCTAAAAAGTCTCTCTATGAACCACCAGCCAATAATCATTGAAAAACATTTGACGATGAGTGATCAACATCAAGGCAATGCAGTGGATTGTCTTGCCGATAGTACCGGTCTTTCGAAACAACAAATAAAAATGGCAATGAAGAAAGGTGCTGTTTGGCTGTCAACCGGTAACCGCGTTCAACGATTGCGACGCCATAAAAAGACTTTAGCGAAAGGCGACATCGTCCACTTATATTTTAATGAACAAATACTCGCCGAAGAAGCTCAACGACCGACTAAAATTGCCGATGAAGGTGATTACAGCATATGGATAAAGCCGTATGGTGTTTATAGTCAAGGGTCGAAATGGGGGGATCATTGTACGATTAACCGCATGGTGGAGCAGAGGGAAGATCGCCCGACTTTTATTGTTCATCGGCTTGATCGAGCCGCTACCGGATTGATTATTATTGCCCATACAAAGTCGGCCGCCGCCGCTTTTTCGCAGTACTTCCAGAACAGACAATTGACAAAAAAGTATCGTGCGATTATTCATGGTCATTTTCCGGTATCTGGGGAAAACCTTAGCATTAACACCGACATCGATTCCCGCTCAGCTTTGAGCCATGTCTCCCTGGTACGATACGATGAAGAGTTCGACGAATCGGAGGTGGAAGTGATTATCGAAACGGGACGAAAACACCAAATCCGTAAACACTTATCAGAACAGGGACATCCCATTGTCGGTGATCGGTTATACGGCACGGAAACCCGTTTTACTAAAAATTTGCAATTATGTGCTTACTATTTAAGTTTCAACTGTCCTGTTGACGGTTCGCTAAAATCCTACCAGTTAGAGCGCGAGTTGCGGTTTATTCCATAGCTACCCCATACCAGTCGCTGCCATATAGACGTTCTAATGCTGTCTTCCCGGTTAGTAACACTCCGCCAGTACCTTCGAGCTAGAACCCTCGAACAAGCCCTTCGAACTAGCACCTTGAGAATAAATTACCCCTTTCCTCAGGTGTTTGTGAAATCGATTTTCTACTAACGAGCTAAATAATTGGGAAGTCTGACACGAAAACTAACCCATTGCTGCGCGTTTTTTGTCAGCACTTCAAACCTTGCCTTTCGGAGTCTGTTTAGTTGCATTATTTCTTATTCATATAGGGCTTCCGTGTTTGATAAAACTGAGGCAAGATAGCGTGCTTATTGTCTAGTTAAAGAAATCTAAGTGAAGTAATCCAATTAAAGAAATCCAGAGAAGGAAATTAAATGGCAACGGCATCGATAAAGAAAAAGCCTTTTGGGTCGAGAACTACTGCGGATGAAGTGCTGGATAATGTCGATTTGGCCGGGAAGAATATTGTAGTCACGGGAGCAAACACCGGTATTGGCTATGAAGCTGCAAGAGCATTAGCTGCCGTCGGAGCGAGGGTTATTTTCGCTTGCCGCAGTGCTGAAAAAGGTGAGCAAGCGGTTTCTAATGCCAAAAAACTCCATCCCGCTGCGAAGGCAGAATTTAGGCAACTTAATTTGGCCTCATTCGAAAATATCAGACAGTTTTGTGAGCAGCTCGATTTAGATAAAATTGACGTGCTCATTTGCAATGCGGGTCTGACCCAACCGAAATATACCGAGACTGAAGATGGTCTGGAAATGACCGTTGGCGTGTGTCATTTTGGACATTTTCTTTTGACGAATCTGCTGATGGATAAATTGCTGGCGGCGGACGAACCAAGAGTAGTGATGGTTTCCAGTGAAAGCCATCGCTACCCGGCGACTTTGAATTTGTCTAATTACCCGCTTTCAAAATTAACGTACTCTTTTATGGTGTCCTACGGCCAGGCTAAGCTGTCAAACACGCTGTTTGCTAATGAGTTGCAACGACGTTATTCGGATAGAGGTTTAACTGCTTGCTCCTTGCATCCCGGTACGCTTATTACTACCGATATCGCTAGAAACTCCCGCGCCGCCTTTATCATGAAACTGATCAGTCCATTCACAAAAAACACGAACCAAGGGGCTTCGACCACGGTATTTTGTGCGGCGTATGAGAAATCCGAAAACCTTGGAGGCCAATATTATTCCCATTGTAAAAAATCGAGAGCAACCAAAGAAGCTAATAACCCTGTGGTAGCTCGGAAATTGTGGGAGCTGAGTGAGAAGGTTTGCAATCTAAATGAGACCGCCGAGACTGGTTAAGATCAGTTGGTTTAAAAACAGGACGATCTCTTTATTACACCGCCATATGTCGTGAAGGCAGCGCTATGTGTCTTTCTGTCGGAAATTTAAATGCCGATTAGTCTGTTGGAACATATTTACATCGTCGGCACTGCCACCAGTATCGTGGTCGCGATTTTAATGGCTCTGGCCATTTTTAGGCTTTCCGCTGGTAACAATAGGCACATGTTCCTGGAATTGATTTTTGTCGCATTCGCCATTAGCGTTTTTGCAAATACGATTCTAAACGTGAAGAGTGGGAGCGCGGCAATTTCGATGATCGGTCTTACAGAACCTTTCCAGCTGCTATTCGGCCCCTTGTTTTATTTGTATTTGAAAAACCTGAGTGGCGTGCATAATCCTTGGCGTAAAAACACGCTACATTTTATTCCTTTTCTGTTTTTAACCCTATATCTATCAGCCTTTTTCTTCGGATTTACTCGACAGCGGTTCCTTCTCTCCACTAATGCCTATACCGTTACCGTTAGTGCTCTGTCATTTTTTGTCTATGTCCAGTTGTGGTTATACTACTTTTTGTGTCGAATAGAGCACAAGCGCTACCGTCAAAGGCTGAAACAATCATGCTCAGAAATAGAGCGTCTCAGTGAGTCATGGGTTGGTGATGGGCTGCTAGCACTATTACTATGTTACTCAGTATTAGGTGTTGTTTACGGAATGAATCACGGTGCAGTCAACCTGTCTGTCAACAAGTCGGCAGCGATTATCGTGGCGTCGCTCATCTACTTTATGGTGTTTCAGACATTAAAGCGTCCGCAACTGTTTTCTCCTGAGAGTTTGAATGTTACGGAAAATAGTCTGTTGGAGCCGATTGACAAACCAACAAGCAAAACAAAAAATGACGAAGTTAGCGGTAAATATGAAAGGTCGGGGATGTCTGATCGCGACGCTGCGCAACATATGCAGCGAGTGCGGGCCTTTATGCAAAGCGAAAAACCCTATTTGGATCCGGAACTGAGTATAGGCGCTCTAGCGGACCAAATAGAACTCAACGTTCACCATTTGTCTCAGGTAATCAATTCCAGTGACGGTCGAAACTTTTTTGATTTCGTTAACGGCTATCGCATAGAACAAGTCAAGATTGAATTTGCGAATCCTGTCAACACAGGCAAGACCGTATTGGAAATTGCAATGAATTCGGGATTCAATTCCAAAGCAACATTTAACCGGATTTTCAAAAAATCTACGGGAGCCACCCCTTCTGCCTATCGAAAGTCATCTTTTGATTAAATCTAGGTCTCAATTCCTCGGCTGAGGCGTTTTCTTCTCTATTTTTCCACATAATCTTTTTACTTTCGTGGAATTCTAATAGACAGAGGTAAAACGCCAGCATGAACAACATCATAAATTTACAGGGTATATCTAAAACTTATAAAAGCGAATCCCGTCTAATCTCGGTGCTTAAGCCAATGGATTTAACTATCCAAAGTGGAGAATTTGTCAGCATTTTTGGTAAGTCTGGCAGTGGTAAATCAACGTTGCTGAATATTATGTCGGGTATTGATTCCTGCTCCAGTGGCCGAGTGATAGTTAATAGTACTGATATTAGTCACTTGAAGGCCGGCGCATTAGACGCGTGGCGAGGGCGAAATATTGGTCTGGTTTTTCAATTCTTTCAATTGATTCCTACTCTGACGGTACTTGAAAATATTATGTTGCCGATGGACTTTTGCAAAACTATAGCGGCAAAGCAACGCCGCACTCGAGCGCGGGCACTGCTCGGGAAAGTGGGATTGGTTGACAAAGAGAACAAGTTTCCGGCCATTCTTTCCGGCGGTGAAAAGCAACGAGTTGCTATTGCCAGATCGCTTGCCAATGATGCACCCATCATTCTGGCGGATGAACCCACAGGAAATTTGGATTCCAAGACAGCAATGCGAATATTTGCATTGTTTGAGGAGCTTAATCGGCAAGGAAAAACTGTCATCATTGTTTCTCATGATCCCTGCACTCGAGATTATGCGCAGCGGACAGTGACAATAACGGACGGCGAAATTGTTTCGGCGCTGCCTGTGCGGGAGGGGAATAGCTATGTTTAAATTACCTCGCCCCGATACTATTTGGCTGAAATCCTGGCGTGATCTTTGGTCGCAGCGCGGTCGCTCCTTATTAGTGATCCTCTCCATTGCTGTGAGTACTTTTACATTAGGGGTGATTCTAAATACCTATTCGATTCTGAGCCGTGAAATGAACGAGAGTTTCATGCGCGCCAATCCTGCTGCGTTAACTATCAATATGGCGGAACCATTTGAAAATCGTTTACTGGAAGCGGTGAAAAAACACCCGGAAGTCAAAATGGCAGATACCCGCATGTTGGTGTCGGGCCAAATTCAGAACGTGAGAGGTGATAAATTCCCGCTGCTACTTTTTGTCATTCGAGACTTCGATGACATTCAGATGGATAAACTGAACCCGGGCGAGGGTAGCTGGCCTCCGCTTGCCGGTCAGTTATTGGTCGAACAACAGGCGCTAACAGTTCTAAAGGGAGCGATCGGGGAGTTAGTGCAATTGAGTGACACTAAAGGCGTAAAGGGACGATTGGAGATCGTCGGGACAACACACGATGTAATGCAAGCGCAAGCAGACTGGGAAAAAGTGGTTTACGCTTATGTGTCGCTAGAAACCTACATAAATATGGGGGGCGTCGCACACTTTGAACAGCTGAAGTTAAGTCTCAGGGAAACCAATCTGAGCCATAGTAATGTGGAAAATCGCGCCTTAGCCATCGGTGGCTGGTTAAATTCCGAGGGGTTTCAATATCGCAATATAGTCGTGCCAGAGCCTGGAAAACATCCACACGCCAATATTACTAATGGAATGTTTATGATCCAGAAAGTATTTGCCTCGCTGGTGTGTCTCTTAAGTGCAGTACTGGTTTTTAACTTGAATTCCGCCATTTTACATAAGCATAAAATTCAAATTGGCATTATGAAAACTCTAGGGGCGCAGCCGAATGATATTCGAAAAATATATTACCGCGCCGTATTAACGCTGGGCGTGGTTGGCATGCTGCTGAGCGTTGTGCCTTCATACTGGGTTGCAAAATATTATGCAGATATACTCGCCACAATGATGAATATTGATATCCTCGACTACCGGGTACCTTACTGGGTGACGCTAATCCAATTAATATCCGGTTTGATTATTCCACTTCTCGCCGCTTCAATTCCGATTTATCAAGCTGCAAAAAAAGATATTCGCGAAACGTTACTCGAATTCGGGGCCAGCGACCTTGAGATGAAAGAATCGTGGATTCAACGACAGTTTTTTGCGCTATCTATACTTCCTAGTGCCACCCGCCTCGTGTTGCGCAATGTGTTTCGACGTAAAGCACGATTTTTTTTAAGCTGTGCAGTGGTAAGCATTGGAGGTGCAGTGCTTATTTCGAGTTACAATCTGTCAAAATCCATGCATGAAGTTGTAGAGAGCGTTCGATCATCCAAGCAGTGGGACCTCGCTCTTCGTTTTACCAATGGTTATGCTTCGCAAGAGATAATTGACAGTTTTGGCGGTATTGAAGGGATTAAAAGCGTTGAAACTTTTATGCAAAGTAGCGCAGTGATTATAGATTCGAAAAAGATCATTCCCGCGACGCTTTCGTTAATAGAACTGTCTCCCTATTCCAATTCGCTGCGCTTAACGCAACTGAAAGGAGAGTGGCTAAATCCAGAATCCAATGGAATCGTGATTAGTCAGTTAGTCGCCGAACAGTATCCTCTACTGACCATTGGTAACACAGTCACCGTCAAATATCGCGGCAGCGCCAAAGATTTTGTCTTGCAAGGCGTTGTTGAGGTCATTGGCGTTGCTACGATGTTTATCAATGCGTCCGATGTGAAGCAGGCAAATGCCGTGTATGTTAAAGCAGAAAACCCTGAGGATTCAGCTGAGTTAAAGAAACAGATGGAAATCGTCGCGGGCCAGACAGGGATTCATATTTTCCAGATTACCACAATTGATGCAGCCGTTGACGTAATAGACGGTCATTTCAATATTATTTTCTCACTGATGATGTTACTCACCCTCATCATATTCTTTATTTCAGGAAGCGGAATAATCCTGGCAATATCCACCAATATTACAGAGCGCACCCGAGAACTTGGTGTGTTAAGAGCTATCGGTGCTTCGAGTCAACATTTAGTTGGCATGTTAGTCACTGAGGGAGTTGCAATGGCGTTATTTTCATGGTCAGTCGCATGTTTGCTATGTTTACCCATTAGCTATCTGATCGCACACTTTCTTGGGATTTTACTTTTCCAATCGCCGTTCCCTTTGGTGCTGGATGGTCCGATCTTTATTACATCCCTGCCGATTATCATTGTGCTATGTATAGGTTCAGCGATTATTCCCGCGCAAATGCTATCGCGTCAATCAGTTCGTGAGGCATTGATTTATGAGTAAAAAATCCGACCGGCGCAAACTCATGGGCACCAGGTAAGTGCCCATGAGCAGTTGCGGCCAGCACTTAAAGCGGCCACAATCACAAGCGGTTAAAATGACAGGCGGTCAAGATAATAAGCGGTCGAGACAATCGGTAGTAAGCGCATTGAAAGCTGCAAATTTACTAAGCGAATATCTCTCGAAAGTTCCTTCGCAGGATTGGGTACTTTATTTCTCGTTCATAAAGCGACGTCAGGCCCGAAACATCAATAAGTTGTTTGACCGACGAGCGCGCAGTGCCACTGAGGTTCTGATAGAAATCGTAGGAACGTTGGAACTTCCACTGTGTAATAGGCGTGTGACCGACGGGAACCTTAACGCCGCGGATGTCAATTTCAGATCGCCCGACCCCGCTTGCGCGGTCGTTGACCAATACGGGTAACCCTGAGGTTTTACCCTCTGTCGCAAGCAACTCGCTCGCCCGTTTTTCAATTCCGCTAATACAGGCTTCGATTTGAGGGCCAAATTCTCCAGCGATCAATCGTAGTAAGGGTATGAGCGTTTCCGGAACTTCATCATGGGCGAGAAAGGCTTCTTGCATACCGGGAAACTCAGTCATGTTGGCGTCGCTGGCCTGCATTCTTTCTACCCACCGAAATACGAAAGGAGCACGAGTTTGCATGAGTCTCAGGGAATGCGGATCACGACCTAAATGGGCGAAATGGGCAACCGTCAAACCAAAATCACCTAATGAGGGTTTGCCACCCAGCAGATACGGATAAAGCCTAAAGTGCTCATCCAGAATGTCTAGGATATCCATCCAGCTTTCTTCCGTTACGCGTTGCACCTCGCTGTTCGAAACACCTAAACCCGGTAAATGATCTCGCATAGCCTGCACGAATTTTTCGCCTTTGATATCGGCTTCCTGCAATGAACTTTGTGGCTCTGATGAGCGTGCCATTTCTCGCGCCATAAAAGTATCGTTATCGGAAAAATTCCAACGATAATGCATCATGTGCCGAGATAGACCCTCATCGCCATAAGCCTCGATAAGGAAGGCCACGAATTGCTGGCGAGGACCACTGGGGTAGATAGAATCCTCGGGATAGCGCTGTTCCAGAAAGTCGATAATCTCTGAGGTATCCTGCACGATAGTCCCATCTGGTGCTTCAAGAATGGGTATACGCCAACGAGGCATCTTAGTGCGAACAATATTCGCATAACGTGGATGTGCTGTCAGGCAGGCGCGGAAAGGGATGCCTTTTTTACGCAGATAGCTCCGGGTTTTCCCTGCGTAAGCTGACTGTTGCACTTCGAAATGAATGTATTGGTCCGGGCGCCGGGCTACATACAAGGGATCTTCGGACATATAAATAACTCAGCTAAAGAATTCTCTAATTATCGGGACCGTTTATCCATTTGATACAGCAGTTAAACGGCTTTTGTCTTATTACTCGACTACGCGAGTAGTTTCTTTTGCAAAGCCATGACTCGCCGCGTAGCAGAAAAAGGGCTAATCTCTGGCACTGCTTGTCCGTTGGTGCCCAACTCGTCGAGCTGCGCGTAAAACCAGAACTGCACGCCAAAGGTCGCCATCGCCCGCAAGGGCTTGATTGCATTCAGGAAAGACAGCCACGTGGGAAAGAACGCGAGTTCGCGTTCGTAACGCGGGAGTTCATCTAAGCCATTCATTAGTTGCTTGGGGGCATCAGTCATCACACACATTGGCCTGCCGATTCCAATCAAATCTGCGCCGCCACTTGAAACAGCTTGTTCCATTACATCGCGATGACGAAAGCCGCCGGTAACCATTAGCGGTATCGAAACCTTTTCCTGCATTGCAATAGCAAAATCAACAAAATAGGCTTCGCGCATTTTGGTTGAATGTTGGACGTTTTGTTCCTCCGCCTCTTCCAATCCTTCGACGCCGAGTAATTTCGGTTGCTCATAGGTACCGCCGGAAATTTCTATAAGATCGACACTCGCATGTTCGAGCCACTTTGCGACTTGTAAGCTGTCCTCGAACGCGAACCCGCCTTTCTGAAAGTCAGCACTATTCAGTTTTACGGCAACAGGGAAATCAGGACCGACAGCAGAACGCACTGCCGCAACACATTCCAGCAAAGCGCGGGCCCGATTCTCTAAGCTGCCGCCATAATTATCGCCGCGTAAATTACTGCGAGGGCTCAAAAACTGAGAGAGAAGATAACCGTGTGCCGCATGAATTTGAACGCCGGTGAACCCCGCTTCTTTACACGCAGCTGCGCAAACACCGAAGCGCCGCACGATATCGGCTATTTCTTCTGTGGTGAGTGCAATCGGTTTGCCAAATTGGCCGCCGGGAAGACCGACTTTTACCGCCGACGGTGCTTTCGGTTGCTTATTAACATTGGTTTGGGTCTGTCGGCCGGCGTGGCTAATCTGGGCCCAAAACTGATTGCCGTTACTGGTGGCCGCGGTTGCCCAGCTGGCCAACGCTGCTTTCATTGTATCGTCAGGCTCTTTGTCGATGACGACGTTGCCTGGCCGTTCTAGATGGTCCGCATCGACCTGAATATTCCCCGATAGCAACATGCCGGCTCCGCCCTCACTCCATAACTTGTATAATCGCTCGAGTTCAGGAGTCGGGAGTCCACTGCTGGTTGCCAGCCCTTCTGTCATCGCGGCCTTTGATAAACGATTGGGGACTACGACACCGCAGGGCAGCGTGAGAGGTTGGGATAAAACGTCAGACATGTGAGCTCCAGTTGATAGATCGTATAGGGATCGTTGGTACGAAACCGTGATACATTACTATAATTATCAGATGATGGGTAATCGAATAGGGTGTTTGAGTTTGTGAGAAAAATCTAACTCCATTGAAACCTTTCCTGTCCAAATTTAATGAGGTGTGTCGAACAAAATCCTATTCAGGCAGTCCCTAGTATCCAGTAATAGCCATTGTGGTGATAATTGCTAGGTGACCGGTAACTGTAATTTTCATTAAACGCTGTGACGGAAAAGAGTCGTTTGTCCCGCGATCGTAAATCAAAATTGGGCGATCGCCCGATAGCCGCTTATTAATGCCACTCAATGGCTTTATACTTTGCTGTTTTTGACGGGATGGCGGGATGGCGGGATGACAGATCACGATGGTATGTGATTTTCCGGACCGAACTCAAAGAGCAACGGTTTTCTCTATCTAAAAATATCACTACTTCTTCAAACTATTTCACTGAAAGGAAATCGTCAATGGGTATCGGGTTTTCCAAGCCAGCCGAGCAGCAGGTCGCTGGTACTTTGTCAGTGGGCGATAGGGCGCCATCTTTACCGGGAGTGCAATCTTCCGCTAAGAAATTTGTTGCTTTTCTACGTCACTCTGGTTGTCCGTTTGCGGAGGCGACGATAAAATCCATGCGGCATTTTTCCAGTAAATATCCGGATATTGAGTTCGTTGCCGTTACACACGGCGATGACGAAATTACCCGGAACTGGCTTGATAACATCGGCGGCACTGCCGGTATCACTCATATTCACGATGATACCCGAGTACTTCATGGCCGGTGGGGTATTGGTTTTTCCGATCGGAAACATTTTACCGGGCTCGATACTCTAGCTTCTGTATTTTTGTTACTTTTTAAGGGGATTCGTAACCGAGAAGATACCGGTACCCGCTGGCAACGGTCGGCCACTTTTTATGTTGATGTGAACTCTACCGTAATCTGGGCGCATGAAGCAGAGAAAGCCCACGATTTGCCAGATATAGGACAGGCTATTGCGAATCATTAGTCGATTTTCTAAAAGGCCTTCCATGGTCGTTGATGAATGTAAGGCTCCGTTCATGGCCAACGTTTTCTTCAACATTGCTACGCGCGCGAGCGACGCCAAATGCAATACAGCAAGCAAGGACGGTTTGTCACCAGCACAGGAAAGTCTTTTTTCGCTTGTTGACGTCGAAAAATTCGGCGGCTTCCATGTACTGTAACGTTATAAATACGTGATATTTTCGGGATAAAGATTTCCGGATAGTGCCTTACAATTAATCCTAAGAAGTCTGTTTGCTTTGGGCGTTGAGGGGGTGACTCAGTTAATAGGAAAGCGCTGTTGGCAGTGCCAATCAAAACTTTGGCGTCCGACAATGAAGTTCTAAAATGTTTCGATTGATTCATCCGACTTTGAGGTCATTAATTTAATGGATTAAAAGGTGCTAATGCCATGATTAAAGTCTTCCGCAAGTTGTTATGTGGCTCCTCGATGTTTTGTGTCACTTTTTTTATGAGCGCAATCTTATCGGCGGCAGAACTGACGATTAGAAGCTCTCCGACGTCAACAACCCTTTTGGAACTTTATACATCGCAGGGCTGCAGTAGTTGTCCGCCGGCGGAAAAATGGCTTTCAAATTTCACCGACAATAAAAAATTGTGGAGGGAACTCATTCCAATTAATTTTCATGTTGATTATTGGGATGATTTAGGCTGGGAAGATCCTTTTGCGACCGCAGAATTTAGTCGGCGTCAGAGAAGGTATGCTGAGCAGGGTTACTCTCGTAATGTCGGTACGCCGGGTTTTATAGTCGATGGACGAGGTTGGACCGGATGGTTTCAGCGTTTATGGTCAAAAAGGAAGTCATTACCCCTGCCGGCTATCTTGCCGACCCACAACTTGCAAGCGATCATATCGGAAGAAAAGATAGAGCTAAGTTATGACGACAACACAGGCGACGATTTAGTGGCCCACATAGCAATTTTGGGATTTGGTATAGAAACAGATGTACGGACAGGTGAAAATGGCGGTAGGAAATTGCGACATGATTTTGTCGTTATTGGCTATCGGACGAATCGCCTGAGTGGAAAAGGCAGGGCGGAGATTTTTGATCTGCCAAAAACGCTTAGTGTAAACTCGTCTCGACGAGGGATTGTTGTTTGGGTCGCTAAGACGAACGATCCTACACCGTTACAGGTTGCCGGCAACTGGTTTAAGCAATGACTGAATTTTGCGGTCTAATTGTGCCCTCGGCGAAAGGCAGTCAGCGAGAGCCTTACTGCTTTACGCCATTTTGACGGCGGAATTCGTCCGGTGTCATTCCCGTCCATTTTTTGAATGCCCTTCGCAGAGACCGGGAGTCACTGAATCCTGTTCGGTCGGCAATATCAGCGATGGTGAGACTTGATTTGAGTAAATCATTTCTGGCAACTTGCTCTTTCAAATCATTCAAAATTGTTTGATAGCTTGTACCCAACCGACTCAGTCGGTTGCGTAATGTCCTCGACGTTATATTTAGTTTCTCCGCAATGGATTCCTCGTCCAAATAACCGTGCTGTTGCTCAAGAATCAGTTGCCGCACATCCATCACTAAATCAGCAGTGGTCGGATGGGCTGCAAGAAATTCGATACATAGGCGCTCCGCGGCCGCAACGCTTAAGGGATTGGCCTGTAATATAGGTTGTTGAAGAATATCGGCGCTCAGCACCAGTTGATTGGTATCGGATGAGAAAATTAACGGGCAGTCAAATACTTCGTGGTAGAGCGCTACGTAATCCGGTTCGGGATATTGAAAATGTGCTTCTAGTAATCGCGGCTTCTGACCAGTGAGCAATGGCGTAGATCGACACAGGCTGGCAAACTCTTCCTCAATGACGCAAGGTAAGGCCATCCCTAAATCGACGGGCGGTCTTGATATCCAATACAAAAGGTCATCCTTCCTGCGCAATTCAGCCTCAACAAAGGTACTGGACACCCGGTGGTATTGTACGGCCATGTTCAAAGCATCTTCTACCGTCGCACAACAGTTAATTCCGTAGCCTAACATTCCCCATCCCGACGGAGTTTGTTTGGCACCGATAGAAAAACCAAGATGTGGGATAGGGCTAATCGTGCAAGCTCGCTGTAATATGCTCAATGTCGCACGGTAGGGGAGTAATTGTTCCGGGTCGAAGAGCATTTCCTCGGCGATACCACTGCCCGCAAGTAGGTCTTGCGTCGATATGCCGTGTTGTTTCAACTCGGTGGCAATGATGGCCAGCAATTGCACAGGGATTGGCCACAAAGTGGCAGAACGTGTCGGCACTAAATCTCGTTATTTTCCGAAAGTGTCCCCCTAGTTTACCCGTTTCGCCCTTGGTTGCGAGAATAAATTGAGTAAGATAAAGAGTGTGGGTAAGTCGCGTACGGAATTGGCGTGCTGTGACGAATGTTTCCTGCATAATAAAAGGGAATGTTTGCTTAACTACCGAGTCGTCTGTGGGGCAGTTCGGTTTTTTTTAGCCATTGATTTTAACCAAGATTCTTAATCAATATTTTTAACCCAGACTTTTAACGAATGTTTTAGTTATTGATGTTAGACATCGTTACTAGTCGTGGTTTTAATAATGACTTCCAGTAATTTTGCCAGTGAAAGAGTGCTTATGCTATTAATCCGTAAAATGAGTCGAAGGTCGAAGGCTAATAGTTACCTGCTGTATGTACTGATGCTCGTCGGCTGTCTAAGTTTTTCCAGCGGCCTGTTGGCACAAATCGACGAGAGACAAATGATGTTGTTGGCGAACAATTGCCTGCAATGCCACGCGAGTGCCGAGACCGGTGCTCCGTTGATAGGTAACGCCGAAAAATGGCGCAGTATATCGGCTAAGGGTGAAGACAAAATACTAGAAAATGTAGTGCACGGAATCGGAGGCATGCCGCCATTAGGCTATTGTAGTGCCTGCTCAGAAGACGATTTCCGTGTTCTTATTCGGTTCATCGCCGGTTTGCCCGATCAGAAAGGACATTAATAATGCAGCGACGAAAATTTTTACGCAACTCATTGGCGGTCGGTATTTCTGCAGCGTTTGGGACGACCTTAAGTGGCTGCGGTCCGCCGAGTACAGAGCCGCAGTCGCCGGTTTCTTACAGAGCTGGCGAGCCGTTGCCCTGGATAAACTGGGCTGGGAATCAGTCCTGCACACCGAGTTCAAGAGTGTCTCCACGTTCTGAAGACGAACTGATCAGCGCTCTGAAATCTGCCAAGTCGGTGGTTCGAGCGGTAGGCGCGGGTCATTCTTTTAGTGGCGTTGTCCCAACGAACGATACCTTGATTTCCACGGATTTACTCAGTGGCCTTGTTCGTCATGATCCGGAAAAAATGCAGGCGACTTTGCTAGCGGGAACTCGTATGCATGATATGGGGCCGATATTGCACGCCGTTGGCCAGGCAGTACCGAACATGCCCGATATGGATTATCCCGCGATAGGAGGAGCCATTGCCAACTCAGTGCATGCGACGGGTAACAGCTTTGGGTCCATGAGTTCCTACGTCAGTGGGTTTAAGTTGGCAACCTTAGCGGGCGAATTACTGGAATGCACGGCAGAAAAAAACCCGGAATTCTTTCATGCGGGTAGGACGTCGATTGGTGCCTTGGGTATTATGTCGGAAATTACTCTGCAAAATCAGGCGTCGTTTAACCTCACTGAAGTCAACAAAGTAGAAAAGTTGGGTGATGTTTTAGATGATATCGAAGCGCGTTGCAAAGCCCACAGGCACTTCGAGTTTTTTCCTATTCCCTACGCCTCAAATTGCCTGACCGTTGCTACTGATATAGCCCAGCCGGGTGATGTATCTGTGGGCGGCGATGATCCAAAAGCGGTGAATACATTGCGTACCGTCTTTGATGCAGTCTCATGGGTTCCTTTGGTCGGTGAGGAGCTGTACGACAAAATTCTTTCCACCGCCCTAGCGGGTGATGCAGAGACGATACGAACAGGATCGTCCTTTCAGGTGTTTCCGCATGTACGGGTTGTACGTTTCAGAGAGATGGAGTACACCGTACCTGCCGAATTTGGTCCCGCTTGTGTCCGGGAGATTATGAGCACCATTAAAGATAAGAATTTACCGATTACCTTTCCCCTGGAATATCGCTACGTCAAGGCAGATGACATCTGGCTGTCGATGTTTGAGGGACAGGATGGTTGTTCTATCTCCGTTCACCAATTTGGTGACCTGGATTACAAAACGCCGTTTGCGGAAATAGAACCTATTTTCTGGAAATATGCAGGGCGGCCGCACTGGGGAAAGATTCATACTTTGGACGCCAAACGGTTAGCGGCACTGTATCCGCGCCATTGGCAAGATTTTCATCGCGTGCGCAATGAGTTAGATCCACGTGGCAAATTGATGAATGACCATCTAAAGGAAATATTTGGGAGCTGAACATGGTAAAAAGACGAACGTTATTGTTAGGAGGGGCGGGACTTGTAGCCGCCGCTGTAATTGCTAAACCGGCAGATAAAGGCGGGCCCCATAATCCCTATTTTTCCCAGCTGAATAAGACCTTGCGCGCCAACGGTATCGATACTCCGGTGTTAGTGATTGACCTGGATCGCTTGGATCGAAATATTGATAGAGTGACCGCCTCAGTTGGAGCGAGCCCCAAGAAGACATACCGGGTGGTCGCCAAGTCTATCCCGAGTCCGGAATTAGTTTCTTACGTCGCGCGGCGTGCACAAACGCAATCATTGATGGTTTTCCATCGACCTTTTTTACAATCGATGGCAACGCTAAATCCGCAGTCTGATATTCTGATGGGAAAGCCCATGCCAGTGGCGGCGGCCGAAAAATTCTACCATGAGCATTTCAATTCAGAGTTGACTCAGCCTAGCAACATTGAGATGGGAAAAATAGAGCCCGGCCAAATCGGGTCTGAGAAAAGTTCAGTATTTGACCCGGAAAAACAGCTGCAGTGGCTTATCGATACCCCTGTTAGGTTGACGCAGTACTTGCAGCTGGCTCGTTCCCTGGGTATTAAAATGCGCGTTAATTTGGAACTTGATGTTGGATTACACCGCGGTGGATTCGAAGCTGGGCCTCAGTTAGAAGAAGCGCTCGCGATCATAGAAAAAAACCCCAAGTATCTGACGTATTCAGGATTTATGGGATACGACGCCCATTTAATGGGGATTCCAGATTTTATGGCGAAACGTGAGTTGCCGAAAGTTAAAGCGCGCTACGCGGCTTGTGTCGAGCAATTGAATCGTTCTTT
Organism: uncultured Cellvibrionales bacterium; assembly: GCA_913019905.1. Classification (GTDB taxonomy): domain Bacteria; phylum Pseudomonadota; class Gammaproteobacteria; order Pseudomonadales; family Dasaniaceae; genus Oceanicoccus. Next base: position 28,398 of record CAJVZD010000017.1, read on the forward strand.
CCCTAAGTTGCTTACCGGCAATCTCTGTTTTAACGGAGCAGGTAGTCCGACGTTTCGCCACTATGAAGGTGATGAAATGGTCAATGACTTGTCTGCCGGCTCTTGCCTGATGAAACCGACTCATTACGATCTTCCTATTCTCGAAGACTTTGAAGCGTCGGCATTTATAGCATCACCGGTACTAAAACGTTTAGCAGGTGCACGAATACCTGCTATTGACTGGAGTGCTCCCTTGATTCGAGGTTGGGATAAAAACCAGGCACAGATGTATTTCTGCTACAGTGGAAATTGGCTGGCCCTCAACGAATCACCGCCGGGGCTAGCGCCACATTTTGCCTATGTTAGTTCCAATCAGCAGGGGTATTCTGCGCCGGAATCGGTGGACATAGACGTCGACGATTTTATCTTTCTTCGACCCACTCAATCGGAAGCGGTTCTGCTGCAATTTGGGAGCCTGATGGTCGTACGTGGCGACCAGATTATTGACCGTTGGCCGGTCATACCCGCAGCACATAGCTAAAATGACCTCCAGGAAATTTCGACAGTGGTGTGGTTAGTTTATTGGTAATCATTGCCAACTCTATCCCACCATGACTCCTCACACAGTAGGATCCTCGATAAATGAACGTGGTGAAGTGGTCTCTCGTCATTTCGAGAATCAGCGCACATCATTTTTTCATCTGCTAGGCGCGATCCAGGTATGACTAAAGCGTCAAAAGCGACCAAAGGTATGATATCAATGGCTTCATATCACTGCCCGCACGCGAATAGCTCGCGTCATTAAAGTGATGAAATATAAGTCCTGTGAAACTATGAATTATCGTTTATCCAAAGCTCTGGACCGAGTGGGCCTTGGCGCCTGGTCATTTTTTGCAATCCTGATAGCTTAAACTTTTCAGCCGAATCGGGTTGATTCGTACACATAAGGCTCTATTATGAATGCGGGGCTGTGCGAAGAGTCGCTCGGTAAGTAGGGGGTGAGCGGAATTACAGGTAATTCCTGAAGAGTTCCCTATTAGAAAACCAATTCATTTTTGTGGGAGTCTAAAAGTATGAGCGGATTCACCTTGGCTATTCTGGGTTTTAGCCTTGCACTAGCAACAGCCGTTCGTTGGGCGATGTTGCTATTTTCGGTTTCCATTCCAAAAAACCGGTCTGTTTTTGTTGCATTGATGGTTTTGAGTGCCGGACTCGGTATTGCGGCACTGGCCTTGGGTACGGGAAGTTGGTTGGCAAATATAGCAGCCGGTCTTGCTATTTTCGCAGGTGCTTTTTTTCTCTTAACCGTGGCTATCGGTAAACAGACTGGCGGTTCAGGCCAATTTCAGGCGGGTTCGAGACTACCAACCTTTAGTGCACCCGATGAAAACGGAGAGCTGTTTGATATTAGTAGCCTTAGCGGACAGCCCATATTATTGAAGTTTTTCCGAGGTCATTGGTGACCGTACTGCGTCGCCGAATTAAAGCGGTGGGAGGAGCTTCGGTCGGAGCTCGAGAAGTGGAATGTGCAGCTAGTGACAGTTTGTACCGATAAACCTCAGCAGATAAAAGAACAAATGAGTAAACATGGCTGTAAAGCTATTATGCTCTCCGATCGAGAGTGCGAATTAATCGATAAGCTGGGTATTCGCAATCAGGGAATCCACAGTGGTATGCCCGGTGGAGCTAAGGCGCTTCCAATACCGACCACGGTTTTGATTGACGCCACAGGTATTGTGAGATGGATAGATCAAGCAGAAAACTATCAACGACGTTCGGATCCTGATTTGGTCCTAGGTGCGTTACACGAACACTTAGGTAGTCCTGGTGCGGCTGTGGCCTAGTATTGCATTTTGTGTTTCCACCGAACGACTTTGTTGTTACTGAATTTTCTAATGACGGGAGGCCTATTGAGCTTCCCGTTTTTCGTTTAAGGTTTATGAACTTTATTCCGTAATAAACTCGTGAAAGCAAGCTTCATCAGCAAGTTATCTTGGATGCCAATACTGTTTCTTATTCTTGACAGTCAAAGTCTAACTTAAATCTCTTATCTATAGTTACGTCGCGGCGTTGACTCGCTTGTAAATTCTTCATAAACGGCTGAATGGCTCTTTTCTGGCGCAGGAATTCAAAGTCTTACGTCAGGTGATGGTGGTGGCCAAAAACCCATTGGAAAAGGTTGATCTTTGATGACTTACTGTTATAGTTAACTATAACACTATAATTTCTTTGCCTGATAATCATCATGTTTTTTCGGTAGGAACAATGATCGAATCGTGGTTTTCAATGTCGCGTTATTGTCACGGTAGTGGCCAGGCAATGATTCTTACGAGTCGGAAAGATAACGAACGCCTCCGTCGTATTAGCTAAATATTTTGTTTATTTAACGAATTATATGGCCATATATACCATATCAACTTTACGGAAATTCGAAGTTATTAATATATCTTTGAAATTCAACGACTTATGTAGTTGGCACGAATAGTGAAATAGGAAGGTATACATATAAAGCGTATGGATATTGATGTGGTGGGTATAGAACGTATGGATATCGAGGTATAGGTATAGGCGATCTAGATGTGGAAGACAGGTATAAGATTATTTCTATCGCGCCACCTCTGCAATCTTCTCCCTTACAAAAGCAAAGAACAGCGGAAGCACAATGATAAAAATACTGGCCGAACACAGAGTGGCAGCTAATTTGGCGATGGTAATGATGATACTGGCCGGCATTTGGGCGGTAAAATCGATTCCAAGCCAGTTAGATCCACCAATGAACTATCCGCTGGTTGTGGTATCGGTCGATTGGCGCGGAGCCAGTGCGGAAGACCTCGAGCAATTAGTTACACTGCCGATCGAACTGCAAATGAAAAACCTTCCCGGTCTCAACGAAGTGTCGTCCCGGACATCTATCGGTAATACAAGCATCAATGTGCGCTTCGATTTCGATGTGGACATGACTCAGGCGATGGATCAGGTCAAACAGCGAGTCGCTAGTATTCGCAATTTCCCCCTTGGTATCGAAACTCCTGCGATAAGTAGGCTACAGGACCTGGAGGAAGTAGCGGTATTTACCATAACCGGACCTGGGACTATCGATGAACTGATTCCGATTGTGAGAGCAATGGAGCAGGATCTACTTGATCGAGGCATTGAGCGTATTAGCTTTGATGGTCTTCCAGTTCAGGAGATTGCCTTGACGGTTGGTGGAAAACAACTCCATGAGCTAGGTCTAACGCTGGACGAAATAGCAGAACAAATTGCGCAAGTTAGCCAGAATGTTCCCGCCGGCTCGATTGGGCGTGGGCAGGGTACACACCAGCTCCGCAGTCTGGACCAGGAGCGCGATGTCAACGGTTTCAAACAGCTTATTATTGAAACCGGTGACCAGTTGGTTCGGTTCGACAGTATTGGCAAGGTTCAACGCAGGCCTCAGGATGGGCAGCCTAGCGTCGAGCGTTATGGTCAGCCTGCGATAGCGATGTCGTTGTTCAGGGCGACTAGTAGCGATGCTCTTCGCGCGGAAGAGATTTCTCAGAAATGGCTGGCGGACCTCCAGCCGACCTTGCCTCCCGGTGTTGAAGTGACATTAGTGATGGACGTTTGGGACCTGCTGGGCGCGCAATTGAAGCTCATTGTTAGCAATGGTCTGTCGGGATTGGTACTAGTCATTGGGATTTTGTTTTTGTTCCTAAGCGGCAGAGTCGGTTGGTGGGTGACTATTGGTATCCCCGTTAGCTTTTTGCTTGGCCTGGCACTTTTCCACGGATTATTTGGGCACGGTATAAGCATCATTGCTCTACTCGCCTTCATTATGGCCATTGGCATTGTGGTCGATGACGCGATCGTAGTCGGAGAAGACGTCGTAACCCATTTTGAGGAAGGTATGACACCAGCTCAAGCGGCTGTAGCGGGTGCGCAGCGTATGTGGGTCCCAGTGATGACCTCCTCGCTGACCACCATGGCGGCTTTTATTCCGTTGCTGCTGATTGGTGGTGTAATGGGCGATATGATTCTTGTGCTACCGACGGCTTTACTCTGCGTTATCGTGGCGTCCCTTGTCGAATGCTTTTTGGTATTGCCCGGTCATCTGCGTAACGCTTTGGAAAAGGCCAAGACCGATAACGCGCAAAGTTTCCGGCACCGCTTTGACCGCCGCTTTACTAAATTTCGAGATGAACGATTTATGCCGTTAGTGAGCAAAGTGTTGACCTATCCCGGAACAACATTTTCCACGGCAATTGGAACGATGATGTGCACCATCGCTATAGTGGGCTCAGGTTATGTAGCATTGGATATGAAAATGGGGTTTAGCTTTGAGTCTATCGAAGCAAATGTGGAGTTTAGTTCTGCAGCCACGCAAACGCAGAGAGAAGCGTTCCTCAAGCACGTGGAGGATGCGCTCAGCACAACTAATATAGAGACTAACAGTATTAATCTAACGGGATGGTTGGTAAACAAAAATTTGGCAGAAATTAATAGTGAGCGCAAAACAGGAATACAGTTTGCCTCCGTTCAGGGACAATATGTGTTTGAAGAAGATCGGTCTCTTTCGCCAAAGAAATTTGTTGAATCCTGGCGTGAAAAAATCGAGATACCTGCCTACGTTGAACAATTTATTTTGGATGTGACAGGAGGCAGTGGCAATGGGCGGCCCGACATAACTTTTGTTCTTAGTGGCGAAAACATTGATTCTTTAAAAGGCGCTGCAGAAGAATTGGCTGCCGTTCTCGCCTCGCATTCTGGTGTGAGCAATGTACTCGATGACCTCCCTTATGGAAAAGAGCAGCTCATTTTCAGTTTAACCTCGACGGGACGTTCGCTGGGTATTACTTCGCAATCTCTTGGGCGTCAATTACGAGCGGCCTACAGTGGAAGGCGCGTACAAATATTCAATGAGAATGACGTTGAGCTTGAGGTGGTTGTGGTGCTTCCCGATAGCGAACGCGACAATTTGGCCAAATTGCAACAATTGCCGGTGCAAACTCCCGCTGGAAATTTTGTTGCTCTCGCCAATATCGCGACTCTCTATAACCGTCGTGGTATCGACACGATTCGCCATCGCGATTCCAAACAGTCTATTTCAGTGAGTGCTACGGTTGACTCCGAAATCAACAACGCCATGGCAATTACTAACGATATTAAAGTCAATAGCCTGCAGGCGATATTAGACAAGTACGATGTGCAGTTTGGTCTGGGTGGGCGGTCAGAGCAGGACCGTTTAATGCTCGAAACGATGTCTGTTGGTGCAATGCTCACCTTGATATTTATCTATTTAATTCTCGCTTGGGTTTTTGCCAGTTATCTGTGGCCTCTGGCAATTATGATGGCGATACCTTTTGGGCTGGTGGGCGCTGTCTTTGGGCATTTGGTCATGGGGATGGATATTGGTCCGATGTCTATGCTGGCATTTTTCTCACTGACAGGAATTGTGGTCAACGATTCCATTGTCCTGATGAGCTTTTTAAAGCGCGATCTGGAAGCGGGGAAAACGCTAGTAGACGCCTTGACTCGATCAGTTCGCTCAAGATTTAGGGCCGTACTTTTGACATCTATAACCACCGTTGCTGGATTAACACCGTTGTTGTTTGAAGGTTCCTCGCTGGCAATGTACACGAAACCTATCGCTGTAACTATCTGTTTTGGTTTGTCTTTTGCGACTTTGTTGGTGCTACTAGTTATTCCGGCATTGATTGTGTTGTTGGAAAACGCCAAATCGAAATTGTCATTCACTCCCGGTTATCGATCAGCCGGTTCCACAACCAATAGGCTTACCTCATGAACATGCTCGAGACAAGGTTATCCACGTTGCCAACGGACAAGCAATCACTATTGCGGGCGCGCAGCATAATATCAAGTGTTAGTGTTCTGTTTGTAGCGTCAATAATGAGTGTTCTGATTTACGCTAGTGCACCACACCCAGAATCGCTGGAAAGTCAGGAGCGAGTCTGGCCAGTATCCATCGCGGCTGTTAAGCCAGCGAGTATTTCTCCGATGTTTAGCGTTTATGGAAAAGTCGAATCGAGAAATGTTGCGATTATGCAATCTGACACGATGGAGATCATCCGTAAAGTGAACGTTCGGGAGGGCCAAACGGTAAAAGAAGGGGATGTTTTAGTAGAGCTAAATAATCGAGAGCTTAGCTTGCGGGTGCGTGAAAGTGAAGCTGATTTGGCACAGCATCAGGCTAGCTTAAAATCAATCGAAGTGGATTTTAAGCTTATGCAAGAAACCGAAGCACATTTCAGTTCGGTATTTAAGTTGTCTCAGAAAAAACTCCATCGCTATCAGGAGCTACACGAGAAGCGGATGATCTCGCAGGGTGTGCTCGATGAGGCCGTTTTGCAGGCCAGCGAACGGACTATCGAATACCAGAATCATAAGCGTCAAATGGCTGATTTTCCCAGTAGATTGTTGGAACAACAAGCAAGAGTAAGGCAGGCAGTAGCGCGCCTTGAGCAGGCCACCCTTAATTTGGAAAGAGCGTTAGTAAGAGCGCCATTCGATGGGCCTATTCTTAACGTAATGGCATCTTCAGGTAGTCATGCGGTGCCCGGTGAGCCTCTTCTCACAATGGCACAATCGTCTGGATTTGAAATTAGGGCACCAGTACCTAACGAATATGTCGATCGTTTTCGTAAGTACCTTGATAGAGATCAGTCAGTGCGGGGCTTTATTGCTAATAACGAGAACAGAACTCACTTGAAGCTAACTAGACTTTCAAACAGTGTAAAAACTGGACAAAGTGGGCTGGATGCGTTTTTCAGTATCGATGCTAACAGTCAACGTAATCTCCCTGAAATTGGGCGAGTGGTAGACGTTACGATCGTGATGCCGGTAGAGGAGGGAGTGATTAGTTTGCCGATACAATCTCTATATGAAAATAACCGTATTTATGAAGTAGTAGACGACAGGCTTAAAGGTATTGCTGTTGAGCGCATCGGAGAGTTTCAAACCGACGACGGAGAGTACCGGGTATTAGTCCGTTGGAACGATTTAACCGTCGGCCAAAATATAATAACCACTCAGCTTCCGAAAGCTATTTCGGGATTGCTCGTTTCCAGTGTGGCTGCTACTGGGTCGAAAGCTGAAGTTCTCTAGGGATGAAACTCCGGTCTTATATACTCGCTATTTTCTGCGAACGCAGCCTGGAAAAGAGCATAACATTTCAAACACCAGATTTGCCGCTAGCAGTGCAGTGTTTCCCGTCGCGTCGTAGGGCGGCGATACTTCGACTAGGTCGCAGCCCACCAGATTTAAGCCAAAACAGCCGCGAATAATTTCAATACCTTGTATGCTGGTTAGACCGCCGGGTTCCGGTGTGCCTGTCCCGGGCGCTACAGAAGGATCTAGTCCGTCGATATCGAATGTTAAATAGACCGGCATATCGACACCAATATGTTCGCGAACCTCAGTCATTAGCGGTGTTAGGGATTTGTGCCAGCACTCTTCGACGGGAACAACCCTGCCACCTTGTTCACGAGTCCAGTCAAAATCATCAGCGGCATAACCGGTGGTGCGCAGGCCTATTTGTATCATGTTATTTCCGTCGACTAATCCTTCTTCAACTGCACGTCTGAAAATCGTGCCGTGAGCAATTTTTTCCCCAAACATGACATCGTTAATGTCGGCATGGGCATCGACATGAACCAGAGCCAGTTTTTGCCCGTGTTTTTTTCTTAAGGAGCGCAATATCGGTAGCGAAATAGTGTGATCGCCTCCCAGCGTGATAGGTTTTGCATTGAAGCTTAATACGTCGTCGTAAAAGTCTTCAATAATATCAATGGATTTGAGAAGATTGAACGTATTGAGCGGCACATCGCCGATGTCAGCTATTTGAAACGAATCGAATGGGGCTGCCTGAGTTGCCATTCCGTATGGACGAACCATGGCTGACTCATTGCGAATTTGCCGAGGTCCAAATCTTGTGCCGTTGCGATTGCTGGTGCCGATGTCCAATCCGACTCCTATAATCGCCATATCGAGGTTATCGGCGTTTTTTTCAGAGGGCAGTCGAAACATCGTGCCTGGGCCTGCGAAGCGCGGCATTTCGTTGCCGCTGAGAGGTTGGTTAAACGGTTTGTTGGTCATGGTGTTACCCGGCTTGGCTAATTGTGATATTTAAGAAAACATCAAAATGTTTAACGATTGTTCGGCCATAACAATCAGCGTCGCTTGCGCGTTAATCATTGCTTTAAACCGCCATTACGACCGGTTTTGGCTGCTCATCGATAATACTTCGTACAAAGCTAATTCTCCATTTTTTTCTTTAACAGTAAGAAAAGGAAACTTTTTTGCAGTGGCAGACTTGGGATCATCAGGCCAGGTTCTTTTTTTATTGCCCTGATCGCCAATTGCCTTGTTGCCAATAACCGGTGTTTCTTTAGTTATAGCTGGCTATCAGTCTGCGCATCAATATTCCAGCCAATTACGGTTTACGTTATTTGGGGTTCGATTAAGCTTCTAAATTTAATGATTCGCCTTACCCTTTCTCGCCGCTAGTTTCTTAATTTTTGTGCCTAACGGCATCGATATTAACTCTCAGATTATAAGCGGTTGATTTCCTTATCTAAATTTATCACTTGTCTATCTAGATCTTTCCCAGAAGTTATAAATTGGCAGAAAAGTACAAATTATAAACAATTAGTTCTAATTTAATTACATTTTTGCTTGCAGTTGGCCGATTTAACAGGATAATAAGTAATTAAGTTAAATTCGTGAAACTAAATTAAACAAATAATTCAATGAACGCTAGCTTCGGGTGACATCTATGACAATTCGTGTGGCAATAAATGGCTTTGGTCGTATTGGGCGAAATATCTTGCGTGCTTTGTATGAATCAAATTATCGAGAATCAATACAGTTGGTGGCAATTAATGATTTGGGTGATACAGAGTTTAACGCTCATTTGACCAAATATGACTCCGTGCACGGCCGCTTTCCCGGTACTGTTGAAGTCAAAAATAACAATATGATCATCAATGGCGACGAGGTGGTTACCGTTTCGGAGCGCGACCCTCGACAACTTCCGTGGGCTGACTTAAATATTGATGTCGTTTACGAATGTACTGGTTTATTTACCAGTCGCGATAAGGCCAACGGACATATTGAGGCCGGGGCTAAAAAGGTCATCGTCTCTGCACCTGCGAATGACGCAGACGCGACCATTGTTTTTGGTGTGAACGACAAAACTTTGACCGAGGACTGCAAGATTATATCTAATGCATCCTGTACGACTAACTGCTTAGCACCAGTGGCAAAAGCACTCAATGATACATTGGGCATTGAGCAGGGATCCATGACGACCATCCACGCCTATACCAATGATCAAAGTCTTAACGACGTCTATCACTCTGACATTTATCGTGCTCGGTCTGCTACTCAATCGATGATTCCGACAAAGACTGGAGCGGCCCAGGCCGTTGGTTTGGTGCTTCCCGAATTGGCCGGCAAGTTGGATGGAATGGCTGTTCGCGTACCGACTGTCAATGTCTCATTGGTTGATTTTACGTTTATCGCCAGTCGCGAGACCACTGTTGCGGAGGTGAACAAAATTATCAAGGACGCGGCGAAAGGCGCTATGGCGGGTGTTCTTGCTTATAACGAAGAACCCCTGGTATCGATAGACTTTAATCATATTCCCGAGTCTTCAAATTTTGATGCGACCCAGACTCGAGTCAACGGACGTTTGGTTAAAGTCATGTCGTGGTATGACAATGAGTGGGGGTTTTCTAACCGTATGTTAGATAACACATTAGCCCTAATGAGTGTTGGCAAATTAAATGAGTCTCACGCCGCATGAATCGTCGAACAAAAATAGTCGCAACACTCGGTCCTGCAACAGATACAGAGGGAGTACTAGAGCGTCTGATCATGGCGGGCGTGAACGTTGTGCGCATGAATTTTTCCCATGGCAAGGCAGAGGATCATCGTCAGCGCGCCGAACTAGTTCGTGAATTAGCCAAGAAAAATGGCAGGACCGTGGCTATCCTTGGCGACTTACAGGGACCGAAAATTCGCATCGCTCAATTTAAGAATGGGCCTATATGCTTAAATCTGGGGGACCACTTTAATTTAGATGCGACGTTGGGTAAGACCGAGGGAAATCAGCACCAGGTTGGATTAGACTATCAAAGCTTGCCGGAAGAAGTTGTTGTAGGAGACAGGCTGCTGTTAGACGATGGTCGGGTTGTATTGGAAGTCGTCAATATCAACAATTCATGTATTGAGACTTCTGTCGTCGTGGCGGGAAAATTATCCAATAATAAGGGTATTAATCGCGAAGGAGGCGGTTTGTCCGCGGGTGCTTTAACCGATAAGGACTATCGTGACATTTTGCTGGCGGCAGATATTGGAGTGGATTATTTAGCGGTGTCGTTTGTTCGCAGTCCGGAAGATCTGCAGGATGCCCGCAATGCAATGGAAGCGGCGGGGGGCAATGCAGGAATCGTGTCGAAAATAGAGCGGGCCGAGGCGGTCGCCGATAATGAATTACTCGACAGTATTATTCGCGCGTCCGATGTAGTTATGGTGGCACGGGGTGATTTAGGCGTAGAAATAGGGGATGCGGCACTGATTGCGGTGCAAAAGCATCTTATCAAGCGATCTCGTCAACTGAACAAAGTCGTGATAACCGCCACGCAGATGATGGAGTCAATGATTGAAAGCCCCCTGCCGACTCGGGCAGAGGTTTTTGACGTGGCTAACGCTGTTTTAGATGGGACGGATGCCGTCATGTTATCCGGCGAAACGGCCGCGGGGGGGTTTCCAGTTGAAGCGGTCGAAGCCATGGATCGGATTATTTTGGGCGCAGAATGCCATCCTACCGCTCACATATCCTCACACCGGTTACACCAAAGTTTTAACGAGGCGGATGAGTCGGTAGCTATGGCCGTTATGTACACTGCCAATCACTTGTCAGGTGTAAAAGCCATTATAAGTTTGACAGAAACAGGTAATACGCCATTGCTGATGTCACGCATAAGCTCGTCAATACCCGTGTTCGCGTTTACCCGAAACATGAGAACTGAAAACCGCGTAGCACTCTATCGAGGTGTTGTTCCTGTCCCTTATGATTTGACCAGCGTCACGCCTCCGGAGATGAGCCAAAACATCGTCAACGAACTGCTGTCTCGAAATGAGGTTGCAGAGGGGGATTGGGTAATTATATCTAAAGGCGATTATAATAACGTTCATGGTGGCACTAATACGATGAATGTTGTCAAAGTGGCCGCTTCATTGAGCTAGATTCTTCTATCCATATATAGGCGTCCGAGCTATAAGTACTCGCAAAGAGACGGTTGAGCTATATTGTCGCTGAGATACTGCCACTGAGATACTGTCGCAATGTCTAAGGCGTCTTTATTATCAGCTGTGTCATGTGTTTTAGAAATAAAGTTTGAATTTCAACCGCTCCAACGGAAAGCTACTATGAGCAAGTCAGTAAACATTGTCGCAGATATCGGCGGAACGAATGCCCGGTTCGCCTATGTCCATTCGGACTCCAGCGAACTGTTAGGTATTGAGATTTTCCCCTGCGCTGATTTCACTTTTTTAATCGACGCGTTAAATGCCTATATAGAACGTGGGCATGTTGAGCAGGTTGATCAGATATGTCTTGCGGTTGCGGGACCGGTCGAATCCGACTGGATTGACTTGCCCAATAATCATTGGGCTTTTAGTCGCGCGGAACTGCAGGAATCACTCGCAACCCACGTCACTGTCATTAACGACTTCAGCGCCCAAGTACTCAGTATTGATGGGCTGACTTCTTCGGAATTAAAATGGATTGGGGCAGCTCGACCACACGGCGATCAAGTGAAAGCAGTCGTTGGGCCGGGAACTGGATTGGGTGTATCAGCAATGATGCCTTCGGGCCACATATTGCCATCAGAAGCAGGTCATATTGCATTTGCTCCTACCTCTGATCACGAAGCTGATTTGCTTAAGATATTATGGCAGCGTTACGATCGGGTTTCGATTGAGCGCGTATTATCGGGCATGGGCCTAGCGAATTTATATTGGGCTAACTGTGTATTGGATGGCCATGATCGGGAGCTTCCAGCTTCAGGGGTGACTGCTGGAGCTTTTGCGGGAGACGAATACTGCGGTAAAGCGGTATCAGACTTTTGCGCTATCCTAGGCTCTGTCGCCGGTGACGTCGCATTGATGATGGGAGCGACTGACGGAGTTTTTATTTCGGGAGGTATTCTGCCTCGGCTGATCAGTCTTTTGGATGAACAGACATTTCGACAGCGTTTTGAAAGCAAAGGAAGATTTTCTGAAATTTGTTCTGAGATTCCACTTGGTTTGGTGCTCTCCGAACATCCTGGCTTAAGCGGGTGCGTCGAAGCATTGAGAAAAGGTGTTAGGTGCTAGCAAGCGATTATCAAACTTATGGTTTCTAAACAGCTTGTCCTAACACTTTGCTAATTGCTTAGCTGTTTTCTCTGTGGTCGCTCCTCGATCGACAAGGGATATCCAATTGAGTTAAAAATATCACCCTGCGCCGTCAAAAACTATCGCGATTCCCTTCAGTTGTTGAGCTGTTGTTTACGATTCACAGATACCTATACACCCACATCGACACAGTCGCGATTGGTGATGCAAGCGGTTTACTCTATTCGACGGCAGCTTCACGTGAATCGCTGTCCACAGTCGGCACAGTTAAAGAGTACCTGGTGTGATTTTCTTCAATAACATTTTGTGCTATTACCACATCCCTTTGACAGACGAGATTCAGAACCGTGCCTCGCACCAGCGACAATAGGGTGGGTATTGTTCCATAAACGATTCCCCAGTCCCCCATTCCACTAGTACGCATCGACTCCTGGGGATGATGGATCTGGTCTTATTGCGGAAATTACCTTTTGGGAGGGAGTCAACAAAGTAGCGATGTGGGTTAGCATTTCACAATTTGATTTATTTAGGCTGTTAAAACAGCTAATATATTTAGAGCCTTGACTACACTAAAAGGGATTACCTTATGGAACATGGGCGGCGTGTTAAGTATTTCTATTGATCTTCCCGACGTTTATAATCGCCTTCTCGATCATTGTTTCTAGCTTTCTTTGTTTGAGATTATTTTAAAGCTATATAACGATGTTTTAGAGAGGTAAATGCCCATGCTTCAACGTGATGCAAAATTTCGGATAGGGCAGGTTGTATGTCACCGTTTTTTTTCTTTTAGAGGTGTAATTTTTGATGTAGACCCGACCTTTAACAATACTGAGGAGTGGTGGCAGTCCATTCCTGAAGAGGTTCGGCCTATCAAAGACCAGCCATATTATCATTTACTCGCTGAAAATGGTGAAAGCGCTTATATCGCTTATGTATCCGAGCAAAATCTGCTAAATGATGAAAGTGGCAAAGTTGTCGCCCATCCACAAGTTCAAGAGCTTTTTGGTGAGTGCAAAGGTTCATATTATGAACCAAAGTCTGTTGTTGCCCACTGAGCTATTTCGCTAAGCTGACCAGCGGGCTTGAGTGTAAAGCCCGTGAAAATACTGGAGTTCCGCAATGAGTGCCCTTACAGGTCCAACTTCTCATACCTATTTTTCCCAACGTTTGCGTTTACATTATGTCGATTGGGGGAATCCCGAGGCGCCACCGCTATTACTGGTTCATGGCGGCAGGGATCATTGTCGAAATTGGGATTGGGTCGCGCGCTCATTGTGCAAGGACTATCACGTTATAGCGCCCGATTTACGGGGGCACGGCGACAGTCAGTGGATTAGCGGCGGCACGTACACGACCATGGACTACGTTTACGATATTGCCCAGCTTATTCACCAGCTGAAGCTGGCACCGCTACGTATTGTGTCACATTCCATGGGCGGTGGGATTTCTTTACGTTATAGCGGCATTTACCCGGATAAAGTTGTCAAGCTGGTAGCAATTGAAGGTATGGGGCCGTCGCCGGAGATGATTGCTAAACGAGAGAAAACTGAAATTGATAGCGGTATGCGTGGATGGGTAAAACAGATGCGTAAGCTGTCGGGTTGGCAACCCCGCCGCTATCCGAATATTGAAGAGGCTGCTAACAGAATGAAAGAAGCGAATCCGCATCTTTCGGAAGCACAAGCTCTTCATTTAACAATTCATGGTATTAACCAAAACGAAGATGGTACTTTTAGCTGGAAGTTTGACAATTATGTGCGAGCTTTTCCTGCGACAGGCATGCCCATGCAAGACTCTCTCGATCTCAATTCGAAAATCAACTGCCCCACGATGTTGGTTCGCGGTACGGAAAGTTGGGCATCGGACCCTGAAAAGGATGGTCGCGCAGCGTTGATTCAAAACGTGAGAGTCGAGAATGTCAACAATGCTGGACATTGGGTTCACCATGACCAGCTGGATATCTTTTTAGGTTTGCTGAATGATTTTCTATAAAAACGCTCACCGTGTACAAACTTTGTAAGCATTATTGAACTCAAATTCGTACGGGACTTCCCTCCATTACTCGAAACAAGGACAGCCTGGTAGCATAAAAGCAAAGGGCTGGCTCGAGGGCCTTCGACTGCCAAAGAAAAAGGTAAGAGGGTGTCTGAACTTTGTTCTGGAACTAAGATGCCGATGGCAGAGCCTTCTGCTCCGATTCTCCGGCTTATTCCTCTATCATTCAACAGAGAAAAGTTGTTCGTTCTTTATCCTATCGGCGATTCAACTTGTCGAATTAGGAACTTACTACCCCTCACGAAAAGAAAATATCATTCTGTTTGGCAGTGAATAATCGCGAAATTTTAAGGGTTAATTGACATATCTCAAACAAAAGAAATGGCGCTTTTGCGTCAATTATTGTAGATTACCACTCCAAATTATTATTAACAGAGAGAAAAAAGATGCCAGATAACACAGAAAGTCTATTTAATCTGACTATGTCTGAAAAAGCACAGCCACTGTTGTTTGCAGTAAAAAAACATATCGAAGAAAACGTGATACCAATTACTGAAGAGTTTTTCGCATTGGACGAAGGTAAAGAAGACCGTTGGTCTTACCACCCCCGTCAACTGGAATTACTCGATGGCGCCAAGAAAAAAGCCAAAGAATCAGGTTTGTGGAATTTCTTTTTACCCGACGCTGAAACGGGAGAAGGTCTAAGTAATCTAGACTACGCATACATCGCTACTGAGTTGGGCCGTAACCCTCTAGCCTCTGAGACTTTAAATTGTAGCGCGCCAGACACTGGCAATATGGAAGTACTGGAACGTGTCGGTACGCAGGAACAGAAAGATAAATGGCTGACACCTTTGCTTAATGGTGAGATCCGTTCCGCTTTCGCGATGACTGAGCCTAATATGGCGTCTTCAGATGCTAAGAATATTAGTACTACTGCCGTACTGGATGGCGACGAATGGGTCATCAATGGGGAAAAGTATTACATATCTGGCGCCGGCGATCCTCGCTGTAAAATTATGATTACGATGGTGAAAACTAGCCCGGATGCAGCACCTTCCAAGCAGCAGTCTCAGATTTTGGTTCCTATTGACGCACCGGGGGTAGAGATTCTAGACGGTATGCAGGTATTTGGTCAGGACGATGCGCCCCACGGCCATATGCATATTAAATTTACTGACGTACGTGTACCCAAAGAGAATATGTTGTTAGGCGAAGGTCGTGGATTCGAAATTTCACAAGTTCGCTTGGGACCAGGACGTATCCATCACTGTATGCGTTCGATTGGGCAAGCTGAAAAAGCGCTCGAATTAATGGTTAAACGTGCCGGTAGCCGTATCGCCTTTGGCAAACCTATTCTCAAATTGGGTAAAAACCTTGAAGTTATTTCTCGCGCACGTATCGAAATCGATGCCTGTCGGTTGATGGTGCTTCAAGCAGCTAAAGCGATGGATGTTCTCGGTAACAAGGAAGCCAGAGTTTATGTTAGCGCTATAAAGGCCATGGTTCCTGAAAAAGTATGTATTATTATTGACCAGGCTATTCAGATGCACGGAGCTACCGGTATTTCGCAGTGGACCCCACTGGCGGGAATGTATGCTGGCCAGCGTACTTTAAGACTTGCCGATGGTCCTGATGAAGTTCATCACATGGTAGTGGGTCGCGCGGAAGCACAAAAACACGATGCATGGTAGTCGACAGTAATAGATACAAGGTAGTTAGTAAGCACTAGCTATCTTGTGCCTTAAGTCCCTACACGCCCTTCCATACTCCTGTATGGAAGGACAATGAAGTCCAAACCGTAATGAGCAAGACGTTTTTTGCAGGTTTCTCACCTCGCTATTTTTGATTTGGTCTATTGTATTGACTGCAATTTTGTAGCCTTCACAGTCCTCCACTCACGCTTATTACCGCTGATAAACCACCAGACTAAGCTGTATTTTTTACCTTGTTGTCGATTTTTCTTGTGTCATATTTCATTCCCGCAATTTTTGAAGAATGAATTGATTTCCATTCGAAAGCACACAAAATCAACAGAGCTCGTTTAGTTTGCAAAAATTTAAAAAGGATAAATTATGATCAAAGCTGTGCTGTGGGATTTTGGGGGAGTGATCACATCGAGTCCTTTTGAAGCCTTTAATCGCTATGAATTAGCTAATGGGATACCGAAAGATTTTATAAGATCGGTCAACGCAAAAGATCCCGATACTAATGCCTGGGCTCAATTCGAAAGTAGTTCGGTTAGTCTGGAAGAATTTGACCCTATATTTGCGGCAGAGACTGAAAAAGCCGGTCACCGTATCCCCGGTAAGGAAGTGATGAAATTATTGTCCGGCCACATTCGTCCGGAAATGGTGGAAGCTCTGAAATTGATTAAAAAAAATTATAGAATCGCCTGTATTACCAATAACGTCAAAGGAGCAGGTGAGGGGCCGGGTATGGCTAGCGATCACTCAAAAGCTGAAAAAATTGTTGAGATTATGGGGCTTTTTGACTTCGTCATCGAATCAAGCCTTGTCGGTTTTAGAAAGCCAGACCCGCGCATCTATCAGCTGGCGTGCGATAAAATGGGCATCGACGCATCTGAAGCCGTATTTTTAGACGATTTGGGCATTAATCTCAAGCCCGCAAAGGCGATGGGTATGCAGACTATAAAAGTAACCTCAGCTGAGCAGGCGCTTGGAGAACTGTCAGCGATTTTGTCCATGAAACTACAGGCGTAATAACAGCAGATTCGTCTTTTTTCTTTAGAACGTTTCTCTATAAAATGCCATTTTCTGCAACAACAAAACGAAACAGAACAAGACCGATGTCAAACGTGAGGTAAAAAATGAGTAAGCAGATCGCTGAAGGTTACGATATTCCCGCAGTAGAAAACTGGGTCAAAGAAAACGTCAGTGGCTTGACCCCTCCGTTTAGTTGGACTCGACTAGAAGGTGGTCATTCTAACCTTACGTATCAACTACAAGATGCCAATGGCAAAGATGCTGTAATTCGCCGCCCTCCACAGGGCGAGCTCTTACCCAAAGCCCACGATATGAGCCGCGAGTGGTCGTTGATTTCCGCGCTGGGTCCAACCGCAGTGCCTGTGCCGGAAGCAATAGGTTTTTGTGAAAGCCCAGATGTGACCGGCGCCTGGTTTTATATTATGGGGTTGATTGATGGACGTCCGTTATATACTCAGGAAGAAACCGAAGCGTGGATTCCGGAAGATCGACGTGTGACTTTGGCACACTCCTTTTTTGACGCCTTAGCTGATTTACATTCGTTGGACCCGGACGAAATAGGTTTGAGTGAACTCGGGAAAAAAGAAAACTACGTCGGACGTCAGTTAAAGACCTGGTATCGTTCATGGAATTCGTCGATTGAGTTTGCTCAAATGGATGATCCTCGTGCTCATGAGTTACAGCAATTTTTTATGGACAACATGCCCGACCAGGGTAAAGCCCGGGTTGTGCACGGCGACTATGGACTGCACAATTGCCTGATTGGCGCTGACTCCAAGGTAGCAGCTGTCGTCGATTGGGAGATTTCGACATTGGGAGACCCGCTCGCTGATTTAGCTTACGCGCTGAACCCATGGCCAGAGAACGAGGAGGAGCGAGCGTTGAACCTTGGCGGTGCAGGCGCATCAGGTTTTCCTATCCGAAGTGAATTAGCGCAACGGTACGCAGAGCGTACAGGTCGTAATTTAGACAAACTTGATTACTACATCGGTTTCAACCGTTGGAAAACCGCAGCAATATTACACGGTGTTTACGCCCGTTATAAAGCCGGTCAAAAAAGTAGTGAAGGTATCGACATGGAGGAAATGCGCAATCGAATCCTGGCTTCGCTAGATCTCTCTGAACAAGCCGTAAATCGCCTCAAATAGTGGTTTAAACCTGGGTGCCGAAAGCTGTTATTGATCAGTTAAGGCGCCCCAGCAATTGAAAAGTTCTGTTTACAGCCGAGTGAAAATTCTGCTGTCGGCATCTTGGTTCGGCCCAGTGTCATTATCTGTGAGTCTTGTTTTTCGTAATTTGCAGTTAGTGATGAATAATTAATAATGGAGTAACAATATGTCTGATCCTTCAGAAAGTCTGTTTAATCTCGCCATGTCAGAAAAAGCGCAACCTTTAATATTTGCGGTAAAAAAACACATAACAGAAAACGTTGACCCCATTACAGAAGAGTTTTTTGCTCTGGATGAAGGCAAGGAAGATCGCTGGTCGCACCACCCACGACAGCTAGAACTTCTGGATGGCGCAAAGAAAAAGGCGAAAGAGTCTGGGCTATGGAATTTTTTCTTGCCAGACGCAGAAACGGGGGAAGGGCTTAATAACCTAGATTACGCTTATATAGCTTCTGAATTGGGACGTAGCCCTTTGGCTTCGGAAACGCTAAATTGTAGTGCTCCCGATACAGGTAATATGGAAGTGTTAGAGCGGGTTGGCACGCAGGCACAAAAAGATGAATGGCTAACCCCTTTACTTAATGGCGAAATTCGATCAGCTTACGCAATGACCGAGCCTCATAATGCATCCTCTGATGCTAAGAATATAGGCACTTCTGCCGTATTAGATGGCGATGAGTGGGTTATCAACGGAGAGAAATACTATATTTCAGGTGCCGGTGATCCTCGATGTAAAATACTTATCACCATGGTTAAGACGAGTCCGGATGCTTCTCCGTCGAAGCAGCAGTCAATGATCCTGATTCCTAAGGATCATCCTGGCGTAGACATCATTGAAGGAATGGGGGTTTTTGGTAAGGATGATGCGCCTCACGGCCATATGCACATTAAGTTTGATAACGTCCGCGTTCCGAAAGAGAATATGTTATTAGGAGAAGGTCGAGGTTTTGAGATTTCACAGGTTCGCCTCGGTCCAGGGCGTATTCATCACTGCATGCGTTCTATCGGTCAGGCTGAGAAAGCGTTGGAATTGATGGTGAAACGTGCCGGTAGTCGTATTGCATTCGGAAAGCCTATCCTCAAGTTGGGGAAAAATTTAGAAGTCATTTCACGCGCAAGAATTGAAATTGATGCATGTCGCCTGATGGTACTTCAGGCTGCTAAAGCGATGGATGTTCTCGGTAACAAAGAAGCCAGAATTTATGTGAGTGCGGTTAAGGCTATGGTTCCCGAAAAAGTGTGTATTATTATCGATCAAGCAATCCAGATGCACGGCGCCACGGGTATTTCTCAATGGACTCCACTGGCAGACATGTATATTCAGCAACGTTGTTTGCGGCTGGCTGACGGTCCGGACGAAGTTCACCACATGGTTGTTGGTCGTGCAGAAGCACAAAAACACGAGTCGTGGTAAAAAAGCCTTTTTGCGGATACATATATCGCTTCGATATGACGCTTAAAATCCGTGTATGCCAGTTCCGCTGCGATGGAAATCCAGACGTTGTGTGTATATGTTTAGGAAAGATAGCAGATAAACATGCAGGAAGGTTTGTAGAAAAATTTGTAGGATGAAAAGTTAACTTTACTAAAGGAGAAATAGCATGGCTAATGCCGACGAAAGCTTGTTCAATCTTGAAATGTCAGAAAAAGCAAAACCGTTATATTTTGCTGTTATGAAGCATATTGAAGAAAATGTTGCGCCAATTACCGAAGAATTTGCAGCGCTTGAAGTGGGGAAGGAAGATCGTTGGTCTTGGCATCCACGGCAATTAGAGTTGTTGGAAGGCGCTAAGAAGAAAGCAAAAGAGTCAGGTTTATGGAACTTCTTTTTGCCAGATTCTGAAGTTGGCGAAGGTTTAACCAATCTGGACTACGCATATATTGCCACTGAATTGGGTAAATACCCATTGGCGTCTGAGTCGCTGAACTGTAGCGCGCCAGATACAGGTAATATGGAAGTGTTAGAACGGGTGGGAACAGAGGAACAAAAAGATAAGTGGCTAACGCCCTTGTTGAATGGTGAAATCCGCTCGGCCTACGCAATGACGGAGCCGAACGTGGCATCGTCTGATGCAAAGAACATAGGCACGGTTGCAGTTCTGGAAGGCGATGAGTGGGTAATTAATGGTGAGAAGTACTATATTTCAGGTGCCGGTGACCCGCGCTGTAAGATCATGATTACAATGGTTAAAACCAGTCCTGATGCTGCTCCCTCGAAGCAACAATCAATGATTCTCGTCCCCATCGATGCGGAAGGTGTTGAAATATTAGAAGGCATGGCAGTGTTTGCGGAAGATCATGCGCCGCGTGGACATATGCATATCAAATTTAATAATGTTCGTGTACCGAAAGAAAACATGTTGTTGGGCGAAGGTCGTGGATTCGAGATATCTCAGGTTCGTTTAGGGCCTGGCCGTATTCACCATTGCATGCGCTCTATTGGTCAAGGTGAGAAGGCATTGGAGCTCATGGTAAAACGTGCGGGAAGTCGTATAGCCTTTGGTAAACCGATTCTTAAATTGGGGAAAAATTTAGAGTTGATTTCCCGTGCACGTATCGAGCTCGATGCCTGTCGATTAATGGTTTTGCAGGCAGCTAAAGCAATGGACGTGCTCGGCAACAAAGAAGCCCGCGTCTATGTGAGTGCTGTAAAAGCGATGGTTCCTGAAAAAGTATGCACGATTATTGATCAGGCTATTCAGATTCATGGTGCAACAGGAATTTCACAATGGACACCATTAGCCGCAATGTATACCAATCAGCGTCACTTACGTTTTGCCGATGGCCCGGATGAAGTCCATCACATGGTTGTAGGACGAGCGGAAGCTCAAAAACACGATTCCTGGTAAGGTATTTGGGATAGAGTGATAGGTCGAAAGTTGGCTGAGTCGACGTTTAGCTAACACCCTAAATATCACTTTGGGCCTGGGTATTGAAAACCTCCGATTTGCGAATCGGGGGTTTTTCTGTTTATACGTGTTTGTTAGAGCGGTTCGATTGACGGTTGATCGTTGTTGGTCGTTTGAGTTAGTTGATTTACCTTTTCGAGTACGAGTCGGTCGCTATTCCGATAGTTCTTTAAAATGGCTAGGGCAAACAGTGATTTTGGGTCTAAGCTAATTGTATTGTGCATATCAGAATATAGTCGACTCCTGCGTTTGTCGTTACGCTTGATGGGTAACGGAATTACGTTAATCAGTCGTTACCGCGCATTGGTCAACTTCAAGTGAAGTCGAGTAGTTGGTAGATAGAAAATGAGTAAAGATAAAGTTATTGCCAGAGAAGAGCTGATTTCCAAAGTGGCGATCGGTTCAGCCATCCATGTGATTGGAGAAAATGGAAACTTAAAGTATCGAGCTAACGTTGTTGGATATGAAGGTGGTGTGTTATTAACATCGCTGCCTTCTGCGAAACAGCTGCAAAAAGATGACGTGGCTTATGGTGAGTTATTCCCTGATAACGTGCAATTAGTGATGCGTCTGATAGTCAATGGGGTTATCTATGCTTTTAAGTCAGAAGTCCGTGCCATCAACCTTAAATCGTGTAAATTACTATTGAGTTCATTGCCTAAGAACATTCAAATTCGCAAGTTACGCCAGGGAGTCCGTTACCCTTGCATGTTACAGGCGGGTCTACTTATCGGCGAGACCAAGTACCGAGGGGTATTGCTCAATATTAGCGAAGGTGGTTGTTTATTTCGAATGAAGGCGTCTGTAAAAATCGAATCGATTAAGGGACTTATAGAAAAGAAAGTAACATCTAGTCTCAATGTCCGTTTTCCTTTTGAGGAAAAAAGTTCATCTTTTTACGTCATAATGAAATCGATTAAAGAGGAGCCCTCGGGCGATTTGTTACTCGGTATATCCTATGCGGAAAAAGAAGCGACTGACGTGATAAAAAAATACTTGGATTTTATGCAGCTTGAAGAACTTTCAGATTACCTATAATCCGATTGGCTGGGCTGAAGTATCAAAAGATAGGTCTGGATGCTGGAAATCATTTTGTGTATGTTGGAGATCGACTCCCGCGATATAGGCATGGAAAAGCAATCTAAGCAGGCGGCTAATAGCAGTAGTGAACTAGTACAAGTGAACTATTACGAGTTAGTACCAGTGAGCTTAGATTACTTATTCCCGCAGTGACTCGTTTTTACCGTTCAATCAGTAATATGGAATTGTCTATGTCGGACGACAAGTAGATCCTGTTTTCTGCATCAACACTTACACCGGTAGGCAAAAAGCTACCAGGCAACATAGGATAACCTTTTAGCCCGATAGGCAAGTCTGTCGCAATCACCGTCTTGTTTTTATTAGCGTCTAAACTGACCAGTTGCTGGGCACCCACCTCGGCGACGATAAGAAGGCCATTGCTGTCAAATTCAATCCCTTCTGGACCGTTTAAACCTTGCGCCCACGTCGTTATCTTGCCGCTTTCATGGTCGATGACTTTGATCATGCCACTCCCGGCTTCCGAGAAATAAATATTATTGGCTGCGTCTTCTGTTAAACCAATCGGTTCGGCAAGGTTTTCAGCAAGGACTTGCCGGTCATCCTGGTTTTTGACTAGCAGGATTCTTCCAGAGCCCGTTTCAGCGACGATCACGCTGCCGTCTTCACGTGCCAGTATACCGCTCGGCGCGAGAAAACCTGTCCATCTGAATTGTCTTTCGAAGGTCGTTCTATCGTGACCTTGAACAAAGCCGGCATTCGTCGAAGCGTTTACAATAACTTTATCGGTAGCCGATACAGCAACGGGATACTCGTGGTCGGAAATGATTCGCGAAATATCAGATACTTTACCTGTCTTCGTATCTGCTTTAGATAGGGAGAATGTGTCGGCAATGTAGAGTGTATCTCCAAGAATATCGATGCCAGCTGGAGTGGTTAGAGCGCCACCGACAATCGTTCGTATGTCGCCGGAAACACGATCAACCTGATAAATCGCATTGTCAGACATATTAGTAACATAAAGATTATCTTTTGCATCAAAGGCGAGGTTATCAAGATTGCTGGGTGCTGTCGCGACAAGTTTCTTTTCACCGCTGGCAATGTCAACTTGGACAATTTCTCCCGTTTCGTTGTCGATGACATGCAGTATGCCTTTTGAGTCGAAATTGGCTGCCGCTGGTACAGTAAAGCCTTCAGCAATGACTTTTAACTCTCCGGAATCAATATCAACTTGTACTACTTGACCCTTAAACCACAAGGGGCCGTAAAGTTTCCCATCTGGCCCAAAGTCAAAACCGTTGAGGCCACCCATCCCCTCGATGATTTTCCGCGGTGGTTTTGCGCCATCTCTATCGATTTCGTATAAGGCGTCCCCCAAAAACACTTGTGTGGCAAATAAGCGTCCTTCAAGATTGTAGGCAATAGAGTTAATTCCGGGCAGTCCCTCAGCCAGTACTTTTAAATTACCCCGTGGATCCCGCGACATCACTTTTCCTTCAGTAAATGCCGTCCAAGCTAGAATGCCGTCATCAGAAAACTCAAGGTCATCTGCTTGTCCTTCCGGTGCCGCTTGATACAAGCTAACATCTGAAGTGTTTGGGTCGACTTTGTGAATGTTCATTCCGACCACACTGCCGACGTAAATCATGCCGTCGCTATCGGTGGTTAAGCCGTGAATTCCATGGAAGTCGGAGCCTTCGACCAGAACTGAAACTTTTGCCGAAGCGTTTTCAGGCTTGCTAACTTCTTGATTCTTTGCATCCGTAACGGCATCTTTTGTCGAGCAAGCGGTTATCGTTAGTACTGCAAGTGAAATCGTTATGTGGCGTAAAATAGTGGTGAGAAGATTCTTATTATTCATGTTATTTCCAATTTTGATGGCTAAGGCGAACACATTATATTTGTCGTCCAAATGAGATGGATGAGTATTGCGAACAAGTCTATGGTTCGTATTCCCGTTCGATATTGTCCTCCAGACTCGCAGAATCAAAGAAAGTATTTTTCATTTTCTCCTCGACAAATAGTGGCATTTGATCAGCGAAGTGGGGTGAGCTTTCATCTAATGTTGCGCTCCCGAACTGGTGAATACTCTCAATTGATTGTTTACCCTCTTTATCCCAACTGACAAAGATAAAGAGACCATCACCACCACTGGCGGAAAGATGCCCGTGTTCTTCTAAACCCCTACCGTAGACTGCTCGAAGTACGTCCGGACCACCGGCAACGGGCATATCCATCTTGCCCCGCTTGAGCCGATTAATTTCGCCCCAGGGAATATCGGTGCGGCCAAACTTTTGTAGCAGTGTGCCTACACATTTTTCGAATTCTTGTTTGACTGGCGGCGGTGTTTTCCTAGCTTGTTCTGAAATCCACTCTTCGCTAATGGTGCAGACTCCGAGCCCCGCCGCCATGTTGTCGATATCCGTGCCGAGATCCCAGTCTCTTAGCAGCTGTAGTGGTTTTTTGTAAGGGCTACCGTCCGCGTACTCGATCGCGAACAATTCCGCTAGGTATTTTATTGCTCGCGAATTCGCAGAATAGTGATTATCAAATTTGAGGTTGCGGAAATCGTCCTGAGTCATAGAATCGTTTTCAGAAAACAACTCAAGTCCTCGGGTAGCCCGGTTAGTCATTCTTTTAGGAAAGCCAAATGTTTCCGAAAAATCGGTTCTGGAAACATTATCGCCCTGGGCAGTCACTTCAAAAGGTGATTGATTGGTGCTCAAAAGAAAACCACTATCCGGATTGACAACCTGTGGCAATTTCGCAAAGGGAAGGTATTCGTCCCAAATAAGATCGCTGCGATCACCGGGTAAATATTCTTTCCAATTGCGTCCCTCCATCCGAATAGGCGACTGGGAGTTGTGGAAAAAACCGATGTTACCGCTGTCATCGGCGACAACGAAATTGAAACTTGATATTGCCAGACGGTCCATCGCTGTTTTCCATGTATTGAGGCTGTCAGCTTTGTTCATATCAAACCATTGTTGCGGTTGCTGAATTTCGCCATGCCCAGCGTATCGAATAGCATAACTACCGTGATCTCTTCGCAGTACCGGACCATGTTTAGAATAGAAAAGGTCTTGATCGACAGTCCAATAGAAGTTGCCGAATAGTTTGACTTTAAAAGAGGCTTGTTTGATTTCAAAATCGAGCCATTGATCGTCGAGTCGATATTGATTGTCGTTGTTCGGATTGATTTCAAGTACATAAATGTCTACAAGATCGGGTTGGTTAACAGTGGCACCCCACGCGACATGTTTATTTGCGCCGACAGTGATAAGCGGCGATCCGGGAAAAGCCCCTCCCATAATATTCCAGCCTTCATCACTTTTTAGATGAGCTTCATACCATGCAACAGGTCCGGTGAGAGGTTGGTGCGAATTTATTAACAAACGAGTACTGCCGTCGCTGGAACGCAACGGGGATATCGCGTAGGCATTAGACCCAACCGGCAGCGGTGTTTCTTCCACCAACTTCCATGCTGTCGAATTAGAGTCCATTGAAATTGTGTGTTTTCGAGTATCTTCAAACAACTCCATTATCGGTTTTTGAATGCCATAAAAAAGTAAGTGTTGAAGGGAAAACGAGGCGACGAGATCTTTCGGCACAATGGGATAAAGTCCTTGATCGACCTCATCGGGGTTTTTCGCTGCCCAATAGTTTATGCCATCGGTAAATCCGATAAGAATTTCTTTTATTTCATCGGACAGAGCTGTGTCGTATTGTTGGTCTACCGAGGGCCATATGTTTAGCAGCTGCACCAGGTAATCCAGAGGAATGGATTCGTAGCCATTCGAAGCGCTTTGAATTCCGCGGTAAAACCGCATGGCATCTTCTATCGTTTGGTAATGATCCTCAGATTGCGCGAAGGCAAACCCGAACGCTGTGTCCCGGTCTTTCTTCCCTTCGATGTGAGGTACACCCCAGACGTCTCTTTTAATCGTCACTTGGTATTCTTGTCTTTTTTTCAAATACGCTTCAGGGTCAAAGTTATTGGGACTTATATAAGCGAGGAAAAAGTGGCCGACTAGCAATAGTATTAAAGGCGCGAATAGTAGTGCTTTCCAATGATTTTTTAGGGAGTTCATGTCGCGCTCTTTTTATGATTCGGCGTAGTGTAATTGGATAATAAGAATCGAATTACTTAATGGTTTGGCTGTGCGTAAAGTTTTGATAAAGAATTGTACTGTTGTTGAGTTCTCATTTTTTATTATATATCGGCGCTGTACGCTGAAAATATTTTATCTACGCTGCCGAGCTTGATATTTTAGCTTCGGCAACTTGCCACATTACAGTGCAGATCCGCTGGAAAAATAGGTAATTGATCAATTATCAATTGCGTTAGAGTTCAGCCAATTGCGTTAGAGTTTAATTATTACTCGCCGGAAAAGACTGCCGGACGCTTTTCTATAAAGGCTTTTACACCTTCCTTGTTGTCTTTTGTGCGACCAGCTTCTCGCTGAAACTTACGCTCAGCATGAAGTTGCTGTTCGAAACTATTATTGTAGCTTTCCCACATGGCTTTGCGAATGATGGTCAGGGATTTGGGCCCTTTAGCGAGTCGTAGTGCCATTTCCATCGCATCGACCATCAGTTTGTCGTCGTCGGCGACTCTATTTACGAGGCCCCAGTCCAAGGCTTTTTCCGCAGGTAGTTTGTCGGCCAGAAGAGCGAGCTCCATGGCACGTCCCCAGCCGATCAGCCGAGGCAACATAAAGGTGGCACCGCCATCCGGTACCAAGCCGATTCGAGCAAAAGCCTGAAGAAAATAAGCGGATCTGGACGCTATAACAATATCGGCGATCATGGCAAAACTGGTACCGACACCGGCCGCGACACCGTTGACAGCACACACAATGGGCATCTCCAATTCTTTTAATGTCAATAGAATCGGATGGTAGACATTTTCCAAAGTCTCACCCATGTCGGGCTCTAAGTGAATACCTTCGAGCATGTCGTCGTCGGGCGCCTTATCGACAGCTCTGTCTGTCAGGTTTGCGCCCGAACAAAAAGCTCGGCCTTCCCCTGTTATCAATAGGCAACGGGCTTTTAATGCGGTGATCTTCTTTAACGCAATAGGAATTTCCCTCAACATTTGCGTCCCCATCGCGTTTAAAGCTTCCGGGTGATTGAGAGTAAGAACGGCGACGTTGTTCTCCGTGATTTCCAGCTTGATTTTTTCGAACGGCATTGTTTTCCCTCAGTTTTATTGTCCGTTAAGCGATTTAGGCTGGCACGGTAGGCGCCTGCCTGTTTCTTGCTGTGCTAATTATTATGGAGAAACGGTTTCTGGACTACCCTTGTTAGCGTCTTTCTTCGATCGTAATCGCGCCTTCAATTTACGCCCGAAAGCTTGAAGGTGATAGGGCACTATTAACATGGCTGGGGTGACAATTAATGTTAATACAGTAGCGAAAGACAGGCCGACCACTATTGATGATGCCAATTTTACCCAAAATGTCGCTACCGGTCCGCCAACTTCTATTTCTCTCGAGAGTAGATCTATCGAGATGCCCGATGCCAAAGGAAGTAAACCAAACCCGGTGGTAAAGGTTGTCAGGAAAACCGGACGAAGTCTCTGTGCGCCGGTACGAACAATAACATCTCTGATATCCCAGTGTTTGTGCTCGATGCGCAAATAGTTATAGGTGTCAATCAACACGATATTGTTGTTTACAATAATCCCCGCGAGCGCGACGATACCAACGCCGGTCATGATAGCGCTGAATGACTGGTCTAGAATGATAAGACCTAATAGCACACCCACTGTTGACATGATGACAGCCGACAAAATTAATGCCGATTGGTAAAAATTATTAAATTGAGTCACTAACAGAACGGCCATCAGCAGCAGAGCCAGGGAAAATGCTTTGCCGATAAATATGAGGGAGTTAGTTTGTTCTTCATTGGCACCGCGGAACTCGATGGTGATTCCAGCAGGCGTTTCCTTCGTTTCGAGCCATTCTGTTATTTGCTTCACCACATTTTCGGCCAGTACGCCTTCTTTGGTATTCGCTCTAACAAACATCACTCGAGTACCGTCCAGTCTTTGAATACTGCTGACTTCCGGTTTCGGTTCGCGTTTAATAAACGATGAAATCGGGACTTGACCAGACCGCGTATTCACCCGTAGTTGATCGAGCTGGTGAATACCTCGTTGGTCAACGGGATACCTTACTCTAATATCAATTTCTTCTTCGGCATCATCGGGTCGGTATTGTCCGATCATGACACCGTTTGTTAGTAATTGTACGGCTGTACCCACCGCTGTGACATCAGCGCCTAACATGGCAGCCTGAGCGCGGTCGACGGTGATTTGCCATTCGATTCCGGGAACAGGTGTGGTGTCGTCGATGCCCACTAAACCTTCAATTTCGGTTTCCATGTAATGTTTAATCATCCGAGAAGTGGAGATTAAATCATTCATATCCAAGCCACTCATCTGAATTTGAACCGCTTTGCCGACGGGCGGCCCCGGTTCAGGATTTAGAACATCAATTCTTACGCCGGGAATATCCTTCGTAATGTCCCGGTGGATTTCTTCAATATCGAAACCCGATACCTCTCGAGTGCTGCGATGGGTGAGTTCGATAAAGAAAGATCCAACATTATCGCTTGCACTGCCGTTCGATGAGGTGCTAAAACCCGCTGCTCCGGTGCGCGTATAAATGCTTTTGGAATAACCCGCGTCTATCAATCGATCTTCAACGTTGACGACGATGTCCCGGATCTCCGCAGCGGAGAAATTACCCTGGGTAGAGACCATAATCTGACTGAATTCCGGGTCTACCGATGTGAAGAATTCCGTGCCGTTAGAGTTCTCCCCGTAGTATTTTACAATGCTGTAAAGCACAACAATGGTAATTCCCAGAGTAATGAAGGGGTGATTAACCGCTTTTTGAAGAAGCCGAGCGTAGGTCCCGGTAAACCCGCCTAGCGTGGTTGTGTCGCCTTCTTCCAGTGTTTCGTAATAGTGTAAGGTTTTCGCGTTTGCGTTGGGTCGCTTGGAGAAAAGCGCTCCCAATACTGGTGCAAATAGGAGCGCGTACAATAGAGAGCCCCCCATCACCGCGAACACCGTAACCGGCAGATATTTCATAAAGTCGCCGGTAACACCAGGCCAGAACATTAACGGAAGGAACGCTGCCAGAGTGGTTGCAACGGAGGCGAGTACTGGCCAAAACATTCGTTTAGTGGCATGCATATACGCTTTTTTAGGCATCATGCCTTCGGTCATTTTGCGGTCGGCAAATTCAACCACGACTATGGCACCGTCTATCAACATACCTAAGCCAAGTAATAGGCCAAACATCACCATAAAGTTATAGGTGTATCCCATCATGTTTAAAATTATAAACGAGAAAAGAAAAGAAAAAGGAATGCCGAGAGCAACTAGAATCCCGGAGCGCAGTCCTACGGCCGCAACTACCACTGTGAGAACAAGTACCATGGCAGTGGAGATATTACCCTCTAAGGAATTGATTCGAGCTAGAGTATCTGGTGCTTGATCATTTAGGTAGTAGACTTCTACTGACGGAGGCAATGTTAATTTTTCGGCGTCGACAATCGCTTTGACCTTGTTAACAACGTCAATCAAGTTAGAGCCTTGTCGTTTTGAGATATCCAATGAAATCGCCGGAGAACCATTGGCTCGGGTAAAATTCACCGCGTCCTTGAAAGTTCGCCGTATGTTAGTCACGTTTGCAAGGGTAATAACTCCATCAACGGTCGATTTAACCGGTAAATCCAAAACATCACGGCCATTCTTTAGTAGACCGGGTACTTTTACCGAGAAGGACCCCTTGCCAGTATCGAGTGCGCCGGCGGCAATTAATCGATTATTGGAGCTTACGGCCTGAAATAGTTCTTCGTTGGTTATTCCATAGGCTTCGAGTTGTGCTGGGTCGATAAGAACTTCCAGCAATTCTTCGCGGTGGCCTTGAAGTTTAGCTTGCAAAACCGCCGGAATGGCTTCGAGTTTATCGCGCATTTGCAGAGCGATGGCATAAAGTACGCGTTCTGGAACGTTTTCGCCACCAAATGAAATAGTTAGTACGGGAAAAGATGCTGCTTGAATTTCCTGAACAATCGGCTCCTCCGAAGTCGATGGTATTTTAACTTTGGCTGTGTCTACCGCTTCCCTAACATCTAGCAGGGCTTGATCGGAATCAAACGAAGAGTCGAATTCAATAATTATCGTTGCGGCGCCTTCGGAAGAAACTGAAGAGATTTCGTCAACACCTTCAATACTCCTTAGCTCCAATTCCATAGGTTTTGCTATCAGACGTTCGGCATCCTCTGGAGAAATACCCTCGTGCGGAACCGTGACGACAACGACAGGTACAGAGACGTCCGGATTGGATTCCAGCGGAATGCCTAAATAAATCACGTAACCACTGAGCATCAACATCAACATAATGCTCAGCGTGGTTCTGGCTTTTTCGATAGCAACAGAGATAAAATTCATTATGTTTACCTAGCCATTGTTTTGGGGCGAGTTGAGGGGCGTGACATCCAGTTTAACAACATCCCCGGCAAATACGGTTTCTTGTCCGACGACGATGATTTTTGCGGAGTCTGGCAACCCGGTTACCCAGATGCCAGTCGGTCCCTCTTCAATTATTTCTACGGTATAAAACTCAACTTCATTTTTCGCATTAACGATTTTGATGCCTAAAAGCCCTGAGTCGTCTAACACAAGCAGTGCCGGGGAGATGTGGTGAGCCTTACGGCTGCCCAGCGGCACCAACATTTGCGAGGTAATTCCGGCCCGGATCTCGAGGTTGGGGTTATTGACTTCGACTTCAATACGATAGGCTCTTGTCACATCGTTCGCAGACTGACTGATGTAGTCAATGATGCCAGTAATTCTTTCACCGGTTATCAAAGTACCGCTGACCTCTTCACCAAGTTTTACACTACCGATATCTTTTTCGGCAATTTGTCCTACCAATAGTATCGGGTCTGCATCCAATACCAGTGCGCAGATGTCGCCAATTCGCATAAAATCGCCGAGCTCTACAGGTTGTTCTTCAATCACTCCGCTAAAGGGACTTTTTATACTGGTATGCGCTAGTTGTAATTTTGCTCTGCTCAAGGCCGCGTTTGCTGACTCAAGTACCGATTTTGATTTAGCGATGTTTGTTTCGGCGAGTAAGCCGCGTTTGCCGAGGTCTTTTACACCTTTGTATTCAAGTTCAGCGTGATGTTGAACCGCCTGTGCCTCTATTAGAGTTTTATCTTTAGAGTCTACGGCGATTTGACACAGCTGGTCTCCTTTTTTTACCGACGCGCCTTTGGACAGCGGCAAGGAGACAATTTGACCTGAAGCTTCTGCTCTGACTTGCACCTTTCTATTTTCTTCAGTTCGTCCACGAACATTGAGTTGCATTTGGCGGAGAGTTGCTACGCTTTCCATGCCTCTTACTGCGGGGATTATTTTTGCGACCTTTTCTTCAGTTACAGAGACTTTTCCCGCGTCTGTTTCATTTCCCTGTCCTGAAAACAGCCAAATAACGACGACAGCTCCGATAATTAAAGAAACCACATATTTCTGATTCAAAGTTTAATACTCCCGAGTAATCGCAGCTATACGACGGTTATCATAGGTTAGCGATACAGATTTTGGCTAAATTGTTAAGATATAAAATAATATTACGATGTTGACATCGAAAACCATACGACAGAAGTCCCTTTGGAAATTGGCGATTAAAATTTGTCGCGAATCGATAGCAATATTACCAGAATTTTACGATAGGCCATGGAATTGGGGTCAGCTGTAACCCCTGCCAAAAAATAGCGACAGTTTACCTTGATTTACTTATTGAGGACATCGATCTATTAAAAATTTGCCGGCAATGGTCGGTTGTCAATTACTCGATACCTTTTATTGATTCAATTTTTCTAATGACATGGCTCTTTCGTTTGTGAAGATACGTAGGTAATACGTTCGAAAGGTGATTTTGGTTTGTATACAATACGAAACGATTGATGTCTCGACTTCCGATGAAATCGATGCTTTTCAAATTGCCGCAATCTTTCTAATGCGAATTCGCGTGGTCGTTTCCAGCATTGGGTGTTTTTTGCTAGCTGACAGGAGCCAATACGGAAGGTTCTTCAATCTTTTCCAAGACCCGTTAGCCGCTTGCTGTTAACACTCAATTCTGACGATTGAAAATGGCACCGATTTTATCAAAAGCGCTTCGCTAGAATAACCTACGGCATTTCTTTGATGGTACTTAATTATTAGTAACATTAACGCTATAAGGTGGATATACCGGACCGTAGTGACAGTGGGTCGCAAAGGTGATTTAAGGACAATAAATCGTTTGATTTAAATTTGCTTTGAGTATATTCGTCAAATTACTGGACAAAAAGTAAAAGCGGCCGATAATCAAGCTGAATAAACTAAGGTTCCGAAATCTATAATTTGCTCAATAATGAGGTTTTGTAATGCAAAGATGGCATGTATTTCTAGTTATCGGATTCGTAATCGTTGGATCCGACTTGGCTTTAGGCTATTTCTTTACCCACAATCTGATCATTTCTGTCTTGAAAGATGTTTTTTTGTTGGTCACCCTCTATGTTCTCGGCAGCCGTGTTATCGCTCAACATATGGTTGAATTGAATGAATCGATAAGTCGTATTGTTGTTAAAGACCAGTTGGACTTAACTTACCGCATGGAGCCGGATGTCGACAAAGATTGGTCAATCGCAAGAAATTTTAATAAGTTTCTGGAAAAAGCAGAAAAATCACTCATAAACCTGGAGTCACCGGTCGGCCGACTGGTTCCCATGTCTGAGGAGTTGGCTGACACTTATAACGACTTCACACAAAAAGCGGTGTTACAAAAGACCTTTTCGAACGACATGGTTGCCGCTATGGACAATATTACCCGGCATTCCGAAGAAGTCGCGGGACAGTCAGGTACGATCGGGTCTGAAATTGACCAGGGCCAAACCGCTGTAAATGGCTGCAAAGACTCGATGGCCGTGATGGCCCAGGTTGCTACGCAATTGTCGGAGCACGTCAGCACGTCGCAGAGCGTATTGACCAATCTAACCGCCGAAACCGATCAAATTGGCGGCATAGTGGAAGTCATCAATGCCATTGCTGAGCAAACAAATTTGCTGGCGTTAAACGCTGCTATTGAAGCTGCGCGAGCGGGAGAGCAAGGCCGAGGATTCGCCGTCGTCGCCGATGAAGTACGTTCTTTAGCGGAACGCACCCGACAATCGACCAAAGAAGTCCATGAAATGTTAATGAGTATCCAGAAAGGCGCGGCTAATCTCGAAGATGTGATGGTGCAAAGCAGCGAATTCAGCAGTGAAAATTCAGAAAAAGCAGAGCAAATCGACGTTCAATTGTCGGATCTGGTCACTATCATTGAGAGTATAAGCGTGTCAGCACGCTCCATTTCAAATGCAGCAGACCAACAGCTCGCTAGCGCTGAGGTGGCTAATGAAGCGACTAACAGTCTGACGGAGCTCAATAGTGATGTGTTGGAAGGGTCTTTGGTTCACACCGTGTCGACCACAGATTTGGAAAATATAGTTAAATCGGTAAATTTGCAATTATCGAATTTTAAGCTCAGTCAGGTCGATAAAGATGTTGAGCGAAGAGTGAAATCTCGTTTTCAAAAGGCAACTGCTCCCGTTGGTAGTTCTTCCGAGGGCATAGAACTGTTTTAAGCGTGCCCTAATTTATGTTGCCGTAATGCAATTGGCGCTTATATTGTTGCGGTAGGATTTGTCATTGGCTTCTCTGACCTGATGTTCAGCGCTAACATAAGTTAGATTCGGCGCGATGACAGATATAGATATGGATATAGATAGATGCCGCGACCCATGGTGGCGTCACCGCACGAACTCTCACCGAACGTGTTTCGCCAGCTATCTCGAACTCGTCGGGTCGCAATGTCACTACACGCCAATGTCGCCGAGCTTCTCATATAGTGAGTTCATATAGTGAGTTCATATCCAGGTGGGTTCGAGACTGTTCTGAATTTAGGGTAGGCTTTATCACCGCCTAAAAATGGATTTTTGCAATGCATTCCCCAGCAAACTCTAATTACTAAGAGTTAATTTGCACGTGTTAGCGTCTGAAATTTCATGATGGGTCTTACTCTGATTTTTTTCGAATAGCCTAACGAGTACAATGGGCGGCTTCACTTATGTGAGATAGCTTTTTCCCTTGATGTAAACAAGAGCATAACTATGACAAAGATTTTCAAACCCATGTCTTTTTCCCGCAGTCCAAGTATGAAAAATCGTTTTATGCTTGCACCGCTCACAAATTCGCAATCCAATGGCGATGGCACACTTTCTGAAGATGAATACAAATGGCTGTCGATGCGCGCGAAAGGTGGTTTTGGCCTGACGATGACCTGTGCGGCGCATGTTCAGGCGGTCGGGCAAGGGTTTCCGGGACAACTAGGTATCTTTTCAGATGATCATTTAGGCGGACTTTCCAAACTTGCAAAGGGAATATTGGCGGAAGATAGCCTAGCGGTTGCGCAGTTACATCACGCGGGTATGCGTAGCCCGAAAGCACTGGTTGGCGATAATATCGTGTGCCCCTCCGATAACGAGGAAACCGGTGCCCGAGGGTTGTCGATTCAAGAGATAGAGCAACTCATTGAGGATTTTATTTGTGCAGCGGTTCGGGCGGAACGCGCTGGGTTTAGTGGCGTTGAGATTCACGGTGCACACGGATATATCCTCTGCCAGTTTTTGAGCCCGACGATCAACAAACGAACGGATTGCTACGGAGGTACACTCGAGAACCGCGCACGGATCTTGTTTGACATTATTAGAGGGATTCGTGAACGTTGTCAGCCTAATTTCCTTATTGGGGTGAGGCTTTCACCGGAAAGATTTGATGTGGTTCTTACGGAAATTATAGAGCTTGCTCGTCGATTGATGGCAGAGGCACAGATAGATTTTCTCGATATGTCATTGTGGGATGTATTTAAAGAACCCAATGAAGAGGCTTTTAAGGGGCGAACTCTTATGTCCTATTTCACGGAACTTAAGCGCGGAAGTGTCCGCCTTGGTGTCGCGGGGAAAATTAGAACACCCGAAGAGGCTGTGACTTGTATAGAGCAAGGTGTAGATTTTATTCTGCTCGGCAGAGCCGCAATACTTCATCATGACTATCCTCTACTAATGCAAGCTAACAGTGATTTTACGCCGGTCAAAAATCCGGTTTCCGTGGATTATTTACGGCGGCAAGGGCTCGGCGAAGATTTTATTAAATACATGAGCAGCTGGAAGGGATTTGTTGAAAATACCTAGGAAATTGTTCGTACCCTGAATCTTGACGTGCTGGGTGCGGTATCGATAGGCCTAGAGGATTTATCAGCAGCGTTAGGACAAGCATTGGATGTTGAAACGAAGGCGTTTCAATTCGTGCTGGATAAAGTTCTTGTCGGCGTGAAGTGGGCGGGAAACCT
The DNA here is from genome assembly GCA_913019905.1 of uncultured Cellvibrionales bacterium. Taxonomy (GTDB): domain Bacteria; phylum Pseudomonadota; class Gammaproteobacteria; order Pseudomonadales; family Dasaniaceae; genus Oceanicoccus. The sequence goes on from CAJVZD010000017.1 coordinate 64,070, forward strand.
CGCCGGGTTTTACGGCAATAACCCCAGCGAATCCAAGGAAAAAACTACTCTTGATTTTCAGTTAGTCAATATTTGCATGGATATATCGATAATACTGCAAAGCTTTTCAAAAAATCTACACGACATGAAGAACGTATAAATAATGAAATTGTCGCCTCTATCAGCCAGCAAACCCTTTAAGGTCGAGAAGCTGCCGTTTTTTTACGGTTGGGTGATTATGCTATTGAGCACTCTCGGTTTCCTGGCCAGTATTCCCGGCCAAACAATGGGGATGGCGGTGTTTACCGATTTTTTGATCGTCGCCCTGGATTTGACCCGGACACAATTGTCGATGGCCTATTTGTTGGGAACAGTCGCATCTGCTCTGCTGTTGACCCGTGCCGGAGTGTTATATGATCGCTGGGGCGGGAGAATCATGATTCCAGTGGCCAGCGTTGCTCTTGGTTTAATGGTTATTTTTATTAGTTTTGTCGGCCAAGTTTCCAGTTTTTTCGGTGGCGGTACTGCGATAAGTTTTATCGCTATCATGTTAGGTTATTTTGGCGTTAGATTTTGGGGGCAAGGAGTACTGACTAGTGCGTCCCGGAACATTTTGCTAGTGTGGTTTGAGCGGAGACGCGGATTGGTCAGCGGTATTCGAGGTGTTTTTGTCAGTCTCGGTTTTTCGATGTCTCCTCTTTTACTAGCGTGGATGATCGCTGACGTAGGCTGGAGAGGCACTCTCTGGCTGATGGCGTTTGTGGTTGGTTTGGTTTTCGCTGTCGTAGCAGTCATATTTTTACGCGATAATCCTCAAGAATGCGGCGTTATGCCGGATGGCAAAGCTATCGATCAAAACCAGGATTCAGTGGCTAAGTTACCGAATAGTTTTACCCTCGACCAGGCCAGAAAGAGCCGTGCGTTTTGGTTGATCAGTTTGAGCCTTTCAATTCACTCCCTGCTCATTACTGCCATTACCTTTCACATTGTGTCGATTTTTGAGCTTGCGGGGAGGGATGAGAAGCAAGCATTTGCATTTTTTCTTCCCTCGGCTCTTGTGTCCACAAGCGTGAATCTTCTGGCAAGCTGGCAGGCCGATAACAGACCACTGAGGCCCTTTATTTTCTTTATGTTATTGAGCTTTTTGTTCGGTGCTTTTGGCTTGCTAAATTTGGGCAGTCAATGGGGTTTACTGTTAATGATACTGGGCATTGGCGCAGGGGGCGGTTTATGGGGGGTGGTCTCAAATTTGGCATTTATTCGCTATTTTGGGCCCATTCATCTTGGTGCTATCAGCGGTTTGTGCACCTCCTTAATGGTTTTTGCCAGTGCTATCGGCCCTGCATTGTTTAGTGTTGGGCTGGATGTCACGGATAGTTATAGTTTGCCCATCTATTTTTGTGGTGTCGTCATTCTCGTGCTGTTGGGTTCTTCTCTTTTTCTACGGCAGAAAGAGCTGGCTTAACTGTCTATATCGCGAACGATGATTTCAATTAGTGAAAGGGGCGCTCTCGGTTGACGTTGCCAATATAAGTCGTATTATCTAATTTACATGACTTTGATTAGTATTTTTACTTCAATAAGAACAGATACGTGGAGTAAGCTATGTTTAGCTCTCATCGATTGGCGGGGTGCCGAGTATGATAACCGGGATGCCACGTATTGCTATTGCCGTTAATGATTTCGATCATGCTGTTGCGACGTTTAGAGATAAATTGGGTATGCCGGTGGTAGATCTTTCGCCTGAAAGTGTCGACACTTTGGGCGCAAAACTGGCTATGTGTATACCTGATGAAGGGAGTAATATCGAAATAATGTCACCGGGTGATCCGGGCACCGCTCTGAGTCAAAGCCTACAGAAATTCATTGATCGTCGGGGTGAAGGGCATTTCGCCTTAATGCTGGAAGCTGCCGACCCCGATGCCGAGGCCAAGGAACTCATTGAGCGTGGTCTCAACGTATTACCGCGAATGGACGGCGCCGGCGGTAGAGATGTCCATCCTAATTCAACCCACGGAGTCTTAATTCGGATTTATCCGATAGACTCTTATGTCGGTCACGACAGTGATCATCAACCTGGAGAAAATCCTCCAGCTTTATCCGGTATTAAGCGGGTCATTATTGCCGTGCATGATATTGAAGAAGCCATCGACACCTACGCTGTCAAGTTCGCAATAGAAACGAGTGCGGCGGTCAGCGATTTAGAACGTGGCGTACGATCTGCGGTTTGTAATCCGCCCACAGGTGGTGCCATCGAACTAGTCGCTGTAGAAAACCCCGGACGGGGTTTTGCGAATATGGTGGAGGAATTTCTTAATACACGCGGCGAAGGCTTATTTGCACTTATTTTACACGCCCCCGATGTTCAGCAGACCACAGATGTATTAACAGCTCGAGGTCTAAACGTCGATAACGTCGTTGGTTCGGCTGCACTGATGGGTATTGGCAGGGAGTCAATGTACGGAGCTCGGTTCTGGATTGAGTGACTATTTAAGCTGAAATGGCTGGGTTTTATCTAATAAATGCTTGAAATACGCTGTTAGACGCTAATTGGGCGCGTCTTCGTTTAACTGAGGCGATAAGCAATACAGTCTTTTCGGGCAGGCTGCAGATTTCTAATGTCTTCAGCCATTCTTAAACCCATTTTCTCAAACATGTTTTCTCAAACGTTAGCCCAAACTCTCACGTATCTTCTTTTCAACCACCGAGCGGATGCCAATCTTTGTTGCGGCGAAGGCCGGTGAGGCAATACTCATCATTGCGTCAAGCCTGGTCCCAAGGGCTTTTTCAAATTGATTCTCGTCGACCGCTTCGTCCAGGTAGTGAACCGTTACCGCTTCTTCTGGGCTGTAAAGGCGAGCATTTAAAACGGCCTGAGTTAAATTTTCTGAGCCAAGTCGATCTCGTGCCATTTCTATCCCGAAGGCAGGCATTGTCATGCCAATCGTTGTTTCATTCAGGCCTAGTTTGAAATCCCCCTTTAGTCCTATTCGGTAATCAGCCGACATAAGCAGTACCGCTCCAGCGGCCAAAGCGTGACCTGTACATGCCATGACTATCGGCTGGGGATGCATATAAAGATCAAGCAATAACTCTGCGCCGCGACTTACCATGTCTAGGCGAGCATCTTCGCCTTTCGTCATAATCTTTAGATCAAATCCTGCGCAAAATATACCGGGCCGGCCCTTTATTAGAACAACTTTTGCATCGGACTTTGCGCGCTCGAGCGCTTCCGATAAAGCACTGATCATTGAGGGGCCATAGGCATTTGCCTTGCCGTCGTCCATAGATAGTGTAGCAATGCCGTCCTGCTGGTCGTAAGTTACAAAGTCTGTCATGTTATTCCCTGTTTCATTTTTACATAGGTAATTTCTAAGCCTTGGATTTAATCAATCAAATTCGCTCTTGTAAAGTGCACGGTAAGATTTAGTTCCCACCTCATTGCCGGTATAATCCTGCGTTCGAATGGCGTTGACAACATCAGTTTTTACTATGATTATTGCGTTCATATAGACCGGTCTTGATTATTACTGTCGGTTATTGATAATTAAAGGAAAAATAATTTGCCAAAAATACTGTTTATGTGTACAGTGTTTTGTAATCGGGCACCACAAGCAACAATTGCAGTTGGGTACCCGCCGCGGGGAGGGAGTAATCATTATCAGAGCCTATAGTGATTCATGTTTTATTATTCTCCCCTGTGCCCTCCATCCTGTTGAGCCTAGTGAAAAAAGAGAGAAAAATTATGGATGCTAATAAAGAAAAAGCCCTACAAGCAGCCCTGTCCCAAATTGAGCGACAGTTTGGTAAAGGGTCGATAATGAAAATGGGTGAAGAGTCGCGTCAAGCGATACCGGCGATTTCTACCGGTTCTTTAGGTTTGGATATAGCGCTTGGAATAGGCGGTTTACCTAAAGGTAGAATCGTTGAAATTTACGGACCTGAATCGTCGGGTAAAACAACGCTAACCTTAAGTGTTATCGCGGAAGCGCAAAAGCAAGGTGCTACCTGTGCATTTATCGATGCAGAGCATGCATTGGATCCTTCCTACGCAGAAAAGTTAGGGGTTGATATCGACAACATGTTGGTATCACAGCCAGATACCGGTGAACAGGCCTTGGAAATCACCGATATGTTGGTTCGTTCCGGATCGGTCGATGTGGTGGTTGTCGATTCCGTTGCGGCGTTAACGCCGAAAGCTGAAATTGATGGTGATATTGGCGATTCCCATATGGGACTCGCTGCGCGAATGATGTCCCAAGCGATGCGGAAAATGACAGGGAATATTAAAAATGCCAATTGTTTGGTGATTTTCATTAACCAGATTCGAATGAAAATTGGCGTTATGTTTGGCAGTCCAGAAACGACAACGGGTGGTAACGCGCTGAAATTTTATTCTTCGGTTCGTTTGGATATTCGCCGCACCGGTGCGGTGAAAGATGGCGACGAAGTCATTGGTAATGAAACACGTGTAAAGGTTGTTAAAAATAAGGTGGCCCCACCGTTTAAACAAGCTGAATTCCAGATTATGTACGGCAAGGGCATTTATCGTATGGGCGAAGTTATCGATCTCGGTGTCAAGCAAGGTTTGGTCGACAAAGCCGGTGCATGGTATGCCTATAACGGTGACAAAATTGGTCAGGGAAAAGCTAATGCTGCAAAGTTCTTGCTGGATAATCCAGCCATTGCCGATGCTATTGAATCAAAAATACGGCAGGATCTACTCGGAGCAAAAGTTACCCCCGACCTGAAGGTTGTCGACGATCTCGAAGCAGCTGATTAGATTGAAGTCTGAGTCGAGTTGCTTGGCTCGCAAATTAACTAGAGTTGAGTCGTGACTGATATTACTCATCTTGAAATTCGGAGGGCCGCAATGGATTTGCTGGCCTTCCGGGAACATTCGCAACAGGAAATTGTTGCTAAGCTCTCTCGCCGTTTCGGCGACAGGGAAGTTTCCATTGATATTCTCTCTGATGTAGTCAATATTTTGGCCGAAGATAATTTGCAGAGCGACCAGCGCTTTGCGGAAAGCTTCCTGCGTTCTCGGATTCAAAAGAAGCACGGCCCAATACGAATTGCCAATGAACTTGCAGGCCGCGGTGTTGCGTCCTCGATCGCGACCCAAGTACTTGATTGTGCCAATATTGATTGGAATGAACTGTTAGAAGCTTTGTCGGACCGAAAATACGGCCATTCAAAACCGGCCGATGCAAAAGAAATAGCTAAGAGAATTCGTTTTTTCCAGTATCGTGGTTTTAGCTACGAACATATTCAGCGGCTAAATTTGAATTCGCACCGCTTCAGTTAAACTTTTCCTAGCAGCCCTGGTATTGTCCGCACTCATTCACTCATTCACTCATTCGATAGAAAAATTGATCACTAAATTGATCACTTATTTGAAAGTGAAGATTGCTCGCATGTTCGGAAAATAATCTTCAGAGTCCATATCCGTTTCTAGTAAAGTTGCGGTAAAATATCAATGGCCTCTGAATGAGCCTATTTAAGAATATCCTATTGACAGAAGGTTTTCTAACGGCAGATACAGCTCTTCTAAATACGTGATGTCGGCGGCCTCGAGGTTGATCTGGGTAGCACCGACAAGATCATCAAGCTGGGAAATCTTACTGACACCTACTACGGGTGAATACACTTCGTCCTTGCTCAATAACCAGGCAAGCGATATTTGAGCGGGCGTATTGCCGTATTTTTCGGCTACTTCGCAGACACGATCTGCGATTTTGAAATCCATTTCCCCTCGATATAGGCCTTCGGTTCGCTTACGGTCTGCGCCTTGAGACCGATTTGTGGAGCCTTTGTCGAACCCACCTTTGTATGCTCCCGCAAGAATGCCTCGAGCCAATGGAGACCAGGGCGTTAACGCCACACCGGAATTTTTGCAATAGGGGTTCATTTCCCTTTCTTCCTCACGATAGATCAGGTTGTAATGGTTTTGCATGGAAATAAATTGAGTCCAGCCGTGCATTTTGGCTGTGAGTTGTAACTCCGCAAATTGCCAGGCGAACATTGAAGAACCCCCTAAGTACAGGACTTTTCCGGCTTTCACCACATCGTGCAAGGCTTCCATTGTTTCTTCAATCGGGGTGTCTGCTTGCCCTGGAACACCGTGTGGATGGCGGTGAATAATTAACTGATCTACGTAGTCGTGGCCGAGACGCTGCAAGCTTTTATCCACGCCCTCGATAATATGCTTCCGGGATAGGCCGCTTAAATTTGGACTGCTGCCCATCGGCATTGCTACTTTTGTGGTCAGAACATATTCGTCCCTCGGTAACAATTCCGTGAGTACTTTTCCTACGACTTCCTCGGTCGCGCCCAGACCATATACATCGGCACAGTCGAAATAGTTGAGGCCGCGATCAATGGCTGCACGAAATATTTCCCGTGCACCGTCGATTCCAATTGTCCAGTCACCTTGATGACCTCTTCCGGGCTGCCCGAAATTCATCGTTCCAAGGCACAGTTCCGAAACGCGCAGGCCACTGTTTTTTCCTAGCTGAATACTTTTTAGCATGGTCATTACTGATTCCTGTGTATGTGGTAACTCTAAATAGGTAGCGGCATTAGGCCGCAGCTCCGGTCGAGTCGAAATAAGGTTCAAAAAAATCTGCTATGAGAGCGGCTTTTATAGTTAACGCTTTTTGAACTGAGCGATTCGTCGCCCTTAACAAAGCCGCTTTCAGTTTTTTTGGTATCTGCCAACCAGTTTGGATAATCGAAAAGAATTGAACTCGGTCTGGCATAACAAGTTTGTTAGATACAGGCGGCGTTTCCGTCTCCAAATGCTATCTCTTTTTGTTGTTTCTCGCTTGATCTCGCCAAGGCTGTGAGCGGATCGGCATATAATACCGATTAAGCGCTCATAGTCTCAACAAAAAATTATTAAAAGATCCCCTACAAAGTAAAGACCTCAAGCGAATTTCCCTCAGCAAATCCGTCAAGTTGATTATATTTCGCTTGGCTTGTAATGATTGCCGTGCTGGCTTGATCCGGTGTGAGGTATTTTTTCGTTACCCTTATCAAATCGTCTAAGGATACGTCCAGTATCGCTTGACGGAACTTTTGCCGGAATTCGTGGCTTCGGCCAAACAAGAGATTATGGAATGATTGTTTTGCTTCGCCGGCGGGGGACCCGGGTTTGTCGAGGCTGCTTATCACACCTAGTATCGCTTGCTCGAGTTGCTCAGCATCGTGTTCGGACTCCAACATCCATTGGATCGAGGCATCGAAATCATTCAATGTTTCTTCTAGGCGTGGATCACGGTATGAGTAGAATCGAAAAGCTGCGATACCGGAGTCTTGACTGGCACCGCCGCCATACGCGCCTCCTTGTTCGCGGATGGCGCGATGCAAAAAACCATTGCGAAGAAATCCACCTAAAACTGTCAGGGCTCCGGCGTCAGCGTGAGTAGATGTTACGGTCGGGAAGGACTTAGCGCAGAAATTAACTTGGGTATTAGCTATCCATAGTTGCTTACGTGCTTCGCGAATCGGCGCTAAAGTGAAATGGTTAGGGTTGGTTTTTTCCTGGTCGGGCCATAGTTTTGCAACGGTTTGTTGGCAGTCAGACAGGTTGTGTTCTTCGGCAATAATCAAGTATTGTTTTGGAGACTTTAGGATTAGCTGGTGTATTGTCTCCAGTTCCTTGGCGTGGTTAATAAGGTTTTTTTCATCGTGCAGATCATCGTCGAGTTGCTTAATAGCTTGAATGCCGGCGAGTCCGCTAATCTCATGATTGAGTCGCGCTATCGGACTCATGCCACTACTTGCAGCTGTCATGGCAAGACCGTGCCCATTATTTGTTACAGATTGTTCTCTCCGGGCTCGTTGCTGGCTGATCAGTTCACCCATCCGTGAATGTTCATCGAAGTGCACTTCTTTAAGCGTGCTCTGCATTAGGGTTGCTTGTTCCTGCTGATTCCGGGCCAGAGCTTTTGAAGACAGTACTAAAAAGCTTTTGACGTTTTGCGCATCGTCCAGATCACAGCGCAAACTGGTAAAAGCGTTGATGCTACCGCATACATTAGCCTGCCATGCTTGTGTTTCGAGATAATCTTTTTCTCCGACACCGAGTTCGGTTAAGCAGTTGGTGTAGTAGGGGAGTACGGCGATTTGTGCAGCAGATAACTCTGGCATTTCTATGAGTATTTGTTGATAGATCAGCCCATTTGTCCCCTGCGCGTAACAGGTGGCTGGCATGCCTCCTAGTTGTACTTTTTTGCCGGTAATATTACGGATCTCACCCGGTACATCTTCCAGTCCCACCTTTGGCAAAATTGATTCGTCATCTTTTTGTAGTTGACGTTCATTGAGTGCTTTGGCTTGCGTGACGAGATGCTGTTTTGCATCGTCGGACATTTGATCTTTTATTGCTTCAAGTTTGTCAGCTTCCGTCTTGTCGCGATTGGCAGCGAGTTCTGTGTCGGGCGTCATGATCAGCGTAACCCGGTGATTGTTATCAACCAGTAAATGTTGAGCTAAGCCTTTGATGAAGGCGGGGTCTTTGATATCTTCGTGTAATTGCTCCAACACCGGATCTAGGTTCAGCAAGGAAATGGGATCACCCCGATGCGTTGCGCTGCCCATTGCCGCGAGAATGAGTTGCAATCCGTAAGGATAACCGTCGCCGCCCACTTCTCGCTGATGCAGTTCTAACTGATGTAATACTGATTCCACTTGTTGTTGCGGAACGCCGTTCTGGGCTACATCACCTAAGGTATCCAATATTAACTGCTCAATCGCATCGACGTCCTCTGTGCTTGCGCCCTCTACGCCGCAGACAAAAGTCAGTTCGCGCATTGAATCTTCGAGACCGCACAAAGGTGAAGGGGAATTCGCTAAGTCAGTGGTTTCCAGAACTCTTTGCAAGGGTGAGTTACTGTTATCGAGCAATACGCTTGCCAGTAGTTGGGCCTGTAAAAGCTCCTGCAGGTTGGCACTCTGTCCCATTAGCCAACCCATCACTACATGTGTCTTGTTTTCACAGCTTCCCTCTTCATTAAATGCGTAACTTTCTATCGCTCTGATGGGCTTGTCGTAACGCTGTTCTTCCGGAACCTGAATATGCACGTCTAGCGCTTCAAATTGAGACAAGGCTAGTTGTTCAAAGCTACTTTGGTGTTCTTTGGCTGAAATATCACCGTAAGTCATGAAGATCGCATTGCTGGGATGATAATGAGTTTTATAAAAATCCTTGAGATCCCGATAGCTTAGGTCCGGGATATGTTCGGGGTCGCCGCCACTGTTAAAATGATAGGTCGTGGTGGGAAACAGGTGTTTGCTGAGAGTTTGCCAGAGCGTGCTGGGAACAGAGCTCATAGCACCTTTCATTTCGTTAAATACAACGCCTTTGTATACCAATTTGCTGTCAGAATTATCAGTCTCCTCAAACTCTATGCGGTGACCTTCTTGCAAAAAGTCCAATTCGTCTAATCTTGAGAAAAAAACCGCATCCAGGTAAACGTCTAATAAATTGTTGAAATCTTTCCTATTTTGACTGGCAAAAGGATAGGCGGTCCAATCGGAACTGGTAAACGCATTCATAAAGGTATTGAGCGATCGACGAATCATCATGAAAAAGGGGTCGCGAACCGGGTACCGTTGGCTGCCACACAAGGCCGTGTGTTCGAGAATGTGGGCGACACCACGAGAGTCCATAGGAACAGTGCGCAAGGCTACTAGAAAGACATTCTCGTCATTGTCTGCGTCCATATGATAGTGGACTGCGCCCGTTTTTCTGTGGCGATACTCTTCCACCGTAATATTTAGTGAGTCGATGGCTTGGCTACGTATCCATTCAAAGGCAGGGTGGCTAGTCTTTTCTTGATCAATTGTCGGATTGGTATTCATCGCTATTCCGTATAATGGTTTATCGGTATTTCTTCAATTACAATATTGTACCGTCAGTAGGTGTGAATATCAGCTATAACTTATAGCTCAGGCCAATGGTAGAGAGCTTACTATCCGAGCGGCCGTCAGTGTAAATTGATACTATTGTTATCTTAGGTTCGATTTAGTGTGTTGCCTTAGGTCACGCGAGTGCGGCTTTGAAGCCTGAGTTAAGAAATGGACATTCCGAAACGACAATAGAGTCGGGTATGTTTAGGGGATATTTGTGCTTATGCGTTTACGAATAGCTGTTTGCCAATGACAGTCTGTTTTAATAGTTTTGGTATCAATTAATACTGAGTCAGAGGAAGTGGTGTAGAAGAAATTGCGTAATCAGCGATCCCCTAGCGAGCGACGCTTTTGATACGGTGTGCTAAGAGCCCGTCATCTAAGACAGCTGGTCCTGTAAATGTTCTATCGCAGATGCCCTGTTTCTCAATACGCCAGATTGGCATAATGTAGTTAACCCAGGTTGCTTTTATGGTAAACAGTTCGAAATTTCAAATACAAGGAAATAAAAAGACTTGTAAACGATGTATACAAGCCCGCTGGCTCATGACTTTTTTGATGCTGTCATCAATGTTGGTTATTCTTTACCTTAACGAGTTTGCTGCTTGATGGACATGGATGAATGATCACTCGCCTATGTTGGCTAGTGTTTGTATCCAGACCTTATTGTAATTGTGTTTAGGTTTATCGCGACTATCCCTGCGACGCAAATCTCACCATCATATTGGAGGTAAAAAATGCCCCGATAGAACAAAATAATATACTGTTTTTAACGGAGTTCTCTAAACTTAATAGGAATGCTTTAGCGATTGTTAGGGCTGGATAAGATGGGAGGTTTCTATGCAGTATCGTATTGGTGAGGTTACGAATAATAACTTTAGAAACAGACGCTTCTTTTGTATTAGTGGGGAGTGGTATTTTTCAACAAGAGAAAACTTACATGTCGGACCGTTTTTTGATAAAGAAGAAGCGGAAATCGAATTAATGTTTTTCTTGCGACATGTTAATGAAGGCGGGATCTACGCAAACATTGCGAGCGAACAGCGGGTGTTTTCGGTTCATTGTTAAGCTAATTCAATAATGTTTTCGGGGACTTTTCACAGGATTTCTTTTTCAAAATTTACAAAAGCTCATTGCATTTTTTTAGCCGTTTAGTGGAAATTATTCACTCATTTAGCCGTTAATAATTTCCTCTGCTGAACTTGGCTTATCGTTGCCGAGACCGCTGTTGCGACGATTGCATCAATTATGTCATCCACACCTTGCGCGAACGGTTGGTTGTTGTGCCGTTTTTAGACTGCTTTCCTCTTACCCCTCCAATACGGCTCAAACCGCGTCAGACCACAGGTAAGCTTTAAACCCTGCTTGGCGCAGTAAATAAGTTGCGAGTACGGACCGACTGTCATTCGCGGGAGACACAATATACAGTAAAGGTTGTCGTAAGTTTTTCATTTGATGACGTAGAGCGCTTATCGGAATATTTTCACTGCCTTCTCTATGGTTGTTGCGATATTCCACGGGCAGGCGGACGTCGATTACCTGAGCGTCTCCCTCGTTATTAATGATGTCATTAGTGACGGGGGTGACTAAGTGTTGCTTAATCAGCGAATCGAATTTATCAACATCCAGCCGGCCTAGAACACCATCTGTAAGCATGGTGACGGACGCATTTCGAATAGTATCGGCGACAAGTGCTTCATCACCGAAGTAATTACCTGCAGTCAGTTCTATGGTAATTCCTTTGAATGGACCTTTTGGTGCGGTTTGTACTTCAGCGATACCTTGTTTTATGACGTAAAAATAGTCACCCATACTATGGCTTTTGACGATACATTCGCCGGAATTTACCTGCGTATCCTCAATTTGGGAAAATAATTGGTGAATTATCATGCTGGGAAGATTTTCTGCTAACGGTGAACGAATAAATACATCGTCCCAGTCCTCATTGAAGTCGTCATCAACCATTGTTTCAGTTTCAAGAGAAAGGTGTTCTTCGTCGAGATAGGTCATCGTCATTTCTTGACTAGATTCTAAAAATCCATCCAACTTTTGTGTATTTACTACTAGAACTGTGCAGTCTTGTGTCGCTTTAACGCTGCCGCGCTCTTCCAGCTGACTTTCCAAAGAAAATTGGCATTGGGGTGAGTCATGACTAATGCTGAAGCGATGATCGAAAGACTGGCGAATCTCGATGCTGCCCTCTATTAGGAAGTGGCTGATATCGGGATTGTTTGATTTGCGTATAATAGGATCCCCGTTATTAACCTGCTTTATCGATAGTGTATCAGCCAATTGAGAATGGTATTTTGGCGACACGTCACTAAGCGGCCGGAAGCGCTCAATATAGGTTCCTAGATCAATATTTGGCGATTCAGACATAATTATCCTCCTTGTGAAAGCGTGATTTTTGACATTGCGGCCATGCTGGTTATTATATGAGACCGCTGAAAGTGGCTTTTTTAGCGTGTTTAAAACCGCTAAGAATTTAAGTGAGCAACCCGATCGAAGCAGTCAATTTCTTTTATTAATGTCGTATCGGCTCTCCAGCTAAAGGTAATAGGGGTTTTGATCGGTGATTTAGCCCCATCTTCACTATAGGTCACGAAGAGAGTGTTGTCATGCGGGTTCCGGTGTTAAAGTTTAGATGTAAAAAACGCAAATTTTATCGTAGAGGTTGGGCTCGTTGAAATGGTCATTACTGACACATGAGCTGTGGTATCAGTAATTCCATCTACAAAATCAAGGTTTTTTGAGGTGTCATAATGTCTGATGTAGGTGATGAATTAGCGCGCTTGAATAAGGAGACGGCGAAGATTCTTTGGTCGGAGTTGCAGAAATTCTATGCTCAGGGCCTTGTCATTTGTGTGGCGCCAGACATGGATCTAATCAAAGTCGCTGCAGCTTTTAGTCAGGATGATAAAAGGTCTGTCGAAACCTGGCTGGAAGCAGCTATGATATTTCATGTTAAAGATGAGGATGCCATTCGTTGGCTAGAGCAAGACCCTGTGTTTTGGGCCGTTGTAGTGGCGCCTTGGGTGCTTGTTCAGAAGATCGGTGAAAACGCGGTTGAATAGTACTCGTTTGGAGTGATTGTAAATTCGATCTTATGCTCGATAAGATGTTGTTCTGTCATTAAATTGGAGATTAGAAAGCTAAGGTCGATGGAAAAAAATCAATTATTCGAAAGTATTGAAACTCGTTTAACAAAGATTTATGCCGAATATGCGATCGGAAACGATGTCGCACCTGCAACACTATTTCGGACCGAAGGATTCATAGAGGCCGCCTGTTTATCGGGACTGGTAAATGAGAGGGAAGTTCTATCTCTTATGGAACGTCTCCAGAACAGCCTGCTGGGTTTTGTTCAGCCACAAGCTGAAGCGGGTCGTTTAGCAATACACAGTACAATGAAGCGGGCGCCCGTTTGTCCATCAACCAAGTAAAGCGTTTGTTAGTCTTGCGCTGTTAGGCACTTATTTTGTTACACATTTGTGTTACTAAACTCTTATGTCACTAAACCTTATGTTAATAAGCTTTTATGGAACTAAACACTCATGTTGATAAACAAAGCTGGTAAGCTCTCACCGCATTGGCCAAACCTTGTTCGATTGCGTCAACTGTCAGTGCATGGCCAATTGAGACTTCGAGCAAGTTAGGAATGGTTGCAAACTTTTTTAGGTTGTGAAGATTTAGATCATGTCCGGCATTCAATCCCAGATCTAAATCCGCGGCAAGTTCTCCGCTACGATAAAATTGCTTAAAACTATCTTCGAATTGTTCGGGGCGATGCGCTTTGTCTTCGTACGCTTTAGCGTAGGGGCCGGTATAAAGTTCTATACGATCAGTGTTTATTTGTTTGGCTAGCCGAATTTGTTCAATGTCGGGATCCATGAATAGGCTGACACGAATACCGAGTTTTTGTAATTCCTCGATAATGGGCGCTAATTTGTCGGCGCTTGTCTTTAAGTCAAATCCATGATCAGAGGTTAATTGGTGTTGATCGTCTGGTACCAGAGTACATTGGGCCGGTTTTATGGCTTTAACAAGTTCAATAAATCCGGGGTAGTCACTAACGTTTTGTCTTGTACTTTTCGTTGCTGGCGCAAAAGGGTTGCCTTCGATATTCAATTCAACGGTTAGTATTTTAGCCAGATCGAAACAATCATCGACGCGAATATGTCTCTGATCTGGTCTCGGGTGTACGGTAATGCCGTCAGCACCCGCATCAATACACATCTGTGCATGTCTTGTAATGCTCGGATATGTTGTGTCCCTGGAGTTGCGAATAAGGGCAATTTTATTGAGATTGACGCTTAGCGCCGTGGTTGAGCTTGTCACTGTTTTATTTCTACTTTTTCAATGATGATAGGTTCAACCGGAACGTTGCTATGCCCCAGTTTGTCGTGGGTTTCAGTCTTCTCTATGGCTTTAATAACGAACTGGCCATCTACCACTTTAGCAAATACAGCATAGCCCAGATTGCCCTTCATCGCATCAAGACTGGAATTCATATTAACATTGATAAAAAATTGCGCGGTCGCGCTATCGGGATCGTTAGTTCTGGCCATCGCGACTGTCCAGCGATTGTTGCGGAGACCGTTGCCCGATTCATTGACTATCGGGTCAAAGGTGGTTTTCCTTTGCATATCCTTGTTAAATCCTCCACCCTGAATCATAAATCGTTTGATGACCCGGTGGAAAATAGTATTGTCGTAAAATCCTGAGTTAGCATATTTTATAAAGTTGGCGACTGTTATAGGCGCTTGTGCAGGATAAAGTTCAAGGGTTATATCACCTTTATTTGTTTTGATCGTTGCCTTGGGGTTGGAAACGACTCCCTGCTGTGCGATGGCAGAAAATGATAGTGATGCAATCAAAAGAAAAGAAAAAAAGGATTTCATAATATTATCAACAATTAAGGTTAAGATTAACTGGCGCAGAGCAATAGCCAGTAGGTTCGGTAATTTCAACCCTGAAAAAAGTCTTCCCTATGAGAGTCACGTTTTGCTGAGACTCTGTTGCCAAGTGAATCTAATAATCTACAAAATGAGTTTACCTGCAATAGCTCATTCTCATTACGTTAAAATATTACGTAAAGTTTCTAATTATGGGCAGTCAGGCCCACTCGGTGTTTTTGCTAGGCCAGAGTCGCGGTACTATCAACGTTATCATCACCCCTATCAGTACAGCAAAAGCACCATTGAGGAAAGCATCGTTGGAATCATCGTCTTGCAAGCGTTTATTATCCGAACTTAGAACATCAAGATTGTTTTTTAATTTTTGGTTGTCCTCCATGAGTTGCTGATTGTCACTGTTTAATCGTATGGCGTTCGCAGAAATATTCTTAATTTGCTGAAGCTCAATATCCATCTTTGTGCTTTCTTCCGATAGTGTAGCGAGTTGCTTAAGCGCAGCATCTTTTTCAGTGCGATTAGTTTGCACTTCCTGTGTTAGTGCGTCGTTGCTTTCTTCCAGCTTTGCAATACTTATTAACGATTGTTCGTACAGCGACCGTCCAGACTGTTCGTCACTTAGGTATTGGGTTTGTAGCCAGCCTTCTTTTCCGTTATCGGTGCGCACGTGGCTGTAGTTGCCGTCTTCACTTTTTTCGATAATTGTTAGTCTGGTGCCACTGACCAAGCCCTTATGTACGATTCTGTGTTGTGTTGTTTGACCACTGCGTAATGGGATAAATAAGATGTCGCGTATATACCGAATTTCTTGACTGTAGATATCATTGCTGACGGTGATTAATAAAACAAAAAACACAACAGATTTCACATTAGTTTCCTTTGAGCGAGTTGCTACTGAGATGGAAAGAGAATTTCCCTTATATTTCCAGACTTGTATTAGTGAACTTGTGTTTCCGAGCACTCAATGGCACCGAGTCGCTAACTCTAGCGTAATTCGAATGCATTGAGTTATTGTGCCGTAGCAATTTGGCTCAACTGCCTTCAGTAGCAATACTGAAAACGTTTGCCATCACACTAGTCCGTTTTGTGCTAATTTTATCAGAAAACTAATGAAATTATGCAACGATTATTGTTATTCACATCTCATTAAAAATATCTTCTGCTTTTAAATCCGTGAGTTTTTGGATGTGGTGAAGTAAGTAAAACAAGACACCAAACAGTACGATGGTGCTGGGTAATGCAATAACTGGAAAGCTCAGTGCCGTCATCTTGCCAATTTCTTCCGTAAAAGCAACGCTCCCGGGTTCGCTCACCAGTATGACTTTCGCGAGAACATAATTCAGTACGGAAGACATGAAAAACGATCCGGCGATCATAACTGATGCGTTGGCTAATTTATGTTCAAAGTCTTGTTCTGAATCGTGCGCTTGAAGCGATGCTTTTACTCTGTCAATTTGTAAGATTTCCTTGTTAAACAGGAATGTTCGAACGAGCGGGTATTTGGTTCGAGTTGAAATTAGCGTGACAATGCCAAATATGGCAGGAATAGCCGCTTCCTTTATCGCGATGTATTCAGGGTCAAGTTGAAGTAGACTCATTCCACCTGTCATAATGACGCTAAACACACCGAGGGCTGAAAAAAAGTTGGTCTTTTTCGTCTGGAGATATTCGAGCAGGCCGAATCCGACCGGAAAGCTCAGTGCGATGACAATACTATAAACTGGCCCTAGATAATCTTCGGAGCTTAGTTTTGTTAAGATAAGCGTCGGTATTATTATGTTGAACGCTAAATTAGCCAACATATTGGGTTTACGCTCTTTTTGTTGCACGGGTACTTCAGTCACTCGGTGTACAGCTCCGTTTTCTATCGCTTACCTAATGGTATGCATAGTTTGTAGGGGTCGGGTTGCAAATGATGCCACATTTTACTGTAGTATTGAAATAACTTCAGATTATGACGGGCTGCCGTTAAATTATTTGAGGTATTGTAGATTTTTAGACCTTGTAGATATCGGAGCATTTCTTGATCGTAGACTTCCATACGCATACCACGGCATCCGATGGGGAGCTGTGCCCTCAAGAGCTATTGCGGCGGGCCGTTGAAAAAGGCGTGGACTTATTGGCTATTACCGACCACGACAGTATTGATGGCTATCTCGATGCGCGCGAGAAGTTGAAGGTTTTAGCTAACGCCGAACAACAGATACGGTTAATTTCAGGGGTGGAGTTGTCGTGTGTCTGGTCGGGGGTTTTGGTGCACATTGTTGGTTTGGGTTTTGACGCTGACTCGCCTTTTTTGCGTGATAAGCTGAGGCAGCAGCAGTTGGCCAGAATCGAACGAGCACAATTAATTGGTGAAAAGCTTAAAAAATACGGCTTCCCTGGTGGTTTTGAATACGCTTCAACGCTTGCGGGAGAAAGTCAGGTAGGTCGCCCTCATTTTGCCCGGTTTATGGTGGAAATGGGGCATGTTGATACCATTCAGGCCGCTTTTAAAAAATATCTTGGTGCCGGTAAACCCGGAGACGTGAAGCACACATGGCCGGCGATGAACTCTGTCGTCGACTGGATTAAGAGTTGTGGTGGAGTAGCCGTTGTTGCTCACCCTCTACATTACAAAATTACGGCGACAAAACTGAGAGCCTTACTCACCGATTTTAAATCCGCTGGTGGTCAGGCTGTTGAGGTGATCAGTGGCCGGCAAATGCAAGACAAAACTCAGTATCTTGCTCAGTTAGCCGAGCAGTTTGAGCTTCATGCCTCGGTCGGGAGTGATTTTCACAAGCCGGGCACTTCCTGGAGTGAGATTGGTAATGCGGGCTCTTTGCCGAGTCGATGTGTTCCGGTCTGGTCAGCCTTTTAATCTATAATGATTTGGATTCGGGTAAGCAATCGCGGTAGCGGGCAGTAGAATAGAAAAAATAACTAATCTTGGATTGAGATAATGAGCCAGTTTTTTCAGATTCACCCTGACAACCCTCAGGTAAGACTTATTTCCCATGCGGTTGATATCATCCGCGGCGGCGGTGTCGTAGCCTATCCCACGGATTCCGGTTATGCCCTGGGTTGCAGGCTGGGAGAGAAAAAACCGTTGGAAACCATTCGTCGTGTGCGCAAATTGGATGACAAGCACAATTTCACGCTTATGTGTCGGGATTTATCAGAGCTTGGCACTTACGCGCGGGTAGAAAACAGCGCATATCGACTCATTAAAAATCATACCCCTGGCCCCTATACCTTTATCCTCAAAGCTACCGGTGAGGTTCCGAAGCGGTTAATGCATCCAAAGCGCAAGACTATCGGGTTAAGAGTGCCGGAGAATAATATTGCCTTGGCGTTGTTGGAAGGGCTGAATGAACCCTTGATGAGCGTAACAATGATGCTGCCCGGTGATGATATGCCGATGACCGATCCCTATGACATTCGGCAAACGCTGGAGCATGAATTAGATCTGGTTATCGATGGAGGTTATTGCGGGATGGAGCCGACGTCAATTATCGATTTGGTAGAAGAGGTTCCGCAGATTATGCGTCGAGGCCAAGGTGACGTTAGCCACTTTGAAATTTAATCGATGACCTTCGAGACTTTGGCCTCAGTGTGAAAATTAGTTGTTACTGTTCGCGACTTGATCGATTGAACTCGGTATAATACGCCGCAATATTGGGTGGTATTTCCGTAAAGTTACTCGCGTGTCCCTCCACCAGACTCTATGGTGTTTGTCTCACGAGACTGTCGGAATCGAGAAATCAAGGTTCGTAATCAATAGTGAAAGAAGATCTGGAAAAGTCACCGCAGGCAGATGCCATTGAATTAGATGCCTCCGATAACCCGGAAGCGGAATCAGCTGCTATAGGCGAAGAGTCGTCACATACAGCGAATGCTGAGCTGTCTGGCATGGGGAAGTCTGTCGATGGCGAGTCTAGATTGGGTTCGGCGGAAGATCAATTATCAAATGAGGGTGGTTCTGCCTTGGGGGCTACTGAAGTCATCAGCCAGACAGAACAGGTTCCTGCAGAGAGAGAATCTGAGCAATTAAATGCCAATGGGGATATAGCCTCAATCGAAAGTATTGAAAATGTAGAAGCGGTAAGCCCCGGATTACAGGAGCTGCGCGAAATTGGTGCCGGACAAAGTGAAATGCCGTTTGCCGTCGTGCAGGGAAGGGCGGTCACTGAATTACCGCAGGATCTATATATTCCCCCAGATGCTCTGGAGGTTTTTCTGGAGGCTTTTGAGGGGCCGCTCGACTTATTGCTTTATCTGATTAAACGTCAAAATATCGATATTCTGGAAATTAATGTCTCCCGAATCACTCAGCAATATATGCAATATGTGTCGATGATGGACTCTATGCAATTTGAACTGGCAGCTGAATACTTGTTAATGGCTGCCATGCTCGCGGAAATTAAATCGCGAATGTTGTTGCCTCGTTCCGAGTTGTTGGATGAGGACGAAGAAGATCCCCGTGCTCAGTTAATTAGACGATTGCAAGAGTACGAGCGGTTTAAGAATGCAGCAGAAGATATCGACGGAGTACCGCGTATGGGGCGAGATATCTTTCAGGCAAAAGTAGAGCCTCCCGATTTCGATAAAGTGCGTCCTGAGCCTATTGTTGAAATGAAAGAGATTTTGATGGCGCTTACCGATGTATTACGTCGCGCCGATATGTTTGAAAGCCACCATGTTGCCAAAGAAAAATTGTCTACTAGAGAGCGAATGTCACAAATTCTAGATCGACTGTCTGATAATCATTTCACGCCATTTGTGTCCTTGTTTACGATAGAAGAAGGGCGGTTAGGGGTGGTGGTGACTTTTTTGGCGGTTATGGAATTGATTAAAGAGTCTTTGGTTGAGATAGTTCAAGCCGAGGCTTATGGTCCTATTCACGTTAAAGCAAGAGCATAATGAGCATCATTGATAACGAATTATTACAACGCATTCTGGAAGGTGTTCTTATGGCCTCCGGTAAACCCTTGTCCGTGCAGCAGATGGCAGACTTATTTGAAAGTGAGGAGCGCCCTGCTAATGACGTGATTCGCGCGGCATTAGAAGATATTCAGAATAACTGTCGCGGCCGTGGTTTTCAATTACAGCAAGTTGCCAGTGGCTATCGTTTTCAGGTTATACAAGATGTTTCTGCCTGGGTCTCAAAATTATGGGATGAAAAACCACAAAAATATTCGCGCGCACTACTGGAGACCTTGGCGCTGATTGCCTATCGCCAGCCAATAACCCGTGGTGATATCGAGTCAATACGAGGCGTTGCGGTTAGCTCTAATATTGTAAAGACTTTGTTAGAGCGAGACTGGGTTCGTGTTGTTGGGCATAAAGATGTTCCCGGTCGTCCGGCAATGTATGCGACAACGCGTGGGTTTCTTGATTACTTTAATCTAAAAAGTCTGGATGAATTGCCGTCGCTGGCCGAAATTCGGGACCTGGATAGTATGAATGGAGAGTTAGCACTTGAAGGCGTTGATACGCCAGATCTTACCGAGGTGGATGCTGAGGATACAGTGCGTGAAGAAGGGTTAGCTGCTGTTCTACCTGAAGAAGACAATGTTGTGGTGCTGTCGGATTTCGTTGATGGGGCGGATGACAGCGAGGCTAAAGTCGATCCATCATCCAATAGGAACGAAGATCCTGGAGTTGAAGGTTCTGAAATTGAGCTTGAAGGCACTGAAGTTGAGGTCGAAGATTTTGAGGCTGAACTCGAAGGCTCTGAAATTAAAATCGAAGACTCTGAAATTAAGATGGAAGCCACTGAAACTAGGGTCGAAGGCGCCGATTTAGATTCGGATTCTGAAACCGCTGAGCTCTCTGATCAACCTATGAGCATCGAGGCAGACAGGTATGTGGATTCAGAGCCTTGATATCACCAAAAAATGATTTATTGCTAGCACCTAATACACTTCACGCTCACCTTTTTTATTACAGTTACTATTTATTATGACTACTTCACCTGCAGGCGACAAACTACAAAAATTACTTGCTCAAGCTGGCTTGGGTTCTCGCCGCGAAATGGAGAAAGTCATTTCCGCTGGGCGCGTTTCAGTTAATGGCAAGACCGCTTCCCTCGGCGACCGTGCGTCAAGTCGCGACAGAATTACGATGGACGGCAGGCTTATTGCGATCGAAGAAGCCGCAGGCACGGGGCGGGTGTTAATATATAACAAGCCCGAAGGTGAAATTTGCTCACGAAATGATCCTGAGGGTAGGCGAACCGTATTTGAGGGGTTGCCCACTTTGAAAAATGGCCGCTGGATAGCGATCGGCCGTCTGGACTTCAATACCACCGGACTGTTGTTATTTACTACCGATGGCGATTTGGCTAATAAGTTAATGCACCCGTCTTCCGTAATAGATAGGGAGTACTTGTGTCGCGTACTTGGAAACGTTGATGAGCCTATGTTAAATAGGCTGCGTGAAGGGGTTATGCTCGATGACGGCGTAGCGCGTTTTACCGATATCGTTGACGGGGGCGGAGATGGTGCGAACCACTGGTATTATGTTGCGTTAATGGAGGGAAGGAATCGGGAGATTCGTCGTTTGTGGCAGTCGCAAGACGTACAAGTTAGTCGTTTAAAGCGTGTGCGTTATGGGAAGGTCTTTTTGCCGTCCAAGTTACGTCAGGGGCAATGGGAAGAAATGCCCGCAAAGGAAATGGTCGAATTGTATAAAATGGTTGAAATGGAAGCGCCAAAAACACCGAAGTTAATGCCAAAAGAAGTTCAGAGTCTCGAACGTCAACAGCGGAAAAATCGCGGTATTAAGCGCGCGACCAAGCCGCGGAGATAGCTGCAATACCTATAATATCTGCAATATCTGGAGCAACCCAGCCTAGCCTATTCAATTAGCAAATAACCAGGTCCATGGGTTCAAGCTGCAATGATCCCGCACTAACGACGCGGTTTCGGCCCAGGTGTTTGGACTTGTAGAGTGCTTTATCAGCACGTTGGAATAACCGTGACATGTTGTCGTCGTTTAGAAGAGAAGATACTCCCACACTGACAGTCACTTTAAGTGTCTGATCGGTATAATTTGTTTCTAATGATTCAATGGAGGAGCGAATACGTTCTCCGACGATAAGAGAGCCGGCTGTGCTTGTATTGCTTAATACCAGAACGAATTCTTCGCCGCCGTATCGGAAAGCTCGATAGGCCGAATCTGTTTCCCTGCTGCATGTGGTGAGGTGTTTTGCTACATTCGCCAAAACGGCGTCGCCGGCCGCGTGGCCATGGGTATCGTTTACGACTTTAAAATTATCGATATCAACAACGACGACAGACAGCGGTTGATTGTGTCGCAAAGCCAGTCCCACTTCGCGTTCTAGGGTGTTTTCTAGTGCTAACCGGTTGCCCGCGCCGGTTAATGGGTCGATAAGCGAGCTTTTTACGGCTTCACGATACATGAGCGCATTGCGAATGGGGCAGATAAGACAGCCCAGAAAAGTTTCTAGTAGTTCCAGCTCAGTTTCCACAAACCGCCTGGCGCGGGTAAAGGTAATTGTTCCGAGCGGTTCTTGTTGATTTTCCAGTTTGTATTCACAGCTGTTTTTTGTAACTGAGCCAAAGTTTACATTTTTTTGTATTCTTGAATTGGAGTATTCAAGGCTTCCCAAGGGGATGCTTTTTTGGACTTCGTCAAAAAACAGCTTCAAAATTTGCTCCAGTTCTAAACTGGTTTGCAAATGGTTAATTAGCTGCAGGCGTAGGCTCGGATACTGATCTTTATCAATGACCAATCCGCGATTTTGTTCTTTTGGCCTTTGTGGTAAGGCGAAAGTATTGGATTGCTGAACTGTTGTTGGCATAACGAATGTAACCTCAAATAATGCCCATTGCCTGCTGGTTTAAGGCGTGGACTCGCAAAACTCCAAAATCTCAAGTCTGTTAAGCGATTTTTATGCCAAGATGAGTCTTTTTGTCGTAACTATTTGAATTAAAAAGAAAATAAAGATTTATTTTGCATGAATAAATTTGCTTAAGCGGCAAAAGCGGCAAGAATAGACTGAAGATCGTCAAATAGTTGCCGCATATGAAAGAGTGCGAAATGGAGCTAATCGATAAGAAGTTGGCGTTGGGGCAGGCTCGTGTTTGGGACTAACTCTGTTCGGTTAATCACGATTTGAGTGATGCTTTGTGCGCTAAGTTTTATTTTGGTTGCGCGTCAAAGGCTTTGCCGTTGACTCCTTTGCTATCGATGCCCATGAGGTATAAGTAGGCCGGCATTATCTGCTCTGGCAGCGGATTTTTGTCTGGGCTTTCAGCGGGATAGGCCGTGCGTCGCATGGCTGTATTAGTTGCCCCCGGGTTAAGGGAGTTGACTCTGATATCGCTGGTATTGGCCAGTTCATCTGCGAGTGTTTGCATTAATCCTTCAGTTGCAAATTTAGAGGCGGCATAAGGTCCCCAATAGGCACGTCCTTTGCGGCCAACGCTCGATGAGGTGAATATAATTGAAGCATCAACAGATTTTTCCAGTAGGGGAAGTAGCGCTTGAGTCATCATGAATTGCGCGTTTACATTGATATGCATGACTTCCAGCCATTCGTCGCTATTGGTTTGCGCGATAGATTTCCGATCGCCGAGGACGCTTGCATTGTGTAACAAGCCGTCGATGCAGCCAAAGGCATTTTCAAGACTGCTGCGCATATCGCGGTAGTCTTTCATCACCGCGCCACCGAGGTGCATGGGGTAGATGGCGGCCTGTGGATAGCCAGAATTTTCAATTTCATCGTATATCGATTCTAGTTTTTTAATCGTTTTTCCCACTAATACGACGGTGGCTCCGTATTTGGCGAAGGTGAGAGCTGCGCATCGGCCTATGCCATCCCCGGCTCCCGTCACAACAATGGTTCGTTCCGCCAATAGGTTTTCGGGACTGTTATATAAATTTGGACTGTCGATAGTAGGCATGTTGCAGAATATCCGAAGTTTATTCAGTCGTTTTAACTGAAGTGTATTAGATTGTGCTCGTAATTTCCTTGGCAGCGACTATCGTTTTTGACGTCACGACAATAGAGACTTTATTAAAGGCGTCAATTCACTGGCATGGTCTACATAAAAATCGGCGTTCCAGTTTTTTGCTGGGTCGACACTATTAATATAGCCGTAGTTAGCCGCGATTGTACGCATTTCCGCATTTTTTCCCGCTTCAATGTCACGTCGATGATCGCCGATATAAATCGTTTGCTCCGCGGCACATTGCATTTGCTTGCAGGCCAAATAAAGAGGTTCCGGGTCGGGTTTGGTTCGCTGTACGTCATCGGGGCAGATAATTGTTGCACAGCGTTCGCTTAAGCCTAGGTTTTCAATTATAGGCTCGGTATAAATGCGAGGTTTGTTCGTGACAATTCCCCAGGATAAACGCTGTGCTTCAAGCCAGTCTAGCAATTCGTTAATTCCGTCGAAAGGTTTTGTTTTTACACTCAGGTGTTGGCTGTAGAGTTCCAAAAGTTGTTGTCGTAAATCGGCAAATTCGCTGTCACCTTCGTTAATCCCAAAAGCTAAAGAGACGAGTGCTCTGGCGCCATTTGATACTGTTGCTCGAATTAATGAATATTCGATCGGGGGTTTTCCATGGCGTTGCAATAATAGGTTAACAACGATTGCAAAATCGGGAGCGGTATCGAGTAGGGTACCGTCAAGGTCAAATAAGACAGCCTTTAAGGGTGAGGCTGAGTCGCTCAACATTCTTTTTGTGTATGCATTAGATAATTGACATCGACATCGTCGGGATTTAGGCGATAATTTTTTGTAATGGGGTTGTAAGTTAGGCCGGTCATATCTGTTAGGGTTAATCCTGCGTTGCGAACCCAAGTAGCTAGCTCGGATGGTTTAATGAATTTTTCATAGTTATGTGTTCCGCGTGGCAACAGTTGTAACAAATACTCAGCCCCAATAATACTGAAAAGGTAGGATTTTGGATTTCGGTTCAGTGTAGAGAAATAAATGTGCCCGCCAGGTTTTGCCAATTTTGCGCATGCCTGCACGACGGAGCTAGGATCTGGTACGTGTTCCAGCATCTCCAGGCAGGTGACAATGTCATATTGCCCCGCTTCTTTTTCCGCCAGGTCTTCAGCTGTCATTTGGCGATAGTTGACTTCTACTGATGATTCCAACTGATGCAGTTTGGCAACAGAGAGGGGTGCTTCTCCCATGTCAATGCCGCTAACGATTGCACCACGCTGTGCCATTGCTTCACAGAGAATACCGCCTCCGCAGCCAACATCCAGCAGTGTTGCTTCTGCGACGGGGGAATGGCGATCAATATAGTTGCTGCGCAATGGATTGATCTCATGCAGGGGTTTAAACTCGCTGTCCTTATCCCACCAGCGGTTTGCCAGTTGTTCAAATTTGGCAATTTCAGCCTTATCTACATTAATAGTCGTCATTTTCTGTCTCGGTTGTCTGTTTGATGGTCTATTTGGTGGCTGCTTGATTGTCTGCTCGACTCGCTGTTAGTTAGTCTAAGTTTTAGGCCGACTTTTAAGAAGCTAGTTGTTGTTCGCAATTCTCCCAAGCCATGATCTCGCCTTGAATATAACGGCATGCTCGTCAATGGTCAGTAGCTGCCGGTCAGCCATGAGCGGTTTCCCATCGACCCAGCTGTGTGTGACGAGGTGGCCGCAGGGAGTATATACGAGTTGAGCGATGGGTTGGTGTAAGGGTTGTTGTTCGAGCTGGCTAAAATCCAGGGCAATAATATCGGCACGTTTACCGATTTCCAATGAGCCAACTTTATTATCTATAGCTAATGCTTTAGCTCCGCCAAGAGTTGCCGCTTCGAGTGTTTGCCAGTCGTTGAGTGCAGATGCATTGCCTGACACGGCTTTTGCTAAGAGGGCAGCAATGCGCATTTCACTAAATAGGTCCAGGCAGTTATTGCTCGCGGCGCTGTCTGTGCCAATGGCTATATTGATGCCGTTGCTCATGAGTGTATCGATTGGACTCATGCCACTAGCCAGCTTTAAATTGGAGGTCGGGCAGTGAATTATATGGGCCCCAGTTTCTTTAATTTGAGTGATATCTTCTCCGTTCAGTGTGGTCATGTGAACGAGTTGGGTTTTTGGAGTTAGTATGTCCAGCTTATGGAGTCGGTCAATCGGGCGGCTGCCACTTTTGTGCAGTTCATCAGCGATTTCTTGGGCATTCTCGTGCACGTGCATATGTATGCCAATGTCGAGCTCCGCTGCCAGTCTTGCGATTTGCCTTAGTGGTTCATCACTAATCGTATAGGGTGCGTGGGGGCCAAATACGCATTCAATGAGGTCGTTGTGTTTAAAGTCGTCTCTTACTTTTAAGCCTTTGCGAATATAGTCATCGGGATCTTGTCCCCAAATTGATGGGAAATCGAATACGGGGAAGGATATCTGGGCTCGCATGCCTGCCTGGCTTGCTTCTTTAGCGGTAACATTCGGGAAAAAGTACATGTCACTGAACGTGGTGGTGCCGGAGCGTAGCATTTCAGCCATGGCGAGTTGAGTGCCGTCGCGTACGAATTCTTCGCTGACCCATTTTTCTTCTGCTGGCCAAATGTGATCCTGAAGCCACTCTTGAAGAGGCGTGTCATCTGCCATGCCTCGGAACAAAGACATTGCAGCGTGGCCATGGGCATTAATCAATCCCGGTGAAAGCAAATGATTGGGTAAATTTACGCGATTTTCAGCTTGAAATTGTCGTTCGGCAGCACTCGCGGGAACAATGGCGATAATAATTCCGTCTTTAACTGCAATGGCGTGGTTTTCTAATATCTTTTTTTCGGGTCTGATCGGAATGATCCAGCGCGCAGAAATTAAGGTGTCAATGGCCTGCGGGTTGGCAGTGATATTTGCGTTGATTTGGCTCATGAAAATTCTTTCTGATCGATATTCGTGGGTGTTTGTCAGTATACCGGTAAAATCCAGTCAATGTCGCCGTTAAAACTTGAATTCTAAGGCTTTTTCTAAGCTCGAAATTGAGGATTTTTAGTCCACAAAGCTGTCCGTATCGTATTGATTTATGGTATGATTTCGCTCTTGAATAATCTGCGCGAGGCAGCCGGATTTTTTTGATTTTGTTGTCATTATCTATTGTCTTGTTTAGTGCGCGATCTGCTGGGTTTTCTTGTGGATTCTCTAGTAGGTTTTCTTGTGAGTTATCTAAGTTCTCACGTGGGTTCTCTAAAGAGTTATCAAGATTTACAACTTGCGAGTATCAAGGTTCAGGGCGATAAATAGGCCGTAGCGAATAATAATGATAATGACTGCCGATGAACAAAATCTGTTTACTGGCACTTACTCCTCTTTTGTTAGAGGCTTTGGGTCGTGGGCTCAGTGTGTTAGTCGAGCGATAAGCTCGGCTATTAGTAAAGGTTCGTAGCAGTTATTTTCAAGATTGAGTTAGTAAGAAAGAATTTAGTGAGAAAGAATAAACAAACCAAAAACAATCAGCATTCGTAAATATTACCGCTGTAAAATACAGGAATACCATATTGTATGGGTGAGTTAAGCAACGAAATTCTGCCAGTTAATATCGAAGATGAACTGAAGCAATCCTACCTGGCTTATGCCATGAGCGTTATCGTCGGTAGGGCGCTTCCCGATGTTCGTGATGGTCTAAAACCTGTACACCGTCGGGTATTGTTTGCAATGAGCGAACTGAATAATGACTGGAACAAGTCCTACAAAAAATCAGCACGTGTGGTGGGTGATGTCATTGGTAAATATCACCCGCACGGTGATACTGCTGTTTATGAAACCATTGTGCGTATGGCTCAGCCTTTCTCTCTACGCTATATGTTGGTTGATGGTCAGGGTAACTTTGGTTCTGTTGACGGCGACAGAGCAGCAGCAATGCGTTATACCGAAATTCGCATGCAGAAAATTTCCCACGAACTATTAGCTGATCTCGACAAGGAGACGGTTGACTGGGTGCCCAATTATGATGGCACAGAGCATATTCCCGAGGTTATGCCGACTCGAGTTCCCAATTTGTTGGTGAATGGTTCTTCCGGTATTGCGGTTGGTATGGCAACCAATATTCCCCCCCACAATTTGAATGAAGTTGTTACCGGTTGTTTAGCGCTTATTGACAACCCTGATATTACTATCGACGAGCTGATGGAGTTTATTCCAGGGCCAGATTTTCCGACAGCGGCCATTATTAATGGTCGCGCGGGTATTGTTCAAGCGTACCGTACCGGTAAAGGTCGAATTTATGTTCGGGCACGGGCCGAAGTTATTAGTAACGAGAAAACCAATAAAGACACCATTATCGTCCATGAATTACCCTATCAGGTGAACAAAGCTCGCCTGATTGAAAAAATCGCCGAGTTGGTAAAAGAGAAAAAGATCGAAGGTATTGCCGAGCTACGTGATGAGTCTGATAAAGACGGTATGCGTGTTGTCATTGAGATGAAAAGAGGTGAGATGGGCGAGGTCTGTCTTAATAATCTCTATGCGCAGACTCAGCTGGAAAATGTTTTTGGTATAAATATTGTGGCTCTGGTCGATGGCCAGCCTAGAATTCTGAATTTAAAAGAACTACTGGAGCATTTTGTACGTCATAGACGTGAAGTCGTCACGCGTCGTACTGTGTATCTATTGCGTAAAGCCCGTGAGCGCGGTCATATTCTCGAAGGTTTGGCTGTTGCGATTTCAAACATTGATCGGATGATAGAACTGATCAAATCCTCTGATACCACCGCCGAGGCCAAGGAGAAATTGGCGGCCCAAGGTTGGGAGTTAGGAGATGTGACTGCAATGCTAGAACGTGCAGGCGAAAACGCCTGTCGTCCAGATGATTTGCCTGAAGGTTTGGGCATGGTTGACGGAAAATATCATTTATCTCCTGTACAGGTCCAAGCTATTCTCGATATGCGTTTGCAGAAGCTGACCGGTTTGGAACACGAAAAATTATTGAAGGAATATCACGAGAAACTCCTCGAGATAGCGGAATACCTTAGCATACTGGCGGACTCGATTAAGCTGATGAACGTTATTCGCGAAGAGTTAGTCGCTATTGTTACTGAATATGGTGATGAGCGTCGATCTGAGATTATTGAGTCATTACGCGATTTAACTGATGAGGATTTGATCGCTGAAGAGGATCGCGTGGTCACCATTTCTCACGGTGGGTATGCGAAAACGCAGTCATTGAGTGACTATCAAGCTCAGCGCCGTGGTGGTATGGGTAAATCTGCGACAGCCGTAAAAGATGAAGACTTTGTTGAGCACTTGATGATTGCCAATACTCACGACACGATTTTGTGCTTCTCGAATGTTGGAAAAGTGTATTGGTTAAAAGTATTTCACATTCCTTTGGCCAGCCGTAATGCTCGAGGTCGTCCAATGGTGAATCTGTTGCCGCTAGATGAAAATGAGCGGATCACGTCAATTTTGCCAGTACGAGAATACCTTGAAGGCCATTACATCTTTATGGCAACAGCCAATGGTACCGTGAAAAAAACCGCTTTAACCGATTTTTCTCGCCAGCGAAGTGTTGGTTTGCGAGCGCTTGAACTGGAAGAAGGCGACGTTTTGATCGGCACCGCTGTCACCACGGGAGATTGCGACGTTATGCTCTTTAGTACGGCGGGTAAAGCGGTTCGTTTCAATGAAAACGATGTTCGATCGATGGGGCGAACGGCAAAAGGCGTGAGAGGTATCCGTATGGCTGAAGGGCAACGGATGATATCGCTGCTGGTTCCTCAGGATGGAGGAAGAATGTTGTCGGTTTCTGAGAATGGTTATGGAAAACGGTCTGAGTTCAGTGAATTTGCCACCAAGGGTCGAGGTAATAAAGGCATGATCTTTATGCAGACCAGCGAAAGAAATGGTGCGATTGTGGGCGCTGTGCAAGTCTTTGATGGTGATGAGTTAATGATGATCTCTGACCAGGGTACCATGGTGCGTACGCGTACTGACGAGATATCAGTGCTGGGTCGCAATACGCAGGGTGTACGTGTTATTCGCCTCAAAGAAGGGGAGCATGTTGTCGGTGTTGAGCGAATAGAGGAACCTGAAGTTATTTCAATAGACGACGACTCGGTTGAGCCTGAGGAACAATAACTAATTAGTGCCCATCCAGAAGTAGTGACATTGCGAGAAGCGTAGCGACGAGGCAATTTTGGGCGTTAGAATTAATACTAAGCTATCAAGCCATTAGGAAAATCAGATTGCCGCGTGGAAGCGTCGAGCCGTACCGCTCGCAACGACGACATTTTTCCATTTCTAGAAGGACACTAATTAGTGATTTTAAAGTTGGTTTTTGTAGAAGTTTATTTAGTGTCACGTAAGTATAAATTTTTTCAAGGTGGCGCCAGTACTTAATTTACCTCCGTGCCTTTAAATTTATTGGCTGATAAAGCGGATGCCGATTACGTCAATATGGGAATGGCCGAAAAAAGTCCATAAAAGAAGCTAAGAAATTTTCCCGTGTGAATGTTGTTGCAAGTTCTGAAAATATTAGTTTCATCTCTAATTCCCAATTTGCGGAGTAGTCCTGGAAGAAACTATTGATAGGCTGATAGTACTTGTGAAAGATTTTGAATAACGAAATACTTAAATCGCGTTTCATCAAATCCCGCTAATATGTAAAAATCAATTTAGGTTCAAGTAGATAGCTATGTCGGAAATAAAAGGTTTAGATCAGCTTCGCGAAGAGATCGATCAAATTGATCAGAGTATTCATACGCTGCTCAATCAGCGAGCGGCATGCGCAGAGCAGGTAGCGAAAACAAAACTGAAAGAATTTCAGCAACATAATAGTTCTGAAGATCTATCTTCTGTGATGTTTTACCGCCCGGAACGAGAAGCGCAAGTTCTACAGAAAGTGATTGATCGCAATAGTGGCCCTCTCAGTGGTAAAACCGTAGCACACATCTTTCGCGAAATAATGTCGGCCTGTTTGGCCTTAGAAAAACCTATGGAAGTAGCCTATTTTGGTCCCGAAGGCACGTTTACCCAAGCTGCAGCTATCAAGCACTTCGGCCAGTCAGTGATTAGTTTGCCGCAGCCCAGTATTGCTACTGTTTTTTCTCAGGTGGAATCTGGACAGTGTAATTACGGTGTAGTGCCCGTAGAAAATTCTACAGAAGGCATGGTGAGTCACACGCTAGACAATTTTATGGACTCGTCTTTAACCATTTGTGGTGAGGTCGAACTACGTATTCAGTTACATTTATTAGTTAATCAGGATGCAAAGGCAGATTCAGTTAGATCGATTTGCGCTCATCAGCAAGCGTTGGCTCAGGCGCGTAATTGGTTAGATAATAATTGGCCCAGTGTAGAGCGAATTGCTGTGGCCAGTAATGCTGAAGCTGCCAAAATGGCAATGACTGACTCGTCTATTGCGGCTATCGCCGGAGATATAGCGGCAGAAGAATATGATTTGATGAAATTGGCAGAAAGCATTGAAGATTTGCCAAACAACACAACCCGGTTTCTGATTATTGGTAGAGAAAATATACCGGCAAGTGGTAATGACAAAACATCACTAATTGTAGAGGCAAATAATAAGCCTGGAGCGCTATTTAAGCTATTGGAGCCTTTTCATACGTCGGGAATTAGTTTGACTCGCATCGATACGCGACCATCACGTACAGATACCTGGGCCTATGTGTTTTTTATCGAATGCGAGGGGCATAAGGATCAAGAAATTCTCAATGGTGTTTTATCTACGCTGGAAGAATCCTCAAGAATGTTAAAAGTGTTAGGCTCTTATCCTAAAGCAGTTCTTTGAAACCGTTATTGATGTCCCCAAATCCCCATCTTTATTTGTGATTTTCATTCGACAAAGATAACAATGTCGGCTGAAAATAGCGTCTATGTTTCCATCAGATACGATATTGCTATGGTGGTTTTAAGCTGTGGAAAAACGATAGAGTAAGTAGAGGTGATAACGGTGATCCCAGCAGCGTAAGATGTTAGTGAAGAAAGTCTAATATTGCAGAACTGTTAATGAAAGTCATGTGATGTAGTTTTAAGTGGCATTAGATGAGTTAAATCTTCCATGAAATTGGCTACTACGTGAATAACGGGGGTTTGTTCTTCCGCGTTTAATTCCGGGATGATTTCAGAGCGTTGTAAAATACCTTTGATCAGTAAAATACGAGCGTTAATAATAGCTTGTCGGAAAAAACTTTGGGTATTTTTCCATACAATCACATTGGCGTATCCTGTTTCGTCTTCTAAGGTGATAAATAATACACCGGTAGCGGTTCCTGGCCTTTGGCGACAAGTAACAAGGCCGCATATTTGGACGAAACTTCCATTCTTTATTGTCGATAAATCAGACGAGCTATTGCAGCGACGAATATAAGAGTCTTGTCGAAGCAATGCCATTGGATGTCGGCGTAAACTAACACCGGTGTAGCTGTAATCCCACCGAATTTCGTCGCTTTCTCTTGGTGCTTCGAGGAAAATTTCATCATCTAGTGAAGCGTCATTCTCATAAATCAATAAGGGTCTCGATTCCTCGACGCCACTGATTTGCCATTGGCTTTGATAACGATGGCTATTAAAACAGTTGAAGGCGTCAGCTCGCACCAAGCAATTTTTCTCATGTTTATTTAGATGTAAACGTTGTAGTAAATGTGACATTGATTTAAACAATGTTAGTTGGCGTGCATCCATTAGCCTATTTGCCGTTTCTTTATGAATGCCTTTAACCAGGCGAAAACCTAGTCTTAGCGTTTTTCTGTCAATAAGTTTATGATCCCACTGGCTATGATTAACACAAATAGGTAAAACATTAACATCGTGTCTTTTAGCATCCTGAATAAGTTGTGCGGGAGCATAAAACCCCATCGGTTGGCTATTCATGAGGCCGCAGAAAAAGGCGCCTGGGTGGTGGCATTTAATCCAGGAGGATGCATAAGCTAATAAGGCGAAACTTGCTGAATGAGATTCCGGAAAGCCATAGGCACCAAAGCCCTGTATTTGGCTGAATAAGCGTTCGGCAAAATCGAGACTATATCCCCTTTCGAGCATGCCATTAACCAGCTTGTCACGAAATAGCTCCAAGTGCCCATTACGTCCCCAGCTGGCCATGGCTCTGCGCAACTGATCAGCTTCACCGCCAGTGAACCCTGCGGCTATCATTGCTAACTTAATGACTTGTTCTTGAAAAATGGGGACACCTAATGTGCGTTCCAGAACCGATTTAATTTCATCGTTGGCATAGCTGATAGATTCCAATCCCTGGCGCCGGCGCAAAAATGGATGCACCATGCCACCTTGAATCGGGCCTGGGCGGATGATCGCTATTTGAATAACCAGGTCATAGAATTTCTGCGGTCGTAGTCGAGGTAACATGCTCATTTGAGCTCTCGACTCAATTTGAAAAACGCCGATGCTGTCGGCTCGACAAAGCATATTGTAAGTTGGGATATCTTCGGCGGGAATGTCGCTTAGCTGAAAAGCTTCGGAGAGGTTTTTCGGGCTATCATTGAGACTTTCATCTGCATTAAGCGTGCTTATATAGCTGAGGCTTTTGCGTATAGCGCTCAACATTCCCAATGCAAGAATATCAACTTTCATGAGTCCAAGAGCTTCCAGATCGGTTTTGTCCCACTGGATGACTGTTCGATTTTCCATGGCCGCATTTTCGAGTGGTACCAGTTGTGATATCGGTTCTCGGCTGATAATAAATCCACCAACATGTTGAGATAAGTGCCGGGGGAAACCGAGGATCTCTTCGACCAATTGAAGAAACAATTGGGCAGAGATTGAGCGTGTTTTAATCCGTGCGTTGTTGAGTAATTCTTCAAGTTGCTCTAACTTGTTCCACCAGGAAAGTGATTTCGCCAGTTTATCTATAAGGCCTTGATCCAGACCTAATGCTTTACCGACATCTCTAACAGCGCTTCTTGGACGATATGTGATAACCGTTGCAGCTAGAGCTGCATGTTGCCGACCATATTTCCGATAGATATATTGCATGACTTCTTCACGTCGCTCATGTTCAAAGTCAACATCGATATCGGGCGGCTCGTTTCTTTCCTTAGAAATAAAACGCTCAAAAAGCAGTTGCCCGCGGGCAGGATCAACCTCAGTAATAAATAGACAGTAACACACGGCAGAATTTGCAGCTGAGCCCCGGCCCTGGCAGAGAATATTCTGATTGCGTGCAAATTGTACAATATCGTAAACCGTTAGAAAGTATTGTTCATATTTTAGTTCTGATATCAGTCTGAGTTCTTTTTCGATAAGCAGAGAAACTTTGTCGGGAATACTTTTAGGCCAGCGCTTTCTTGCTCCTTCTTCTGTTAGTTCTCGTAAAAAAGTTTCGGCTGTTTTTCCCGGTGGAACTACCTCGTCAGGATATTGGTAGCGTAGTGAGTCTAAAGTAAATTCACATAAAGCGTTTATTGACAGCGTTTCTTCCAACAAAGACAGAGGATAAAGCGCGTTTAATTGTTTGATTGGGCGTAAGAACTGTTCGCCGTTGGACAGTAGTCTCCGGCCCATGAGATGTACTTCACTATTAAATCTAATGGAGGTTATTACATCTTGTAAAGGTTTGCGAGATGTTGAATGCATATGCACATTGCCACAAGCCGTCATTGGAATATTATATTGTTTGGCTATATGGAAGAATCTCAGATAGCGTTGCTGTTCGAAATATTTTTTTGAGAGAGTAATGCCCATCCAGAGTTTATCTTGAAATAATTCACGGAGCTCACTAGCAAAAAACTCGTTTTTCGAATTATCTGTGCTGTCTGGAGTATCGTCTATAAGCCAAATAGTTAAGAAATGAATGCTTTCTCTCTTAAAATCATCAAGAGAAATTTTATAGCTACCTTTTGGGCTGGACAGTCGGGCGCGACTAATTATTCCGGATATTTGGCTATAGGCTTTTTTATTGCAGGCGAGTAGTAATAAGTGAATGCCTTCTGACAAGAAAAATTCTGAACCAATTAATAATTTAATTCCTCGGCTTTTGGCTGCTACATGAGCACGAACAACACCCGCTAATGAACATTCATCAGTTATCGAAATGGCTTCGTAACCTAGTGACGCTGCTTGGTTGACTAGCTCTTCCGGATGAGATGCCCCCCTAAGGAAAGAAAAGTTACTTATGCAGTGTAATTCTGCATATCCTTGATATTGGGTGATTGTTAAATCATCAAGCTCATTGTATCTATCCTCTTTATTGTTCACGAGAACATCCCATGCAAAAACCAGCTTTTTTTAATCTGATCTTTAAAAATCCAAACGATAGAGCCGTTTGTATGTCTGGCGATGTAGTAGTCCCTAATCTCATGATGTTTCCACCATTGAGTATCAATTCTTTCAGGGCCTTGAAGTAAATCCAAATGACCTTGCCAATAAAGTGTTTTTTGTTTTTTATGAATTTCTAAAGGTTTTGATAATAACCATAATGGACGAGGCAATAAGGTTTTTTCCTGTCTATTCTTTTTGTTTTTTTTGGGATTATAGTTGATTTTATGCCAGGATTTTTCCGGCAAATGATCATCGTATGAACTTAGCATGTAGTATTTATTTTCGCCGAGTCGGCTGGATAACTTGTCTAATAAGAGGGTGAAGTTTTCATCGGCATAGTCATTTTTATCAGGAAAGCCATTGTCATTTTTTGAATCGAACAATGTGCTGCTACCGATTTGGATGTTCTCGAATTGACTGCAGGACAAAGTGAGAGTCTCTACATTGGAGCGCATCTCGAAATTTTCAAACTTCATCAAAGTGAGTTCGATTAAGGATGATAGATCGAAAAAATTATGTGAAGACTGAACTGACATAAGGTCCTTTTCACCATCAATGTAGTGCAATTCCCACTCCAGGACGCGATTGACCCATTGTCGCAGACGAAGATAGCTTTGTAGTTCAATGAGTAATTTTTGAATCGGGTGATGAAGTTGTTGTTTGTTATCTAGCCCTCCTGCAAAGTGAAGGCTCATTAGAAAAATATCGGTCGGTGTAAAAAGTGTTTTCAGTTCATTGTCAGAACCTTTTAAAAATTTTATAAGTTGATGGAAATTTTTTCCAAAGCGTTTTTTAAGTGCTGCTTCGGGTAATTTCAAGAGAGCATCTATTTGAGTTATGCCCATGGATTGTAGTGTTTTTTTAATTTCTTTATCGCAAGGTAATAGTGTTATTGGTAAAGAATTAATTGTTTCAAAAATTTTTATTTCGTCTAGTTTAGTTGCTGAAAACCGAAAATTACTAGGTAAGTAATCGCCGTAACTAACTAAATAAGCGGCGCTAGGATTGTGAGCCAGGCCGCTATAATAGTGTATTTTACGTTTTCCGATCCCTCGAACTATTTTCTGGTAAAGTTTATTGAAGCCTCGGTGCAGTCGTAAACTACCTCTTACTTCAATGTGTAATGCTCCGGCATGGGTGTCGATGCTAACCGTAGGTGTGAACCGATAGGCCCACAAAGCAATGCCTTCCAATAATTGAACTTCTTTTTCCGGCTGGCGCTGTCTGATCGATAAATCAGGGAATAAACTGAGCGCTGTTGCTATCGTTTGTCCCTCTCGTATTCCTTGTTCATAGGCATTTTTATTACATTGTAAGACAGTATGTTGCTCAACAATTATTGTCGGGTTTGGTGATTCACGGATGCCGATACTATCAAGCATCAACGAGGGGAAACGAAAACATAACCACCACATACAATTCAGCTTAAGAGTTGTGGTGTAAGTTTATCGGGACGATTTACTGTAAATATTTCATTTTTGGATTTCCTGCTTTGAGTTATCTGTTTAGAAATATGTTTAATCGTATGCTTTGTCTTTCTAATTTCTGCTGGCGCATAACTAGATCGACGAATATCTTGATAAACGGGCCACTCTTGGGGTGATGTTTGTTTAAATAACAAAGATTCAGGACGGTTAACGCTCAGTTGTTGTCCTCCCCAGCCACCGGGTTGCTTTATTATCTCAAGTAATACCTGTTCCTCTTTAGTACGTAAAGACAAGCGCAACCTTGCCGGTGATGAATGGTCTCGGGTAGAAACAGGTCGGAAATTAATATGTAAACACTGGCCTTTATTTGCTGCTGCTTGTAAGCGTCGATAAGGCACGACATTTGAGGCTTGCTTTGAAAACCATGTTAATACAATGGCGAATGCGCAAGAACTTAATACTTGTTCCGCAGCCCACCACTCATGAGCGAGTTCCGGATAGAGAACAAGGCATTGTGTAGGGTCAATTCCCTGCATATCCAGTGCCGGAGGGTAGGGAGTAAAGGGGGGATTAAGCCAGGCAATTTTCCGTTTTTTTTTACTGAGCTGCCTCATTACCGGTGTTAATAAACTAATTTCACCGGAGCCCCAGTTTTCGCATAGTATTTCTGTAGAGCTATGCAGGGGCCAGCCTCGCCAATGCAAATGACGATCCAGTGAGCTTACACCGGTGCTAATGCTTTTTTCCTGGCCGCTTTCACAGCTCCGATTGGGTTTGGCGCGCCAGACCCTGGAGTCTTCCAGTATTTTGTCTATTGATTTCATGGGACACTCTTAACTACTGTATATGTATACAGTAGTTAAGAGTGTCCCATGAGGCAAGCAGTTTTTAAGGAAATTAAATAAAAGTCTTTTTCATTTTTAGATTAGAGTGGGTTTAAGCATGATCAACAGACGACTTTCAAGTTTAATTTACTTCCAAATATCGTCTGCTTGATATTGATGTTTACTGTCAATAATCTGTTGATATACGCTATCATTATGAATTTAAAGGGTTTTTCTATTCTGTATTACATTCTTTTGATCTGCAGCCGCCTATTAACTCTATGATGTATATCACTGGGTGAATAACTAGGAGTATTCAGGCTCGTCCCACCATGGAAAATAGTCGGGCATATCTGTACTCACATTGTCGGGAAAAGTTGCCGGACGTTTTTCCAGAAAAGACATAACACCCTCCGCTGAGTCCCCTTGGCGTCCTCGTGAAAAAATACCTCGGCTATCTATTTTGTGGGCTTCCATTGGGTCGGCGGCGGCGGACATTCGCCATAACATTTGCCGAGACAGCGCGACTGAAACAGGTGCTGTATTATCTGCGATTTCTCTGGCGATTCCTCTGGCAACAGACAGAAGCTCTTCGGGTTTATGTAAAGAGCGTACTAGGCCGCCATTTAATGCTTCTTGAGCATCAAATACCCGACCTGAAAAGGTCCATTCGAGAGCCTTTGGCATGCCGACAATTCTAGGTAAGAACCAGCTCGAGCAAGCTTCGGGGACCATGCCTCGGCGAGTGAATACAAAACCAAAGCGTGCCGATTCTGAAGCGATCCGAATATCCATCGCCAGTTGCATGGTGACGCCAATACCAACGGCTGCGCCATTAACGGCTGCAATAACAGGCTTTAGACATTTAAAAATGCGTAAGGTGAGTCTTCCTCCGCCATCTCTAACTGCCTCGTGGGACCAATTAACAGAACCGTCGTCTTGAATGGCCCCGTCGACATCTTTTCTTTTGAGTTTGGCGTCGTCACTTTGAGGAGATTCGCTGTGTTTTTCGTAATTAAACGTATCGGCGCCCGATGATAGATCTGCTCCTGCGCAAAATGCCCGATCTCCAGAGCCTGTTACAATAATTGCACGAATGTCATCATCTGCGTCTGCTTTGTCAAAGGCATCAATCATTTCATTCATCATTTCACCGGTAAAGGCGTTCATCTTCTCCGGTCGGTGCAAAGTTAGTGTCAGTATATTGTCTTCTACGTCATATTTAATCGTGTTGTAAATAGTACTGTTACTCATAGTGAAATTCTCTTTTAATGGTTTTTGAGAAATTACGGGTGGTTATATGAAGTCACCGCCCTAAAGTTTTTTGACTAGCAACCTTTAAAAACAGGGGCCTTCTTTTCGACAAAGGCCTTGACTGCTTCGCGATGATCTTCTGTTTGGCCGCAGTGAATATGGTGTGTTGCTTCAAGGTCCAGACAATCCTCCATATCACCTGAAGATAGAGCGCGATTAAGATTTTCTTTCATATATCGGTAGGCGACAGTAGGGCCGCTAGCTAATCGCGTAGCAATCTCTTTGGTTTTTTCTGCCAGTTGGTCGGGCTCGCAGGTCCAGTTCGTTAATCCTAGCCGTAGAGCTTCGGCGGCATCGACTCGGTCTGAAAGAAAAAAGAGTTCTCTCGCTTTTGCCGAGCCCACTAACTGGCTCATAAAAAACGTACCACCATAATCTCCTGAAAAACCTACTTTTGCGAAGGCGGTTGTCATGATGGCACTATTAGCCATTACGCGTAGGTCACAGGCTAATGCCATGGATAATCCCGCTCCCGCCGCGGCGCCCGGTAATGCTGCAATAGTGGGTTTTGGCATTTTGTAAAGTAGTCCCGCAGTCGCTCTTTGCATGACTCTTTGTTGATGGATAGCGCCATCAATTGTTCTGTCGCCTACAGTGCCATCTCCAGAGGCGGCCATACCCTTAACGTCTCCACCCGCACAAAAACCTTTACCCGCACCTGTTAATACCAGACAGCGTACCTGCGGGTTTAATTCAGCTTCCTGCAATTGGGTTTTTAGCGCAATCATCATGTCTCCGGACATGGCGTTTCGGGCTTCCGGACGGTTGAGAGTAATGGTTAATATACCAGCGTCGAGTTCGGATAAAAGTTCATTAGTGCCCGTATCAATGTTTTGAACTGTCATGATAATTCCCCTTTTAATTTGTGTTAGTTGAAGGTGGTTATTCCTAATAGCTTTCCAATTTATTGTTATGAGTTATTCGTGTAAAGGCTAGCGAATATAAAATAATACATGATCTTATCAATAGTAGGCACTGTTTTATACGCTAGTCGGTTTAGCTATTGTTTTCAGCAAAATCAATGTCGTGGTAGACCGATGTCAATCTAGGGTTTATTATCAGTGCCTTTTATGAATTCAGATCCTAACTTATTGATGGATTTCGAATTTGAATACAAGAATTAAATTTTGTTAACTAAAAGAACAATTCGTTGATCGGGAGAGGGTATGGCCGCAAGTGAAAATTTTGATCCAAAATATATAACGAAAGCTGAGATTCGATCAAAAGGACGGGCTGTGCGTCCAAAAGATGCTGCAACTTTGATTATTGTACGTAGAGATGCGAAGCAGCCGAAGATTTTAATGGGTAAGCGTGCCGCTGGGCACAAATTTATGCCAAATAAATTTGTTTTCCCCGGCGGTAAGGTTGATCCCGGTGATGGACGAATACGGCCACCCAATGATCTTCACCCGGAAGTTCTTAAGCGTTTAGCAAAGGGTTGTTCGGAAAGTCGAGCAAGAGCCTTGGCGCTGGCAGCTATTAGGGAAACCTTTGAAGAAACAGGACTTGTGCTTGGGGAGCCCGATACACCAACCCTAAAAACTAAATCTCCGCACTGGAAAGAATTTCTAAACTACGATGTTAATCCCCGGCTTGATACGCTCCATTTAATTGCCCGAGCGATCACGCCTCCTTATCGTAGCCGTCGTTTTGATGCACGGTTTTTTATGGGTGAAGCAGATTTAATACAGGGCGATGTTCACGAAGCACCCGAAGGGTCTGGAGAATTGCTTGAGCTTCATTGGGTATCTTTAGAAGACGCTAAAAGCCTCGAATTACCTAACATTACTCGTATGGTGTTGACTGAAGTAGAGCGGCGCATTATAGAAGGGCACACGCCGAAAGATGATGGTCCATTTGTTCATTTTCGCAATGGTAAGCCGGTAATGGAAAGGGTCTAACCGTTGATAGCTAATTCTCCAATAATAGATTTTTATAAACGTAACACTCATTAATCGTAATAAAGGATATAGATCATGACTATAGTCGTCCCTAAAGCAGAACTTGCCAATTATATCGGAAAAGAAATGGAGCCCGGTGAATGGTTTACTATCGATCAGGATAGAGTCAATCAGTTTGCCGATGTTACCGTCGATCATCAATTTATTCATCTTGATGAAGAGGCGGCCAAGAAAACTCCATTTGGTGGAACCATTGCTCATGGTTTTTTAACATTGTCGCTATTAACTCATTTGGCCTCTAAATCTTCTCTGGTTCCAAAAGAAATTTTGATGGGGGTAAATTACGGTTTTGAAAAAGTTCGATTTATCAATCCCGTTCGCGTGGGTAGTGAGGTTCGAGCGCTTGTCACTATTGCCGATGTGACTGAGAAAAATGCCGGTCAGTATTTGATTAAGCAGGCAATCAGCATAGAAATTAAAGGTCAGGACAAGCCTGCGCTGGTCTGTGAGTGGCTGATTATGATGGCGTGTTCATAAAAATAATCAGACTAGATTCTCGTGAGCCTGTTTCGTTGGTTTCTTAATTACTAGCGGCAGGCCACTTGAAAGTAATGAGCCCACCTTAATCGGTGGGTATTTTTGAAATAGTATTAGATAAAAATAATGACTATAGCTAAGATTTAAAAGTGTGAAAAAAGCATTCTCTCTTTAACTTAAATCCGCTACCTAGGTGTTAGGTGTTAGGTATAAGGCTCGCCGTAATATTTAGGAAGTTTCCGTGACAAATAGACAGCGCTTGTTATCCACTTTTTAACTAGTGAAACGTGATGACATAGATCAGAAGTTAATTGCCGACGTTTGAGATTTGTCTTAGACCAAGTTTTCGATAAGCCAAGGGCGTTAATCCCGTCCAGCTTTTAAAAGCACGAAAAAAGGAGCTTTGTTCAGAGAACCCTAATTTCTCCGAAATCTGTTCGACGCTATGTTGTTGGTTATTGATCAGATTAATAGCCAGGTCACGCCTAATTTCCATTTTAATATCCTGAAAACTCGTGCATTCTTTTTTGAGTGCTCGTCGCATGGTTTGCGGGTGCATATCGAAGTACTCGGAGGCCTGATCAATATCTGCCGCTTGTTGGTGATTGAGAAGGTTTTTCTCTAGCCAGTTTCTTAGTCTGGTGCCTAAATCATCGGATTGAATGGTTTGTGTGAGCAGTGTTAACGGCGCAAGTTTCAAAAACTGTTTAAGCTGCTGGCTGTTGCGCACATTTTGCAGTTTATTTGCTTGTGAGTTAAAACTAAGGGCGCACATTTTTTCCGAAAAATGGGTGGGTGCACCATAAAAAAGATAGCGGTACTCGCTCTCGTATGTCGGCGCTGCATAGTCTAAATCGGCTCTAATTATAGGAATACGTACGTTGGCCATCCAACACAAAGTGCGATGAATAGTAACCAATAGATGTTCAATGGCATAACTGTTGATAATGTTAGCGTCGGGGCGTCGCGTCAGCTGATAAGTCGTTATTCGATCGCCCTTAATGATCGTATGAATAAGGCTATTTTCCAGAATATTCATAAAGTCGATAAATATTTTCAGTGCTTCTTCTATGGTCTCAGCGTTGATAGCGCTGTAGCACATCAATTTAAAGGTGTTTTGCCGCTGAGGTTTGTCCAACAGGCCGAAGGTCTCATCGTCGAGTAATCGCATTAATGAACGACTCAAATTTCCATATTTCTGTAGTGTTACTCGGGCTCGACTCTGCTGGAGAATGTCGCAAGATATCTCGTTTTCAAGCAGTATTTTTTCAATGTCATAACCTCTTATTCTTGCACCTTCAAGCATATCGAGTACAAAGGGTGCTGCCACTGTTATCGCTGTCATTCTGTGCTACTTATCTGTTTAAAAGGAGGTGCTAAATCGACAAAGTGTAACCAAAAGCCATTTTTTATACAACTTTATGCCATTGTATCGGAGGCCCGCTGGGGCCAAGATAGTGGTCTATTTGCATTTTCAGAGTTCAGCGTATGCTCGCTGAAAATCGGCATATGTTGGATTCTCTCGATCTGTGCGGAACGTGAAAAGAGACAGCAGAGCGAGTTGTAATAAAAGGGCCTGTTTATTACAACTTGCCTAAACAACGTCTGCCAAAAAACGCACCCATAAGGGAAAAGTATGGGAGGTGTAGAAACTGCATTGGACATTATATCAGGTGTCTTGCACGATAAACTCATTACCTACCAGCAATTCTCACAAACTTTTAGTTTCGAAATTCGGAGAATGAAATGTATCGACAGATCAGGACTTTTCGAAAGAAGGATGCAGCTGACAGGGCACAACCAGCAAGGCACAACCAATTAGAGTCCGACCAATAAGAGTCCAACCAAGAGAGGAACAAGCAATGTCAGAAGCGTGGATAATTGATGCATGTCGTACACCGAGAAGTATCGGCAAAAAGGGGAAAGGGGCTTTATCCAATGAGCACCCACAACATTTAGGTTCTGCGGTTCTTAAAGCGCTGAAAGAACGTAACAATATTAATACAGCGGAAGTAGACGATATTATCTTTGGTACCAGCTCGCAAGGGGGGCGCCAAGGGGGTGACTTAGGCCGAATGGCGGCGCTGGACGCAGGTTATGATGTACGTGCCAGTGGCGTGACACTGGATCGTTTTTGCGGTTCGGGGATTACCTCGGTGAATATCGCGGCGGCTAATATCAT
>CAJVZD010000018.1 GCA_913019905.1 uncultured Cellvibrionales bacterium
ACAAAAATATCAATAATGTCCCTATTTTGGCACTTTATAAGATATAAATAAATGGGTAATGGTATACTAATGTCCTTTTTTTGGGGCACTATGTCCATATTCGAGCGTTAATATTCAATTTAATGAATGTAAACGGGGAAAGTGATCTCAACTGCCACCAATGTATGTTAACTCTAACCAGTTGATATATAACGCTATGTTGATCCCAGTGATCAGCGTATCAAGACGTCCAATAACGCAATATTCAACGACACGGGCACCAACTATTCATGCAGAGGCTACTTGAGAGCTTTCTCGCTCTTGTGCGCAAAAGAGACCTTTTTTGATGAAATAGCGATCTATTTGCTCAAAAAATGCTATTATTGAGCAAATGCGGCGCCATCTGCTCATGATTGAGAGGTTTCGAACACCATGACTGCTCCCATCTTAGCCCCCCTCCCTCCAGTGGGGTTCTCAGAAACCCCTGCCATTTTAAGAGAACTGGTACAAGCGCACAGGCACTTGGCTGAATTGAAAGGCGTGGCCAAAACCATCCCGAATGAAGGTATTTTGCTATCAACGCTGGCCTTGCAGGAAGCGCAGAGCAGCTCTGCCATTGAAAATATTATTACCACGCACGACGCGCTCTATAAATACCAGCTTCAAAATGGGGGACCTGACCCTGTCGCCAAGGAAGTTGCCCATTATGCCCAAGCCTTGAATTTGGGCTATCAAAGGGTCAAAGAGCAAGAAGCATTAACGCTCAATACCATAGTAGATATTCAAGAGACTTTGGAAGGCAATAGGGCAGGTTTTCGCAAAACCCCAGGAACGGTATTGAAAAACGAGCGCACGGGGGAGGTGGTGTTTCAG
The DNA here is from genome assembly GCA_913019905.1 of uncultured Cellvibrionales bacterium. GTDB lineage: Bacteria > Pseudomonadota > Gammaproteobacteria > Pseudomonadales > Dasaniaceae > Oceanicoccus. The sequence continues at coordinate 853 of CAJVZD010000018.1, forward strand.
CCACCTTCTCCTGACAAAGTGCCGGGTTATATGGGTGAATTAGAAGCCTTTATTCATGCGGATACGATGCTTGACCCGTTAGTGTGTATGGCACTTATTCATCACCAGTTTGAAACCATCCATCCCTTTTATGATGGTAACGGAAGGACAGGCCGCATCATCAATATTTTATATTTGGTTAAGGTCGGCTTGCTGGATTTTCCCGTGTTGTATTTAAGCCGCTATATCAATCAGACAAAAGGTGCGTATTACAAAGGGCTGCAAGAGGCACGAGAAAGCAGCGCGTGGGAGGCTTGGATTATCTATATCCTCAAAGGTGTCAGTGCCACGGCCAGGCATACAATCTCATTGATAGAGCGTATTCGCGAATTGCTACAACAGCAAAAAAACAGCATTCGCCAAAATCACAAATTTTACTCTCAGGATTTAATCAACAATTTGTTTCAACACCCCTATACCAAAGTGGCTTTTTTGGAACGCGACTTGAACGTCTCACGCGCAACCGCAGCGCGGTATTTGGATGCTTTGGCAAAAGGTGGCTTATTGCACAAGCATAAGTTGGGAAGAGAGAATTACTATATCAATCACAAGCTCACTGCTTTGCTTTTTGAAATGCCTGAGCTTGAAATACGATAGCGCCGTTTTGATGCTCCTTGGTGGTACAGGGCGGTTGCTTGAAGCTAGGGGCTAGTTTTCCTTGGACCGCAGGAGTTAACTTGTCGCTACCTTCCGAGGGCTTCAATATTCGATCATTCGAAAGATGTATTAACTAATTGATATTAAACGAAAATATGGTAGTTACGGGTGGGCTTGTCGGGCTCGCGCACGAGCGGTCCGACGTCTCGGCCACCTACCACAGCATTATGAACATTATGTTGATAGATAAAGGAGAAATTGTGGACCAACTCTTTGTCGGTCCAGTCTGAGGGCTTGATTGTAGCGGGCACGCCATGAGGCACTGTTACCTGTCGTTACGCCTTGAAGACTTAGCCAATCCGGGACAGATTTATTATTTTCGCAGCTTGCGCAGGAAAATAGATCTGTCTGCATGAATCCTTACAATATTCCTTCGTGTACTTATGTGCTGGCTTGAGCCCGGTTTCTTATGTTTTCCTGGATCTCTTTTAACTGCTCTTCAGTCATGGATACCTTGAGGGCGAAGCGCCAGCCGATTACCAGCAAGGGCACGATGCCTATGCCCATTGCCCACACCAGGGCGGTCAGCGCTCCCTGTTCGATTTCACCAGGCATCATGCCCTCGGTCAGCCCTATCGCGTCCAACGCAATACCGGCATACAGTGGGCCCGCCGCGGTTGCCAACTTGGCGGCAAACGATAGTACCGAATAAAAACTGCCCTCCTGACGCTTGCCGCTGGTGGATTCGTGTTCATCCGTCAGGTCTGCCGCAATCGAAGAAGAAGACACGCTGCGCAGTACGAAAAAATACACAAAGAACAGGTTCTGCAATGCCACCAAAGCCAGCACCAGAGCGTGCCCGTTTTCGGGAAGTAACTCCAACATGCGCAGCGGGTAGAGCCACAGGATGTCCAGAATCATCATCAAAGTAGCGGTTGCCAGAATGCGATGTTTGGGCCAACGTCTGCCGAGCGGGCCCAGCGTCCACAGTGCTGCCGGTACTGCCAGACATACGGGTCCTGCCATCACGATGGCCATCTCGGTTGCGCTCAGCTCCCAGTAATAGGTCCAGGCGATGATATTCAGGGTGGCGGTGATACCATAGGACGCCGACGCAGACAGGTCGTAGTAAAGCAGATTGCGAAAATTGCGGTTTTTTAGCGTACTGAAAAAGTCCTTTGCAATGCCGGTCAGCCCCTCGCTGGAAGGCATTCTATGTGGGTCAATTCGGGTGGCCTCCATATAGTGGCGTGTACCAACGATGCTAATAACCGCCGTAACCCAGGTGAGTATCGCTGCGAACCAGCCAAAAGACAGATAGTTTTCGGAGATGAAACGACCGTCCTGGCCGGCAGCGGTTTCTCCGAAAATAAATAACATACTGACGGCAGGCACGATAATACTGGTAAAAAACAGAAAGCCACTGCGCATGCCCAGCAGACGGCTACGTTCGTGGTAGTCTTGGGTCATCTCTGCCGCCAGCGCTAAATGCGGCAGCCCGAATACAGTGATTGCCGTACGAATCCATAGGGAGCAGGCCAGCAGCCAGGCGGCCAGACGCGTGCTATCGGCGAGGGCCCACTCGGGCGGACTAAACAGAGCGAGGTAGCCCAGACCCAGGGGTAATGCGCCAGCGACCATGAACGGGTGTCTGCGCCCCCAGCGACTTTTGAATCTATCTGACCATGCACCCATCATCGGGTCAGACACAGCATCCCAAAGCAACCCTAGAAACAGTACAAAACCCGCTTCGGTGCCGCCAAGCCCCAGCACCTGAGTGTAGAATAGCAACACAAACATGGTGTAGGCAGCTTCCTTGATGGCGGAAGGTGTGCCGCCCATGCCATAGCTGATAGTGCTTGATCGATTGACGGTCATAAAAACCTTACTCCAAATTCGCTCTGCGGACCCAACGGCGATTCTACGCCTGGGCATTGAATGCAAAGGGATTATATTCGGTCATGCATTGCCGGTTAATGGAATCTGCTGACGTTTTAATTATTGGTGACTCATTACCGGGTATCGAAAATGTTTGTGAGTTGCGAAGAAATTACCTGAACCACCGCTTGGAGGGTGGCTCCAATCAAGCGGTCTTGGGAGCATGCCAGCTCTCGAGCAGGTGTCGATTGTCATCGTCCCAGGGGTGAAAGTCAGGGGTAAAATACTTAAGGTAATCGGCGCGCATTTCGCGCAATACACCACCTTTGGCGAAGAGAAATTCGAACCCACTTTTCAGCGTGGACCACTTCCAGAGCTTTTCGTCTTGGCGGAGCATGTAGGTGGTATTGGCCAGTAGATCGAACAGAAAATTAATGGTAAACAGCCTCATTGTCAGCTTCCTGGCCTTATAGTTACCGCCTACATCTATGTACACATCAAACGCGACGGACTTGTGTTCCAGTTCTTCGGCTGAGTGCCATTGCCACAGGCTTCGTATCTGGGGGGCCACATCGCTGAGCATCCATCCATTGAGGATTTTATCGGCCAGGACTGCGGTCAGATGTTCGACCCCACAAGTTGCCGCGAGCTGAGCTTTACGAGGCATCTTTTTTTCTCCTCGCCGTATCAGTTTCTCAGTCCTGCCCTCCATTTTCTCCCGGCTGTAACCACGTAAATCACACAACTCCTGGTTGTATTTACGGTGCTCTCGGGAGTGCATGCCCTCCTGACCAAAAAAGCGACTCATTTCTTTTTTGAGTTTTGGGTCTTTTACCTCATCTTGATAATGGCGAACGCTGTCTATAAAGAAGCGCTCTCCGGCCGGGAAACTCATGCTGAGGGCGTTAAAGAAAGCCGTTTTAAATGGGTCGTTATCCAACCAGTCTTTCGATAACTGTTCACTGAGTTCAAACTTGATATTCCGAACTTCCAGGTTCAACCCTGCCGGCATGCGTGAAGCGCTTGTAATGACTGTCATGTCTCTTCTCCTGAGCCATTGAAAAAGACACGATACTCTGTGATAACGGCCAGTGTGGAATCATATTCGGCCATGAATGGGGTTATATTCGGCCAGATATGGCTACCTACTTTGGATTGATCGGCCGGGCCGGCTCTGGCGCCGCAGCCTCGTGGCATAATTTCATTAATCGGAATACTGTCTACGCGGCCTGCTGCTGGCGGTACTGGCTGGGCGTTACACCGTTCCAGCGAACAAATGCTCGACGAAAGTTCACCGTTTCAGAATAGTCCAGCAGGTGTGCTATTTCGGCTACAACCAAGTCGGTTTTGGCCAAATACTCCTTGGCGAGCAAGTCCCTAAGCTCTTCAAAAGTCGCTCGAAAGCTGGTCGATTCTGCCTTCAGTTTACGCCTCAGGGTACGTTCACTCATATAGAGGCTGTCAGCCACCTGGGCAATATCGGGGAAGTCACCGGCGGATTGAATCAGCAGACGCCGTACCTCGGCTGTCGTCTTCTGGGCGCTGGCGAGGCCGCGTAACATCTCCTCGCACTGCTGATGAAAGACCACATGATCAGATATATTGGCTGTTTTAACTGGGGTGTCCAGAACATGGCCCGGCAGAAACAATTGATTGCGCTGCGCGCCGAAAGTCACTTCTGCGTTCAACATCGACTGATAGCTAGCAACATGGGCGGGTTTGGAAAATGTAAATTGTAGCTCCGCCCCCTCTATTCGGCCTCGATAAAGAGAGCTTCCAATGAAGCTTAGCTGTGAAAAGCACAGCTCAGCGACAAGCTGCTGTTGTGCTGGACTACCCTGAGTGAAGTTCGTGTGCAACAATAGTCCACCGTCATGCTCTTGCGATTCCCAGTTTGGTTTAAAAAACATCTTCCCATAACGTAGCAATAGCTGAATGGACTCTCTCAGGCTAGCGCAGCTCATCAAGGCAAAACCAAAGGTGCCATAACTGTCAATCCCAACTCGTTGGCCCAAGCGTAATCCCAGACTACGATCTCCGGTTAGCTCCACTGCCGCCTCTAATACTACCAGCGTATTGGTTCCTGAAAATGCGGTTTGACCTGCGACTAACTCCGACATTCCTTTTTGTCGGGCCAAGCTCAACAGTTGTTCTGGGGCAACTCGTGCCTTCTCTAATTCGGACATTAGCTGCGTAAAAACATCACGCTGAAGTCGACTTACTTTCATCGTTCGCTCTCAGTGCACTTGACCGTAAATAGTCATTGAAGAACACAGATCGATATTTGGCCGAATATGATTCCGTGCGTTTTACGGTGATCACTATAATCGAATACAGTAGAGTTTTAAAAGCACTCTTTTCACAGGGTACCCATTGTGAGTTTTGTTAAAACCCATGAAGAAATTTTGCGAAATGGCACTGAGAGCTTACTGGCAGAAGTGGATCCCTTTGAATTTTCACCCTCTGCATTTTTGAAATGGGAATGGGGTAAGTCATAAGCGACAATGCCTATGAGTAGCATCGGCAAGTAGCATCGAAGAGCCAATCGTTAGTATCAATTTTAATAAAGTGGTGAACATGGAAATAAGTGCCTTGAAAATGAATACCCGAAAAGTGGTCGGTTTGTTATTGATCGCAATCATTAGCTTCGCCGTGTTCAAAATCTTCATTGAAGACGGGCGGCCGCATAACCCCAAGGTTTTTGGCCCACCTGAAAAAACCCAATGGAAACCGGTAGGCGCGCGCTCTGCGGGCCAGCATAGCTATGATGTTATCCCCGAGCCGGATACCTTTAACGCCATACATGTTAATACCGTCAATTCAGATAGTGTCTGGGGCGTCGCCGCTCCGATGTTTGAACTCGACTGGGTGGCAGAGCCTGCGTACTTTGTGGGTAATGGCCCTCTGCTTGATAACCAAGGCAATCTCTACTTTAGCCCGCAGTTCTACCACGGTGAGCGCGTGGTGCTGGTTTCACTCGATGGTAAAACCGGTGAGCGACGTTGGGCGATACCCGCCGCCGACGATATACAAGCAAGCAGCCCAGCTTTTATATTGAACGACCCGGAAAACCCCGGATCCCAGATCATTTATATCGTGGGCTTCAACCGCGTCATGGCCCTGCGACCGGATGGCTCAACGATATGGAGTACTGCCACTGGTTTAAGCCTTTCTTCCTCGGAGAGCGGCAAAAAACTTTCGGCTAAATTTCATAGTTTCAATTATCACCCGGCGACAGATTCACTGGTGTCGATAACCAAAGCCGGGGCGTTATTCGCATTCAGCCGCAAGAACGGTGAGTTGATAGCACCTATCGGACAAATACCCGGCGCGCCTGCCATCAGTGGCAACGGCACGAATATACCCAAATTTGTCCTTAATAAGGTCGACCCGCTGATGGATAAAGCCTTTGGAAAAACCGATGAAGGCTTGAGTTTGTTCTCATCCGCCGTGAGTTATATCTATGGTGGTGGCGGTGTGGTGACCAACTTTTTCAGTATCGATCCAGATAGTAGCCGTATCTATATGGCCGCTACTGCGGCAGATGAAGAAGATGGTACCGAAGACGGCAGGTCCGAGCTCGGCGCAATTTACGCCCTCGACCTGGTTGATGACGGTAACGATGGGCTGGAATTTCAGGTATTAAATCGCAAGACCTTTCAGGGCGGCACCGGATCAACACCGGCCCTCAGCGCAGACGGCCACCGCCTGTATGTATCTGATAATGCGGGTAACGTGATTGCGCTGGATAGTAAATTAAATGAGGTGTGGCGGGTGGATGTGGGCGAGCCGCTGGTGGGTTCTATCTCGGTGTCACCGGATAACAATGAGCTGTATGCCGTCACCGCCAGTGACGTGATCCAGTTGATCGACAAGGGTGAGCGCGGCAGTAGGGCGTGGACGGCTGAGCTAACGGGCTTTGATGGTTATGCCAATGTCGATGTGCAGTCTAACGCCTTGACGGCGACAGTAACCGCCAACGGAGTGGTTATTATGATCGGTGGTGGCAAAAAATTACTAGGCAGAACCCTTATGTTGCATATGGGTATGGGCCTGCTAGACCGAGCAACAGGCAAGCTGCGCTACTTTGCCGAAGGCCGGGAAGATTCTCTGGCCATGAGCGTTGTGGCTGCCGATGGCAGTATTTATGTCGCCCACTCACCCTTACGGCGCGCCGTAGGTAAGGCCATCTATCCCGAGTTAACGCAGGATGTTACCGGTGGTATTGCGCGTTTCAAACCAATTCGTTTGGGTCTGCTGGCGCGCGACGCCATCTGCGCCGCCGAGGCGCGTGGTGCCAATGCCAGCACCCTAAACCCAACAATGGACCTGGCAGCCTTCAATACCGATATACGACAGATAAAGGTACTGATTAAGCAAGCTGGTGGAGCTATAACGAAAGCAGTCAGTGATGGCGACATGACGCCTGCGAAAGCCAGCACACTGGCAAATTTACTGGAGCAAAGCGCTGCCAATCTGACAGTCACCAAGCTGGAGAGAGCGGTAACGGAAATGGCTGCTGCCTGTTCGATGTTCGACTGAGGGAATAGCCAAGCAAGTCAATGAATCTCCTTTATGAATGCATCAAGAATTCCTTGGTGAGTTATGGCATTATCTGCGAAACGATCAATAATGGGAGATTAAATGTGAAGACGTTTTTCTACGTCAGGGGCCTGGTCGGCGGCTTAGTTGTCACTGTGGGTTTGGCCGTTGTGAACCCGGCGCTAGCTTCGGAGCTTTCGCAAGAGTCAGAGGCATCGTTAAGGGCAGCGCAGAAACCATCGGTGGTGTCTGCCGCGGTCAATGCGACCAAACAACCGTCGCATCTGTTATCGGCTTTCTTTGGGCTCGACAATGACCTGCCGTTCAGGGCAAATGCTCTTTGCTTTGGTGCCTCTGGAAAGGACGGTATGCCAGTTGTGCTGTCACATACCGTTGATCCGGAAACGCTACAGCCCGAGGATTTCCAGATTGTCACGCAGTCAGGAGATCTGCGCACACCCCAATGCGTAACCCTCAAACCAGCGCAAGATCCTGGGGAACTCAGAACCGTGCTGCTCATTGGTGAGTTCGGCGACGCGCCTGACGATCCACCCGCATCGGTGCGTGTTGTTGGCGATCTGCTCTCTGATGGCACGCCTTTGGTTAATTTTCGCGGATCGTTTACGGATGTCACTCCGCTCGACGCCGGGCCCTCCCTAGTGCTGGCAGAGTCAGTACCCGAAAGCGAATGGGTAAGAAAGGCCAGAGGCACAGCTTGCCCGGCGGGCATCCAGCAGGTGATCCGAGTAACTTGGAACGGGGGGGTGCGCCTACCTAACGGCGACGAGCCCGGTGACGCGGAACGTAAGCTTTATCGTGTGGTGGTAAAGCGGGGAAACGGTTCGAGTGATGAGATCAATCCGGTCGCACTCGCGGAGCTGGGGGACGGGGATAATAACCACTTTTTGTGTCTCGATACTTCCGACCCGGCGGTCGCGATCAGCTTTCCTGCGGGACACTTAGTTGATCCGAATAAGGACTTAAACCCCGACACGCATATCGAGGTAAACCCAGTAGTGAATTGATGTGACAAACAAGGGAAGTGTTAGGACGTCATGGAGAGTTTATCGATACCTATGTGTCAGCAAGGGTTGATGGGGCTGCCACTAAGCGTTTCTTTAGCTGATAATTGAGACCAAAGGTAAGATTCCTCTGATCTCAAAAAGTTAATTTTTCGATACCCCCACCTTTAACGGTGAGGATGGGGTATTACATCGGTGCTCAGTTTGTCGTTGACGTCTAGTCTTCCAATCGATCCCACCAATAATGTTTTAGTAACCCGGTACACACCACAAATATTACGACTGCGACCGTTAAACTGTCATACTTCCTAATAATCATGAAAATGGGGATCACGACTAAGGTCATCTGCCAAATGATGCCCACAACTATATTGAAACAGTCCCGGGAAAAATCCAAATTAGGGCGAAAATTGGGGTCTTCAGCCATCACCTTTTCAGCGATAGGTTGCCAGAAGCCCCATGGGCGCGTTTGGCGATAGAACTTTTTAAGGGTCTCTTCATCATCGGCGGCGGTAAGCAAGCAACCCGCAATACTACCAACCATTGCAAAGATAAAAAGAATGGGGAACTGTTGAATAGCTAATAGATCCAAATCAAGTACTTGCATAATGGAGGGTAACACTACAACCCCAAGCATACCGGCGAGCATACCGTAAAAAAATCCGTAGCCATTAAAGCGCCACCAGATCCACTTCAACATATTAGAAGCAACGTAGCTGCCATAGAGCAAGCCTACTATCCAATCGGTTCTCGCTTGTATATTTCCTCCTGATAAACCGAACCCAATACCGACGACTACGATAGACGCCGTGACTATGTAGCTTAAACGTATGTAGGTTTTATCGTCTGCACTGTCGTTAACGTATTTCCTGTATATGTCGTTAACCACGTAGGCGGAGCCCGCGTTAATAAATGCTGCGAAGGTAGACATAAATGCCGCCATCAGGCCGGCAAGCAGGAGGCCCTTAAAGCCGGTCGTGACGTATTCGCTGATTGCAAACGGCAGAACTCGTTCAAAATCGAGTTTGCCGTTAGCGTCACTCAACTCACTCGCGTCCATGTACACTAATGCCAAGACAGTAATGCCGGCGATCATAAAGTACCGGGGAAACGATAAAACCAGCGGAGTTAGACCAAACATTTTTGCCGCTTCACTCGGTGATTTGGTGCCGAGAACCCTTTGCATATCGTAGCTCGGTACCGGGCCGGCTAAGCTGGCGAACACACCCTTAAACAGCATCAAGATAAACAGAAAGCCAAATAAGTTGTAGCCGTCTTCTTCTATACGTTGGTCTGCGGCGGGCATCAATGCAGACCAATCCATGCCGAGTTCCCACCCAAACCACAGACTGTCCCAGCCTTCGGGGACTGCTGCTTGAATTTGTTCAGCAGAGGTGGAGGACAGGGCTATGAAGCCGACTATCACACAGGCGACGGTCATGATGATAAACTGAATAACCTCAGTACCAACAACGCTATAAAAACCGCCTTTTAATGTATACAAGGTGGTCAGTGCAATGAGTATTAAAGCATAGCCGTTTTCGCTGCTGATCGTTAAACCTATCAAGGTAAAACTTAAATCCCAGGGCAAAAACTGAGCGGAAAATTTTCCGATACCTTCGACAAAGTAAGCCATAAAGGCAATGACTATAGTTACCGCGAATAACACCGTACTGATATGTGACAGTCTCCCACCAAGGCCGTTGCCAAAACGAAAGCTAATCCATTCCGCACCGGTCAATACATTGGAGCGGCGCATCCATACCGCCAAGAAAACCATCATGAAAATCTGATTCCAGACCGGCCAGAGCCAGGGTATCCATGCGCTCTTTAATCCGTATACAAAAAGCCAGGCGACTGCGATCATTGTTCCGGACACATCAAACATGCCAGAGGCGTTAGACAGTCCAAGGTAGTACCAGGGAATGTCGTTGCCCGCCAAAAAATAGCTTTTCATGTTCTTTTGAGCCCGGCCAGATAACCATAGACCCACACCGACAGTCAGTGCGAGAAAACCGAGAATAATTGAGATGTCAAGCCATTCTAATTTCATATTGTTCTCACCAGGAGAGATAAGATAAAGGTGTATTGGAAAACACTCGATAACTATTCATTAATTTATGACAATTTCATCAATATAGACCGGCATAGAAGTTTCCTGTCTACTTTCTGCTGAATAGGCACGGTTGTCATTTTCAATAACGATTTTGACAAAACGAGCTTGCTGCGCAGGGAATATTAATTCGATGGAATTCCCAGCATCAATTATGTCTTGTTTGTTTGCCGATTGAAGTCTTTTCCAGTCCTTGCTATTTACGGAGGTGGAAATACTAAAACCGGACGGAAAATATAAGCGGCGGTGCAGATCGGTGCCGTACCCTAAAGAGACTGTCGATACGTCGATCAGATCATTCAGATCGACAACGACTTGTAATCCATTTTCGGTAACAGCTGTCCACTCGTGGTATTGAAAAATACGATCTCTTGCCAATACTCCGTTATTGAGTAGTTCGCCGTTAAATTCTTTTAGTTGGGTTGATCCGTCGGCAGTATGAAATACCAGGTTTTTACCTAGTGCTTTATTGACTGTCAATGACACTGTCTCTTCACCGTAGCCCAGACCGTTAGTCTTGTCGACAGAGGTAGCATTGATTATCGTATCTTTGCTAATGACTAACGATTTTTCATATAGTGGTGATGAGGCATTAGCTTGACTCCCATCCAGAGTGTAATGAATGCTGACATTTTCTTGATAACTCTCAAGATTGACCAACAACTGATTGTCGTCGGACAATTTAGTTTCGGCGAAAGGCTTGTAAACCGATCGCGCAGCCTTAATACCCATTATGTCAAAACGTCTAAAAAGCTGGGGTAAACGACGGTTGAAACTTGACCAGTCCCGTAATGATTTCGGGCTCCACAAAACCTCAGCAAGTGCACTCATTCTTGGCAGTAACATGTATTCAACCTGGTGTTCATCGGTCATATATTCCGTCCACACATTGCCTTGTGCGCCTAGAATGTGTTTCGCTTGATGCTCAGTAAGGCTTGCTGGTGTTGGTTCAAAGGCATAGGTTTTTTGAATGGGAGTGTGTCCATGAATTGCCCTGGGTTCGTCCAGTGAGGTTGACTGGTAAAAATCAAAATAGACTGTGTCGACCGGTGTCATGATTACATCGTGGCCCTGTTTTGCTGCCTGTATACCGCCCTCCATACCTCGCCATGACATAATCGTGGCGGTGGGGTCAATGCCACCGTCGAGTATTTCATCCCAGCCGATTATTTTTTTGTCCAATCGATTGACTATTTTCTCGACTCGGCGAACAAAGTAACTCTGCAACTCGTTTACGTTAGCTAGATTGTTTTCGATCATAGTTTTTTTACAAATCGCACAGCTTTCCCAGTGTGTTTTTTTGACTTCGTCGCCGCCTATATGAATGTATGGAGACGGAAATAATTCGGCAACTTCGGTAAAAATGGATTCCAGCATAGCAAAGGTTTTTTCGGTCGGGCACAATACATCGAGGAATATACCGAACTGCTGTTGCACAAAGTAATCTTGCTGGACGCATCCGAACTGCGGGTACGCCGCCAAAATTGCCGAAGCGTGACCTGGGATGTCGATCTCAGGAATGACGTCTATAAAGCGTTCTTTGGCGTAAGCGACTACCTCACGAATTTCTGCCTGAGTGTAATAACCACCGTGACGTTTACTGTCAAAGGTTAAGTCTCGGTCAGAGGTATGGCCAATAACGGTTTGATCACGCCAAGCGCCGACGTCGGTAAGGCGGGGGAGTTGCTTAATGTCAATGCGCCATCCTTGGTCATCTGTTAGATGCCAGTGGAATACATTCATTTTGTGGGCGGCGATTAAATCGATGTAGCGTTTAACAAACTCGACAGAGAAGAAATGTCGCGCGACATCTAAATGCATGCCACGATAAGAATAACGCGGGCGATCGGCAATGGTTACCAGGGGTATCGTCCATTCGATACTTTTTGGCTCGCGCGATTCAATTTCAGGTGGTAAAAGTTGACGCAATGTTTGAATGCCATAAAAAGCACCGGCAGCGCTTGCCGCCTTGATTGTAATTCCGGCGTTTGTCGACACCAATTGGTAGGCCTCTTTATTTTCTAAAGACGTATCTAGCTCGAATTTTATACTGGCAGTGTTTACTCCGTCCGTTACGGGTAGGTCAAAACCGGTGGCAGGTCGTAATAAGGTTTGAAGTTGAATGGCGAGCGGGCGAAAATCCGGATGATCGTAGCCGATACTGTCGGAGGCAGACAATAGTCGATAACCCCCTGTAAAGTCGACCTTAGCGGGAATTGGAATTAGAGTCAGTTGGGCATCATTCATTGTCGCTGCTTCTATTTGTACGAAAATATTTGAAAGTAGAAAAACCAGGTAGAAAATTTTCGTGTTTATGGGTGGGCTAGCCTTTGCACAACAGGCTATATTGTTGTTTGGCAAAATAGATGGCTCCCATTTCAGGTTGTTCCATTGCTGGTGACAGTTTCTCTTGCACATCGTGATCTAACCAGGGAAATAGTCGCTCTGACATCCCGCCAATCATTGAAAATCGAGGAGGTTTTTTTTCTAACAACTTTCTAGCTAAGGCGTTAATGTATTCGGCACCGGTTTGAATAATACCGGTAGCAATATCATCGCCTTGTTCACTCATATCAAAAACAAGCGGAGCGATTTTTGCGAAAACTGACGGCGGTGCATCGTTGAGGATTTCTGCCACAGCGAGCGGAGAGTCAACGTTAAGGTGTTGGTAAATAGCATCCAGTAAGCGTGTCTTAGGCGCTAAATCATCGGCTGACTTCAAGCTATGTCGTACTGCTTGTGCGCCTACCCACGCTCCACTGCTCGTATCGCCCGTGGCGAATCCATATCCGCCCAAGGTAGTGATAGTGCCATTTACCGATGCAATTCCGCAGGAACCTGTGCCGGTTACAATCACCGCACCGTCCTTACCAGCATGAGCGCTAATACAGGCCATATACAAATCTGTTGCAATATAGAATTTCTTAAAAGGGTGCTTCCAACGGCTTATTGCCGCATGCCCATGTGACAGATTGACTCCGGCAAGTCCTGCGCCGGCGATGAGCTCAGACATGCAGTCTAAATCAAGACCGGCATCTTCAATGGCAAGAGATACCGACTCTAATATTGAGGCTATCGACTGCTCAAAGTTGCGCACAACGTTAGCGGGGCCCGCTGTTCCTACACCTCTGATATGACCAGAAGCTGATATAATGGTTGATTTACATTTGCTACCACCGCCATCGATACCAACGTAAAGCAACTCTTGATCTACAGGATTCACCCTATCTTACCTCTCAAAATTATTTAATATTTCTAATCGAATTCTAAAGTCTAAATACGGCTTACAAAAAAGCATCAAGCTGGAAGATTGTCATAATCTGCAACCTTTTAAAGCGTAAAAAAGAATGAAAACATAACATGGAATCATTATTCCATAAGCTAACTGTGGATCGCCGCTAAATTCTGAAATCATGCCGTAGAAAAAAGGAAATATCGCGCCACCGGAAATCCCCATGATTAATAATGCCGATCCGGTGCTTGTCATTTCACCTAGGTCTCGTAAGGCTAATGGCCAAACTGCAGGCCAGACCATTGCGTTGGCGAAACCAAGAGCAGCGAGAAATAGTATGACATTGGGAATGGTGGGAAACCCTGTCCAGCTAAACATCATTTGCCAGATAGAAGAGCTTTCGCTACTTGAGAATATGACGAGCACCGACAAAATAATACCCAATAGGGCCGAGACCATCAGCGCGTGTTCCTGACTAATCCAGCGGGGTATGGCAACAATCCCAAGAATATAACCTAACACCATAAATGCCATGGTATAAGAAGTTAGCTGCGTAAAGTTACTGACACCTAGCTCTCTGCCAAACAAGCCAATCGTGTCGCCTGCAATAACTTCTACGCCGACATAACAAAAGAGTGAAATGACACCTAGAAGCAAATGTGGTTTCCGTAACAAAGCGCGAGTTGACAAAATGTCGTTGTCGTTCGTGCTGTTATTCAGAAAAGTGATCTCTGGTAGTGGTGTCAATCGAATGAGCATAGCCAGTGCTATCAACATTGACCCGAGTATTAAATAGGGTTGAGTTAGACGCGATGAGAGCGCTTCCAACGCCACTTGCTTTTCGACTTCGCCAAGTTGCTGCATCGCAAGTTCGGAAAATTGCGACATGTCAGATAGTACGTACGCTGTAAAGACAATAGGTGCAACAACCCCGGCAGCCTTATTAAGCAAGCCCATTATACTAATACGAACAGCAGCGGTTTCTTTGGGACCAATGTGGACGATATAGGGGTTGGCTGCTGTCTGCAGTACCGTTAACCCCGTGCCTAAAACGAATAGAGCCGATAGGAAAAGCCCATATACGCGAGTTTGTGCTGCTGGAATAAACAGGAAAGCGCCCAGTGCCATTATGATCAGCCCCAAGGTCATACCGCGGCGATAGCCGACCTTCTTCAATACCAGTGCCATAGGTAATGCGGTAAAGGTATAGGCGAGATAAAATGACATCGTGACCAAATAGGCCTCTATTTGATTCAGTTCACAGGCAATGGTCAAAAAAGGAATCAAAGAACCATTTAGCCACGTGACAAAGCCAAATATAAAGAAAAGGACGCCAATCACCACGATAGGGAAAAGTGTCGATTGGGCTTCGGTTTGCCGGTTGTCTAATGCTACGTTCATCCGATACCTTTCAAGGTGAGATTTTCAATTCGCTCAATAGGGAAAAAAGAGAACACCCGGTTAAAGTTACTTCTTATCTGGCGCGTTTTTATTCAGTGTCTTAGATTAAGTATGCGTAACATTAGCAACAAATGACAACGCTGTCAAAAATTAGTTTTACTAATCCCGGTATTTTTTCCTTTTGCTAATAACTTGCTATGGATAAAGGATTAACGAAGTACATAGATGTTTTCCTAGAAGTAAAAAATATTCTTGACAACGCTGTCTTTTCTAAGTAATGTCCGTTCCAAGACAGCGCTGTCTTTTTGATTGACGCGTTGCTGACTGGCCCAATTCGGCATTGCGAGCAGGGCTTACAGATACCAAAAAAAATCGAACAATGCTCTATATAATCACTCTTATTGGGGAGAATGATAATGTCCTACCAGCTAGCTCGCGCTATTAAGGCGATACACAAACCTGCAATAGTCTACTCATCTGTAGGCGCGATGGCACTTTTCGGTACGCTGGCTCAAGCTCAAGAAGCTGGAGAGCGTGTCATTGAGGAGGTTGTTGTGACCGCCAGTATTCGTGGCAGTTTAAGGCAAAGCCTTGATATTAAACGCAATGCAACAGGCATTGTAGATGCTGTGTCTGCCGAAGATGTGGGCAAATTTCCCGATTCTGACGTCGGTGAGGCGCTTGGCCGTGTTCCGGGTATCTCTATTGCTCGTCAGTTTGGTCAGGGATCTTCTGTTTCTATACGCGGCGCATCTCCGCAAATGACGTTGACTCAGTTAAACGGACAGAATATTGCTTCTACCGGTTGGTTTGATCAGCAAAATGTCGACAGATCTTTCAACTATTCGATGTTACCCTCGCAGCTAATCGCCGGTATGGAAGTATTCAAGTCCAGCCAGGCAGATCTCAATGAAGGTGGTATTGGTGGTACTGTTATTGTTAAAACCCGCAAAGCTTTAGAATTGGATGCCAATACAGCGTATTTGAATCTAAAAGCGGTGAAGGGAAGTGTTAGCGAAGATACCGAGCCAGAATTATCCGGCCTTTATAGCTGGAAAAATGATGACGAAACATTCGGTATTTTGGCGGCCGTATCTCAAGAAGATCGGGACTATGTACGCCGTGGCACAGAGTCTGATTATCGCTGGTGGGGTGATGTTGCACCTACTACCTTTACGCAAGAGCGAGAGCGCACCGCTATAAACGTTAATATGCAGTGGGCACCGACAGACAACTTTTCAATGGACTTCGATTATATGTCGATGTCTTTAACCGGTGATAATACCAACACCAGCCTATACTTATTCACTCAGTCCCCAGCGGGTGAGGACTCTTGGTCTTGCTCACAAACAAATGCTGCAGGCTTATGCACGAAGAGCGAAATTCCTGAAGCAGTACGAGGTGATTTGGCTCCGGGTTGGGCGAGCGGTAGCCTTGGCACAGAAACCTTTATCCAAACGTGGGGTAGAACCGCTGAAATGAGCTCCGACAGCTTCGATTTAAGTGCCGATTTTCGAGGAGAAGGTTTTACCGTTACCGGTAGTATTGGTTCTACCGAAGCGGATGGTGGTACCGATCTGACATTAAACTTTCAACACTTTCCTTCTTTAGGAGATCCTATGTCCTTGTGGGCCGGCTCCATCGATGCCACAGGGAAAGAAATTAAGATTAATCCAACCGCTGATCCCAGTATGACCTTGGCAGACTACGCTTCAACTGCTGCTCCGCAAACATGGGCGGTCGGTAAAGGACCTAATACCGACGAAGAGGTCTATGCTCAGATAGATGTTGAATTTGATTTAGAGTGGGGCGCAATCAACTCCTTCAAAACAGGTTTCCGCTGGACAGAACACGAAGTAGAGCGCTCTGATTATGATGGGGTTATCGACGGCACTGCTGTTCCAACATCATCGCTTTATAGCGGTACTTATGAAGTGGGTTCAAATGGTTTTAAAACTCCTGAGCCCGATTTGAGCGCTATGGTGTCAGCCGTAAAGCGTGACAACTTATCGTGGACTGAGGCACGTTCGGGTTACTCGTTCCTAGAAGAAGAAAACATTGCTGCTTACGGTATGTTCAATTTCGAAGTTGAAAATATTCGAGGTAACTTTGGTCTGCGTTATGTGTCGACTGATGCCACTCGTTCGCAGTATGCCTTGGACGGCACGGCTGGTACCGGGGTCAATAACGGTTTTAGCAATAGCCTGACTAAATACGATTCTGATTACAGTGACGTATTACCGAGCGTCAATATTGTTGCTGATTTAAGCGATAATTTGGTGTTACGTTTTTCTGCAAGCCAGGCCTTAAGTCGAGTTAATTATCAAGATATGGTCGCAGTTTTTGCCGGATACGCAGACGACCGTGTTGGCAATGAAACGGTTAGCTTAGGTAGTGAAGGTTTGCTTCCGCTGAAGTCCAATCAGAGTGACCTGAGCCTGGAATACTATTATGGTGAAGGTAATATGGTGTCGGCGACTTATTTCATTAAGTCGATTAACAACTTCATTGTAACTGATATTCAAACCGGACAATCGATTGGTATAGAAGATCCTGCAGCGGGTGATGTTTGGACTGTCCAGGAATTGAAAAATTCTGGTGGTGCCGAAATCGAAGGGATCGAATTACAGATAGTGCATGGATTCGATAATGGATTTGGTATAGCTGCAAACTATACATATTCAAATGCTGATGCGCCAGCTGAAGCCTTTGCCGATCAAATTGGTATATTCTCAGAGTCTTCAGAGAATACTTACAACGTTGTCGGCTATTGGGAAAATGCACAATATTCTGCCCGAGCTGCCTATAACTATCGATCTAAGTATTTGATCCGTGAAGGTGCTTTTTGGTACGGTGATCGCTGGCACGATGATTACGGCACACTGGATCTGAGTTTCGGATGGGCGCCTACCGACAAAATTAACGTTAGTCTGGAAATTACCAACTTGCTTGAGGAAGATAGTGTTCAGTATGGCGCTGCTTCTGCCGACCGTTCTGACGTAATAAAAGGACCCCTATTGGAAGGATTTCCTGCTTGGTCATTTGAAGGTGAAACAAAGTACCAATTGGGTGTAAGCTACAAGTTCTAAGTTTGGTGCTTTAGTATATCGTTCGTAAAAAGCCCGGCATTAGCTGGGCTTTTTTGTTATGGGGATTTGTGTTGTGAATATAAAGCGAGTGGCTATTGTGGGAGGGGGGTCTGCCGGTTGGATGGCAGCCAATCATTTGGGTGCTGAGCTAAGCCGTGATCCCAGTATAGAAATTACACTTATTGAATCGAAAGATATTCCAGTTATCGGTGTGGGCGAAGGTACTGTGCCGCGAATTAAGGAAACTTTACAAAAATTTGGCATTTCGGAAATCGATTTGATTACGCGCTGCGATGTTTCCTTTAAGCAAGGTATAAAATTTGCAAATTGGATGGACAAGGAAAAACACGGTGTTGACAATTTTTACTATCATCCGTTTAGTTCACCTTACCCATCAGGTTTTGACGTTAACAATTACTGGCTTAGCCAGCGCGATAGTCTTGAGTACTCCCGCTTATCGGAGATCTATTTGGTTGCCGAAGCGAATAAATCACCCAAACACATTTCCTCGGGACCTTATAGCGGTGCGGTAGATTATGCCTTTCATTTCAATGCGGCAAAATTCTCGCTTCTGTTAGCAGAGAATGCAAAAGAGCGCTTTGCTGTCAAACATAAATATGAAACGATCGAACAGGTAGAACTCAATAGTGATGGCTCGATAAAATCCTTAATTTATTCATCGAGAGAAGAGGAGAAGTTTGATTTTTATGTCGATTGTTCTGGCTTTCGTTCGGTTTTAATGGAGCGTTTGGCGGTTCCTTTTTTAGATAAATCCTCGCAAATACTGACTGATTCTGCTTTGGTTCTTCAAGAGCCGACTACCGAAAACATGGAAATTGCTCCCTATACTCTGGCAACCGCACATGATGCAGGCTGGATATGGGATATCCCTCTAACTTCCCGTAGAGGTCTCGGGTTCGTTTACTCATCGGCACACATGTCTGAGTCGCAGGTGGAAGAAAGTTTTTCTTCCTATCTGGGTAGGGACTTGGGGTTTTCTGATTTGCGAAAAGTCCCAATGAAAATTGGCTTTAGAAAAAAATTCTGGGAAAAAAATTGTGTGGCGCTTGGCTTAGCACAGGGATTCGTTGAGCCTCTCGAAGCTACGTCGATTTTGGTAACAGATTTTTCGGCTCAGTTGCTAGCAAAGAATTTTCCCAAGACGACTCAAGATTGTGAGATCCTGTCAGAGCATTGTAATAGGGCGGTTGAGTATACCTGGGAACGTGTTATTGATTTCATTCAGTTACACTATTTTGTTTCTGATCGTAGGGATACTGATTTCTGGCGCGATTGTACATCGAACGAGAACATGTCAGACGTCCTTCGGGAAAGATTGGCAATGTGGCGATTGGCGCCGCCAAAAAGTTCCGACTTCTTTAGTAGTTTCGACATTTTTGGGGTCGAAAATTATCTATTTGTTCTCTACGGTATGTTGTATCCCACACGTAAAGGAATTTTGGGTCCCGGTGAGGCTGAACGCTCTTCGAAGTTGATTGCAACAGTGAATAATAATTCACAAGACCTATTACAGAAGCTGTTGCCCCATCGCGAATGGCTAGGAAAGCTGGATGCTCAGTTAAAAAGGGCGGCTCGTTGAAGGACTGTATTTTGTATAGCTCCCTTTCTTTTCAATTTAATGCTTTCTAGTCAAGGAAAGATGCGACATGATAAATAGAAATTTGAGCTTGACGGTATCAACGGTTGGAGAGGAAAAAAACAAGTTGTTAATCTTCGATAACTTGTTGATATCGCCTGACAGCATGGTCGACTGCGCTAAAAAATTGAATTTTACTCCTTATCCCAGTGCGGTTGAGCGAAAAGGTTATCCTGGGGTCAGAGTTCAATCTCCAGCTGCCTTTGGCGATAGCATTAGGGAAATTATTGTTCCCATTGTCAGAAGTGAGTTCGACATACCGGAAAATAGAAAGGTCAAAACTCTGCAGGAAGCCTTTTGTTTAATGGCGACGCCTGAAGAAGAGTTGGGCCCTCTTCAAACCATTCCTCATTTTGATACAACAGATCAGAATTTTTTTGCGGTACTGCTATATTTATGCGGCCCTGAACACGGTGGAACAGGTTTGTATCGTCACAACAGTACCGGTTTTGAATCAGTCTTGCCGGAAAGAGCCGATCAGTACTTAGACGCCTGCTATGAAGAGCTCAACAGCAAAAGAAGATCAAAGCGTTATATTGATGAATCGGATGATCTATTTACAAAATTCGATTTTGTGCCGATTGCGTATAATAGACTGGTGGTCTATCGGGGGTCGTTATTGCATAGTGCGAATATACTATCAGATATTAGCCTGCAAGCATCAGCGAGCAAGGGCAGGTTAACCGCCAATGTATTTATTGCGTTTGAATAGTCCTATGTTGACCATGCAGATAAACGAATTGAAGGCAATTAACTAAAAGGTACAGGATGGCGGGGTTGCTTTACATCCCGAGCCTCTCAAGCAGGATTTGGTTTTCTCTTTCTATGTGTTTATAAAAGGCTTTGTCAGCTAACTTCGATGCCGCTGATTCGTCGATTATCAATGTTGTTGATAGATGCATTTGCAAAGCGGAAGCAGGGCAAGAAGCAGACAGAGGGCCTTCTACAGTCGCTTTGATAGCATCGGCTTTACTTTCGCCGGTTGCTAACAATACGACTTGTCGCGCTTCCATAATAGTGCCTATCCCCATTGTAATTGAAAGATGAGGCTGGTATTCGTCGGCAGAGAAAAAGCGCGCATTGTCTTCTATCGTAGCCTGTGTCAGCGTCTTTACACGTGTCCTCGAACTTAGGCAAGAGGATGGCTCGTTAAACCCAACGTGGCCGTTACGGCCAATTCCGAGTAATTGTATATCTATTCCACCACCGCTTTTAATCAGTTGTTCATATTCGTCGCCGGCCTGTAAGGGATTTTCAGCAGCGCCATTTGGAGTGTGGGTATTGTCGAGCTTAATATCAATATGATCAAACAGTTGCTCGTTCATAAAGTGGCGGTAACTTTGCGGATGATTACCGTCAAGTCCCAAATATTCGTCGAGATTAAAAGTCGAGGCTTTACTGAAGGAAATTTGCTTCTGTTTATTAGCGTCGATAAGCTTTCTATACAGAGCTAGAGGTGTCGAGCCTGTGGCTAATCCCAAAACTGAATCGTTTTTGTCGGCGAGTTGGCGCTTAAAAATTTCTGCACCATACGCGGCAACGGCGTCGGCATTTTCGAGAATGACTATTTTCATTTGTGCTGCTCTCCGCTGTGTTTTATGTGGTCGCCCGCAAGCCAGGTCTGGGTCACCTGAAAATCGTCGTCAAAGTGCACAAGGTCTGCTCGATAATCTGGGGCAATTCGACCTCTTTGTTGATCCAGTTGCATAAAGCGGGCAGGGTAAAGAGAGGCCATTCTCAGGCACTCTTCTAAGCTCAGTCCGACAGATTGGTGCGCGATACGCACGGCATCAATCATTCCAATTGCGCTGCCGGCTAATTTCCCTTCGCTATTTAGCAAGCAGCCGTCCTGTTCGCGAATTGTTTCTCCGTACAGCTGAAAGGATTTGTCTTTGGAGCCAATAGTTGCCATTGCATCAGAGACTAGATATAGCTTTCCATTGGCCTTGGCATTGTGTGCAACAAGAATACTGCTGGGGTGAACGTGATGACCATCGACAATAATGCCGCAGTAGCTCATCGCGTCGGCCAATGCCGAGCCGACAACGCCGGGTTCGCGGCCCGTCATTGGTCGCATTGCGTTAAAGAGATGAGTGAAACCTTTAAGTCCTTCTTTCAGTGCGCGGTCAATATCTCCGGCACAGGCGTCAGTGTGTCCTGCGCATACTGTGATGCCTGCCTCCACTAATGCTTTGATTTGGCCGGGTGTCGTTTGCTCTGGCGCCAGCGTGATCATCACCGGTAGCTGGCTATATTTTTTGAGCCAGTCGATGTCATCTTGTGTAAGGCGGCGCAAATGACCTTCATTGTGGACGCCCCTGCGCTTTGAATTAAAAAATGGACCTTCAATATGGATCCCGATAATGCCCTCAATAGATTGACTGATGGCAGACTGGACCGAATCAATACCGGCTTGTTGTACGTCTAGCGTATCGCTGACCACTGTTGGTAAGAGGGCAGTAACACCTTTACTGCGATGTGCCGTTAACATTGTTGTTAGTGTGTCGACGGTGGGGGCATTATTAAATAGTACGCCACCGCCGCCGTTTACTTGAAGGTCAATGAAGCCGGGAGCAAGAATGCCTCCATTGAGGCTAATAGAGGGAAGTGCTGTGTCTACATCGGCATCTGGAATAATGTCCAGAATTTTGCGATGGTCAATCAGCAAACTATGTTGATTTAACAGGGTTTCGCCATCGAAAAGTTTTGCGCCTGTAATGACTTGGGGCATAGTGAATTTTCCGCTGCCAGTAGTTGGACAATAAAGTATAAAGGATCGCTGGCCATCAAAAAGACAGCGTTGTCATTTTGATATAAAATTATCGTTTTGTAAAGAGGGAATTAACAGCCTGTGACTGTCGATTAGCTTTTTAAAGCTGTCGTTCGAGGCTCAGGCGGTACCGGTAGAATCTCTGATGATAAGCTCTGGTAGGAAAATATCATATTCTCCCTGTTTTTCAGGGTTGCGAGTCGCTTCGATTAATAGTTTTGTGGCGCTGTGGGCAATTGTTGTCGTGGGCTGTTGAGCGGTTGTGAGTTTCGGCCACGTTTGACGGGAAAAAGGGCTATCCTCAAAACCGGTGATCGATAGCTGTTCAGGGATATCAAAACTCATCAATCTCGCCGCAAATAGGGCGCCAGCAGCGATTTCATCGTTCGAAGCGAAGATCGCTGTGGGTTTTTGCTCTCGGCTCAGTAGTTTCTTGGCACCTTCAACACCGGACTCGAAGGAATAAGCGCCTTTAAGGATTAGCGAGCGATCAATTTTAATCGAATTTTTTTTGAGGGCAGCTTTATACCCTTTCAATCGCTCTTGAGAGGAATTATGTTCTTTATCACCGCATAGGAAACCAATTTCTGTATGACCCTGATCGATAAGGTGCTCAGTGATTGCATAGGCGGCGTGATTGTCGTCGATAAAAACACAGGGTGAAAGTCCATCAGATTCCCCAGAGCCCGATAGAACCCGGACGAATTTAACATCAAGCTGTTCCAGTGTTTCTATGACCGAGGGCATTTCGGAAAAAGGTGGAGTGAGTACAAGCCCGGCAACTCTTGAACGCCGAATCATTTCGGTTATTTCTGCATTGATGTCATGGGACTTTGAGTTGCAAGGATGAATCAGTAATTCATAGCCATTTTCATTGCAGGCGGACAATATGCCATTTTGCATATCGATGACGTAGTAAGCGTTGGGATTGTCGTAGACAAACGCAATGGCAAAGGACTTTGTGCCAGCCAAATTTCGAGCGGCGGCGTTCGGGGTGTAGTTGAGTGCTTCGACCGCTTTAAGAACTTTCTCCCGTGTATGTTGCCGCACAGAGGGCTCGTTATTGGTAACCCGAGAGACAGTTTTTATTGAAACGCCCGCTCTTTCAGCGACGTCGTTAATTGTTGCTCTCACACTTTCAGCCTTATTTGTATCAATTAGAGCTTGCGCTGCTACTTAAGAATGCCAATTACTGGAAGCGCAACTATACAGTGATTCAGTCGACTTCCATATTGATATCTGTCACTTTTCTCATTTAGAATAACTGACTAGTGACAGCGCTGTCAACACTCATTAAGTGCCGCCTTTGTCGCTATACCAAGAAGATAATACAATGTTGTTTTCTAGCAGATTCTTATGCAAAGGAGTTTAAGGGAAGGTAGTTGCTGTAATATTCCCCAGTCTTTTTGAGTAATCGTTAGAATGTCTCCCTAATTTGTTTGCAATTTACGGCCTTGAGTATCGTTCCTAGCCAAAACCCTTGCAAACCGCTGCATCTTCCCTATAAACTGACTGTAAAGACAACGCTGTCATTTCGGCTTAAGCACAAGCTTGGCGATGTTGCGGCGGACAAGGGGAAATAATTGGGTAATCAAAGACTGTTATCGCTGGATGTTATGCGAGGCTTGACCGTGATCGGCATGGTGCTGGTGAACAGCGCCTCTGTTTTTCATTACGGCAGCGGCGCTGAGGTTTGGGGTCTTTTGCTGCATGAGCCTTGGGCAGGTATTACGATTGCCGATGTCGTATTTCCTTTTTTTATTCTAATGGTCGGTGTTTCGATTCCTTATGCGTTATCCAATCTAAAGCAACGTGAAGGGTTAACGGGAGCCACGGCACTCAGGATCGGCAAACGTGGACTTATGTTATTCGGCATTGGTCTGATTTTAACGCTTTCTTTCGCCAGTTGGGATGCGCCGATTCGATTACTCGGCGTCTTGCAGCGCATTGGTCTCACGTTTGTGATCGCAAGCCTATTGTTTATGGTCTGTTCGTGGCGGGTACTTATAGGTATCGCACTGATGGTGCTGGTAGCTTACGACCCGGCTACTTTGATCCCAATCCCGGACGCGGAAACTGACTATCTTGTGCCGGGCCAGAATTTTTCAAGCTGGCTGGATCGGGCCTTGCTTGGTGCACATGTATACAACCCAACGATCAAACTACCGTTTGAACCTGAAGGCCTGTTCGGTACGCTACCATCAGTAGCGCAGGCAATTATTGGTATTCTTGTGGGCCTATGGCTGAAAAGAAGCGTGGGCAAAGCCGACATTCTTAAGCCCGTTTGGGTTGCGGCAGCTGTGATGCTTGTTGTTGGCCTGGCGTGGGCGATGATGTTTCCTCCGGTAAAGGCCATTTGGTCCGCAAGTTTCGTTTGGATCACTAGTGGACTTGGATTGATGCTGCTTGCGGCGCTCTATTGGTGGCTTGATATCAAGCACGCGAAACTGCCTGGCGCTGTGTTCTCGCAAGCTTTTGGTATTAATGCGATCACCGGATATGTCGTTCATACCTACCTAATGGGTCCAATGCTGAACAGCGACTGGAACAATGCGCTCTATGAAGCTCTGAAGGGATTTATGGTACCCGAGGTCGCGAGCCTGCCCGCTTTGCTATTGGTGATCATTGCCAGCTGGATACCCGTAGCGATTATGCAAAAACGCGGTATCATCCTGAAGGTTTAACTGCTTGTTTCAAAAGTTTATCCAGCGAATTCTGGGGGCGGCCACTAGAATCAATCACTTAGGTGTCTGTGACGCCACGGTTTGCGCAAAGTTACGCTAGTGTTCTAGTTCCTTGGTTTTGTGTGAGACTGGGTCGCCGCCAATTTTATGATGGTGACTGATTGAGGCTTTTACTAAGAAGAGCTTTAAGCGCCGGGAAGGCAAAGGCAGGGTCAAATTGGAATTGTAGGACCTGAAAACCAGGTCCCACAATAACATTTTCGAGGGTCTAGATTAGTCGAAACGAGCTCGCAGCGTCAGACCAAAAGTCTTTGGCTGGTTTGGATAACCGCTGTAACTACCAGCTTGAGCTACTGAATTGAATGCCGTTATAAGAAATTCATTATCAGTCAGGTTTCGGCCCCACAGGATCAGTTCGTAGTCGCCTCTTGAAACACCGATGCTGGCGCTCAGGAGATTAGACTTGCGAGTACTGGCACCCACGGCTGCGAGTGCAGCTGTGTCTCTAGGGGAGTCGGTAATATTAACTTCACTTTCGTACTGGTAGTCAGCGCGAATGAAGCCAGTGTAACCTTCATACTCCCAATCCCAGTTACCTGAAATAGAGATGCTCTCGTCAGAGATGCCGGCAACATCTTCGCCAGACAGGTCGCCAGACGTTGATAGCGGGTAAGACTCATAGACAGGATCAAGGAATGTACCAGCAAAGGTCAGCGTCAGGCTGTCGGTTGCGTAGTAAGTGGTTTCAACTTCAAGGCCCTTAACATTCGTTTCACCGGCATTAGTCAAGGAAAAACCCGTGCCAGTAAAGGCGTTGGTCTGGAAATCATCCAAGGTCTGATCAAAGGCTGTGAGGGCGAAGGAGAATGTCTCGTACTGGCCTTTCAGACCAATCTCGAAAACTTCTGCTTCTTCAGGCGCTGCGAAGCGTGTACCGGTTGTCAGGTTATTCGGCAAAGTTGCACCTGTCGCAGTCAAGGTAGCGAGGTCTGCTGTCGTTGGACGAGAGTCGCGAGACAAATTCCAGGAGGTAGATTTGAATCCCGTTGCCCAACTGGCATAAACATTCATGTTATCGCCAATTTCATAAGCCAGACGAACCGTATAGTCTGTATTACTGTCGTCAGACTCACCATCTTCTGCAGCATTGGGGAAAGCCAGAAGCTCAGGCAAGAACTGCAGAGCGGCTAAACCAGCAAGAGTCGGTGGCAAGGCAAGCTTGGAGAACACATCAGTGTTGGCTTGAGATAAAGAAATTTCTTTCTTGTCCTTGGTGTAGTTCAAACCCACAGTGAATACGAGGCGATCTGTCACGTCCCAATCAACCGTTCCAAAGAGCGAATAGGCCTGGTTGTCCTGAGTAGCTGTTTCTATGACGCCGGTACCTTCCTGATGGAATGTTCCAGGGGGAAGACCGAAAGCTGATTCTACAAAAGGAAGAGTGCCGGGAGCACCTGTCAGAAAATCAGCGTATGCACCGAAACGTGGTCCGAAGGCAATGCCGCCTTGCTGGTCAATTTGTTCATCAAAATAGTACAAACCAGCCAGCCAATGGACCGTGCCTTCGCCGTTTGAGCTAATTCGAAATTCTTGAGTGAATGTTTCAAAGTTGCTGGCAATGTTATCTTGAGGCGCAATCAGGTCAGCGCTTGAATAATCCACGTCGTCACTGAGATTTGCCCGATCAAGTTCCCGGTATGCTGTTATCGAAGTGATTGAGAAGTTATCAAATTCGAAATCAGAATGTAGAGATATCCCGCCATTCTCGACAGTCTCCCTTGGGTCATTGTTGTAGTAAACGTCATAGGAGAACGGATTTTCATTATCCAGTTGACCACCTAAAATCGGAATCAGAGCGGCGGTTGGACCACTGACAATGTTCGCAGCGGTACAGCAAACTTCATCAATCTCGCTGTAGTCGACGCTGAACCTAAACTGCATGCTATCTGATGGCTCAAACAAGAACTGGCCATTCAGCGACCATCTGTCTCTGTCATTGACTTCCGTTCCCAATGCCAGGTTGTCGGTATAACCATCGCGCTCGTTATAAGAGCCGCCGAGACTAAAAGCTGCGCTCTCGGATATAGGGCCAGTTACATAACCTTTAGTCTGGAGTGCACCATAGTTACCTGCGGTGACCTCGACATTACCGTTCCATTCAAACTCAGGACCTTTAGTCACCACGCTGATAACACCCGCTGATGCGTTTTTACCAAACAAGGTGCTTTGCGGACCGCGTAGTACTTCGATACGCTCTATATTAGTAAGGTCGGCAAGCTGAGCCGCCGATCGAGAGCGATAGACACCGTCGATAAAAACACCGACAGAAGGCTCAATACCGGGGTTGTTAGCGCCGTTACCAAATCCGCGAATCACGAAGTTAACCTGAGTCGACGATTGGAACTGAGGTACACGCAACGAGGGTACAACAGATTGAAGGTCAATAATGTCCAGAATTCGTGCTCGTTCGATCGTTTCGCCCGACGTGACAGTGACGGCAACAGGCACTTCCTGCAGCGTTTGCTGACGTTTAGTGGCGGTTACCATAACTTCTTCAATTACGCGGTCCTGCGCATAAGCCGAGGTTGTCGCAGCGGCAATAAGTGCCAGTGACATCCCCTTAATTAGTGAGGTACTTTTAGACATTGTTTCTCCTGATTTTCCATTTTACCTTAGGGAATAGGCCCCCAGAGTTTTTCAGGCGCGCACTTTATGATGATTCTAATCAACTTTCAATTGGTTATTCGTTAAACAACCGAGTTTTTTTCATTTTTTGGCCATTTCCGGGCTATGGGTTCATCTCACCGGTTGCTGCAAAGCGCTTTTCTAGTTGTTTTTTGCGATCACCGTGAATAGAACTGAAAAAGATCCTTGCCAGTAAATTACGCAATGATGAGGTGGAATATCGTGAATTGACGCAGGAACCAATCCGCAGTAGGCAGTAGTACGAGAATAACCGGGCAATGCAATCCCATCAGCGAACACGGCGCGAGGACGAGGCGAGCGGTGATCTAATCGAGTCGCTCAGATCGAGTCGCTCAGATCGAGTCGCTCAGATCGAGTCGCGCAGATCGAGTCGCCCAGACGGAGTCACGTATACACTTGGGGGTTTAAATCAGCACGGCGAGCTCGCTATTGATGGATGCGCATTCAGCCGGCCATAATTTATTCAATTTTGGTCGGCGCGCGGTTAATGCAGAACATTATAGAATTCTCAGGGTGAGTGCGTTTGCAGAATGGAGTAAGGTAGTTGCCCGAGGTCTGAGGCGAGGATTGCTGGTTTCAAAAAGCTTACTTGTCGATACATCATCTATCGGGAAATTTCCCCAGCTATTGATTAAAGGTATAAATATGACTCTGCCCAGCTCAGCACAAGTCGTTATTATCGGCGGCGGTATTATCGGTTGTTCGGTGGCTTATCATCTCACGGAGCTTGGTATTCGGGATGTTGTGTTGCTAGAGCGTAAACAATTGACCTGCGGAACCACCTGGCATGCCGCCGGTCTGGTGGCCCAGTTAAGGGCCACTGAAAACATGACTCAGTTAGCTCGCTACAGTCATCAACTGTACCAGCAGTTGGAGGCCAAAACCGGCATGGCAACGGGATTTTACCAATGCGGAGCTGTGACTTTGGCCACCAATAAAGCTCGCATGGAAGAGGTTCGTCGCGGTGCTGCGATGGCCAGAAACTTTGGTTTGGAATGTGAAGAACTCAGTCCGCAACAGGCCCAGGATATGTGGCCGTTGATGCAAGTCGATGATGTGTTAGGCGCATTTTATTTTCCGCAGGATGCTCGGACCAACCCCACCGACACTACCGTCGCCCTAGCTAAGGGCGCACGTATGGGTGGAGCGACAATTTTAGAGGGAGTTTGCGTTACCGATTTAATCAAGCAACAAGGACAAGTGCGTGGGGTAGTAACCGATCAAGGGGAAGTACAAGCGGAGATCGTAGTGAACTGTGCCGGAATGTGGGCACATCATTTTAGCAAACAACAGGGTGTGACTTTACCATTGCATGCAGCAGAGCATTACTATCTGGTTACCGAGCCTTTAGCGGGCATGAACAAACAACTGCCGGTATTACGCGACTTTGATAACCACGCTTACTATCGCGAAGAAACCGGAAAGTTATTATTGGGACTATTTGAACCCGATGCGGCTCCCTGGGGCAGCAAAGCAATTCCAGAGCATTTTTGTTTTGATGAACTACCGCCAGACTGGGACAGACTAACACCTTACATTAGCGCCGCAATGGAGCGCATTCCCGCCCTGGCCAACACGGGTATACAACTATTATTCAATGGCCCAGAAAGTTTCACCCCGGACGATAGATATTGCTTAGGAGAATCGGCAGAACTTAAAAATCTATTTGTCGCGGCGGGCTTTAATAGTGTCGGCATTCAAAGTGCAGGGGGCGCTGGTATGGTTTTGGCGCAATGGATTAAAGATGGACGCCAACCCATGGATCTATGGGAAGTGGATACTCGGCGTATGTTACCGTTTCAAAATAACCGGCAGTACTTATATGACCGCACTAAAGAAAGCCTAGGCCTGCTATACCAAATGCACTGGCCTTTTAGACAATACGAAAGTGCGAGAGGTGTTCGGAAATCGCCATTACATGACAGACTTAAAGCCGCCGGTGCGTGTTTTGGTGAAACAGCTGGATGGGAGCGAGCTAACTGGTATGCGGACGCCGATCAAAAGGCCGAATACCAATATAGCTACGGCCAACAGAACTGGTTTGATAATAATGCTCAAGAACATTTTGCCGTGCGAAATAATGTTGGCTTATTTGATCAAAGCTCTTTCGCCAAGTTTTTAGTCAGTGGGCCCGATTCTCAAGCCGTCTTGAATCAAATTTGTGCTAATAATATAGCCGTCCCGGTAGGTAAAGCTGTTTATACTCAGTGGCTAAATCAGCGCGGTACGATTGAAGCCGATCTTACAGTCACCAAAGTTGCCGAGGATGAGTTT
Source organism: uncultured Cellvibrionales bacterium (assembly GCA_913019905.1). Classification (GTDB taxonomy): domain Bacteria; phylum Pseudomonadota; class Gammaproteobacteria; order Pseudomonadales; family Dasaniaceae; genus Oceanicoccus. Next base: position 30,857 of record CAJVZD010000018.1, read on the forward strand.
TGGGTCATTACCAGCCCGGCAACTCAAACACACATCCACAGTTGGTTAAAACAGCATAGCCCGAGCGACGCACGGTTGTGGATACACGACATTACTTCCGCATGGTGTGTGCTTAATATTCAAGGTCCTAATAGCCGTGCACTACTGCAACAGATCAGCGACACTGATTTTAGTGATCAGAAGTTCCCTTTTGCCACGATGAAAAACGTTGAGCTGGGCTATGCGACGATTAAAGCCTTGCGCATCACTTATATGGGAGAGCTGGGTTGGGAGTTATACATTCCTAGTGAATTTGTCCAGCATGTTTATGATGAAATCATCAAGGTCGGCGAAAAATTCAGTTTAAAACACTGTGGCTACCACAGCTTAAACTCGCTGCGTATAGAAAAAGCTTACCGGGAATTTGGGCACGACATCGGTGCAGACGATACCCCGTTAGAAGCGGGTCTGGGTTTTGCGGTAGATTTCACTAAACCAGAAGGTTTTATCGGCAAACAAACTTTACTAGATAAAAAACAGCAGGGACTCAAGAAACGCCTAGTGCAGTTTCAACTTCATGATTCATCCGCGATGTTATATCACCATGAACCTATTTATCGTAACGGCAGCAAAGTCGGTTATATCGCTTCAGGTATGTATGGTCATAGTTTAGGTGCAGCCATCGGTTTAGGATATATCCATAATGATCAGGGCGTTACCGCAGATTTCATTAACAGTGGCGCTTATGAAATTGATGTAGCTGGTAAACGGATAGCCGCCACGGCGTCGTTAAAACCATTGTATGACCCCGAAAACAAACGGGTGCGCTGCTGAGCCAGAGCGCAGAAAGCACCGCTCACTAGACTTCCCTAGGAAAAAAAGCCCCGATATGAATCGAGGCAATGACTGCTGGAATGTCTTAAAGAGACGGAGATACTTTAGCTATTTGCCATACGCTCTTTATAAGAACGAACCGCAACATTGAATTCTTTACCGATTTTCTTCATCGATTTAACCATACGGTTATGCTTTTTGTCGTTTGAAACACACTCTAGATAAGCGTTCGCTCCAGTCATATAAGCTTGAACGTCGTTTTTGGCTTTCACCATCTGAGCGGTTACCGCAGTCGAGGCATCTGGTAGAACGGGTGCTTCAGGTTTTGCACAGGCAGCGTGAGTTAAGCCAGAGAACAAAACAGTTGATAGTACAAATGCGGTTGCCTTAATCATGGTGTCATTCCTCAATAGTGTCTGCAATGGGATGCTTTTAGTTTGTTAAGCCAGAAATAAGTGTTTGCTAAGTCAGTGAGTTCATAATACCAGCGTGACAGTATAAAAAAATAAGGGCGATTACGTGATTTTGTAAGTGCATTTACTTATCGGTAGGTATATTGGGAGGCTATAGTCACATTTACTACTGTTGAATTACGTTATCATTGAAATACGCGTTCATTGAAAAATCACCGCCAGAATACGCAATCTTTGAAACCAGACATGATGACATGTTTATTTATGGTTTCTTCACAATTTACACCGTTACTTTCCCCATAACTTCCTTTAGCCCAGGCTTATTTTCATAAATCTCCTGTTCGGTTAGGCCCACCATTTCATAGGGTAAGACCAGCCAATTGTCTGATGAATTAATGTAGAAATCGGGTTCCTTACCGGTTCGTACGTGCGCCGGTTTAAACCACGGTACCGCGATTTTCACGTCTGCTGGCATATTTCGTTTTGCCCGGGCGGAAAGTTCATCCACCACCGCCTTAATACTCAATCCAGAGCTGTAAACGTCATCGACGATCAATAATTTATCGTCCCGGTTCAGGTTTTCCAATAGGTATTGTAAGCCATGCACTTCAATACTAGCGTCATCGTTAATCATTGACTGATAACTGGGTAAACCCTGGTAGGAAGTGCGAATAGCTATGTGGTCGGTCTCGACGCCGAGATATTGCAAACATTCCTGAACATAAATCCCGACCGTGCTGCCTCCCCTCCAGATACCGACAACAAAATCGGGGCGATAGTTACTTTCAAAAATCTTCACCCCTAACCGGAAGGAGTCCTGAATCAAATTCTCTTCTGTTATGTATAGCTTCTGCATGGCAACTATCCGTCTAAATGCGGTTCAGTAAGCGGTCACAAATTACGGTAGCCCGGTGCTGTTCGCGGTAAAAATATCGCGTATAATACACCCATTCTGCGCTTTTTGGCCAAATTACGATGACTGAAAAAACCTACCTCGATGCACAAACGCTGCTTGAAGATTCCTTTCGGCTGGGTGCAAATATTGTTAATGATGGATTTAAGCCACATTATATTATTGCTATTTGGCGCGGAGGCACGCCAGTCGGTGTCGCAGTGCAGGAGTTTCTGGCATATTACGGCGTAAAAAGTGACCACATTGCTATTCGTACTTCCTCGTATAGCGGTATCGATGGCCGTTCCAAAGAAGTAAAGATTCACGGCATGAACTATTTGATAAAACAAATAAAGCACGACGACAGACTGCTCATTGTCGATGACGTATTTGATACAGGCCTCACTATTCAGGCCGTCATAGAACACTTACAGGAAAAAACGCGGCTCAATTCGCCAGAAGATATCCGTATTGCCGTACCTTATTTCAAACCAAACCGTAACAAAACCGATCGAATTCCCGATTACTTCCTGCACGAAACGGACGACTGGCTAAAATATCCGCATTCTCTGGAAGGCCTTTCACATGAGGAAGTGGCACAACATCGCCCAGAGCTGTACGCCATTATCAAAGATGCGCTCGCAAGGTAGCTTTATGAGTTGCTAATATTTTGGCTTTTTCCATAATACATAAGAGAGAAAAGAGAAGAGAGAAGAGAGAAAGATATTAATGAAGTTATTTTGATTAAGTACCTTCTCGGAAAGACAAAAACCTAGCACTAACACACCCAACACGCGAAATTGAATTCCGCACGAGGTCAAATACACCGTTAACAATAACTTATCGATCCAGTTTCTTTCACCGAGAAACCAGAGACGACGATCGACGTTCTATTAACCCCTGACGTTTATCATTGAGACTTCATATGCTATACCCAATAGAACGGTCGTAAATGTTTGCCTAAAACTCGGCGATGCCAAACGACGCTCTATCTTGCTTATTCCTGATAATTTTACTCATTATGAAGTCTTCCGTTATAGCAACTGTTAAAAACCTTTTAGCAAAACCTTTTGTGCTTTTCATGCTGCTAAGTTGCTGCAGTACGGAGGCAGCCTCAGTCCGCTGGCTACGAAATGACTTACCTCCCTTGTATATTGTTCAAGGGCCGAGCGCGGGGACGGGGATTGTTGATAAAGTGATTCAGTTTTTGACAGAGAAGCTACCTCACCACAATATGAGTTCTGTCTACATGAATCCAAAGCGCTTTTGGTTTGAAGTAGAACAAAACCAAAATTATTGCAGAGCAGACGCATTTAAAACCGCGAAACGTCAGCAAATCGCCATTTTTTCAATTCCCTTCTATTTTGTCCCGCCGGTACAAATCGTTATGCATCATCTGGATTGGCAGGCATTGGGAGAGCCGCGATCGATGAAACTGTCCTCTTTACTACAAGACAACCGGTATCACGGGGTTATTACCGATAAAGCATCCTACGGGAAAACGATCGACGAACTATTTCGACAGTATGAAGATAGGTCAAAAGTTAATTTTACTCGCGAGACAATTAGCCCGCAGTCACTTTTTAGTATGATAAATGTGAGACGAATTGATTACACGGTCGAGAATACAATGTTCTTGGACAGATATTTGGCAACGGCAGAAAATACCGATTTAAAGAAGATAAAAATTGAAGAGGAAAGCAACTTTTATACGGTACATATCGCCTGCACAAAAAACCCCTGGGGAACGCTTGTCATGGCAGACTTTAATCATGTGCTAAAACGCCACCGCATGAGCGAAGATTTTTTGGATAGTCTTCGCCGAGATGGCAAGCTGCTCTACGAAGAATTTTATTTCCATCATTTAGAAGAGTTTTCGACGATTAAATAGATACTGAACAATCGGCGAAGTCTGGATCTACCAAGCGGCAAGGGAACACCTCAGAGTCCGTTCATCGATTCTGTCGTCATCAATATCATTCGGCACACCTCAGTCGCCATCAGTGTGCCATCGTCAATAAGAATGCGCGCAATCCTATTTCGTTTTAACGCCGAAATCCAACTGCCTCTTCGTTTGCTGTATTCCGAAATTCAGCCAGCCAGACTCGTTTAAATTACTTGCATTTTTACGCAATTTTGTCAGCGCTTGTAAGCGTAACTTAAGGGCGCCACGATTGCCGGGCTCCGCGACAAGGGCTGCCTCGACTAAGCGAAGGGCTTTAACATTATCTCCTTTTTCCAATAAGGGTTTTGCCAGAATAACGACCTTGTCCGCTCCCCCAGCTAGCGCCACCAAGTCTCCGTAAACCGACTCTGGGGACTGGTCGTACATGGTCACTGGGTTTCCGTCAAACCACCCTTTATAACCTTCGAATATCCCGCGGACAGACCACGAAACCCAGCCATACGACTCACCCACATTGAGTTCATCGGGTAGATGAATTTCGCGCATCAAAGCATAAACATCTTTCCCCTGATTCATCCCGGTCACGGTTTTGTCATGTACATATTGAATCGCGTCGCGATAACGAGTCAGCGCCTTTCGAATATTTTCTTTACCTTTGATCGACTTACCGTGACTCGGCAGTAAAATCTCCGGTTCCAAAGCAATCACGCGATTCAGCGAGCTAATATAATCGAGAGCCCAGCGCGGTTTGGTACCTCGAAGAGTATATATATTGGGAAACGATTCATAAAACAAATCGCCAACAAAGGCCGCCTTGTACTGAGGCATCCATACTGTCAGCGCATCATAGGTTTCAGCTGGAGTATGTAACACCTGAAAAATCTTACCGCCGAGCGTAAAATTCAACTCCTCTTCAAACAAGGTGTTTGGCAAGATAGTCGCGGAGAAATTCTCTACCTGTGTGGTTGGCTGAAGCTCAGACTGTAAATCGAATCCAAATTGTGCGCGATTGCTTCTATTAAACATACCCTCTAAACGCTTTTGATAATGAAGAAATTCCACCATGTTTTCTTGCGCGATGACTTTAGTCTTTGGTTGACGCCATAGCTCAACGCCACCCGTGTGATCTCCGTGGCCATGCGTTAGGATAATAGAATGTACAGGGCCCGAATTGACTGCACTTAGTAGTTTTTTATGGAGGGGTGCAACATTTGCCATCGAGGTATCGACAATAACGTTGCCTTCCTCTGTCACGACCATAAAGGTATTTCCAAAGCCTGTGGCTTTATAAATAACCTCATTAATTTGTTGCGCTTCCGTCTGCTTGCTACTCTGCTGCAAGTGAAGACTTGGGTCTGCGCCACCATTGGCTAATGCCTCTGGCTTGTAATCTCCCATTGCCCCCTGAATACCAACAAGTAATAGCATGGCCGCCAGGCATTTTCTATACACATTTTCCATCATATTTTCCCGAGATAATTGAAATTTTACCTATTAAGTTTTGTGAATCTACATTCGAACATTTCGATATTGCTATTATCTACGACTGTCCTCGCCCTTGCGTGCAACATTTGTTACATTTATCACAAATTTCTGTTGGAAAATGCCAATGATAGGCTTTCATAAAGGTAATGAATGGATCGACGAACTGCCAACTCCTGTGCAAGCACAAATCCGAGAACGCTTGATCGTTAGTACGCTAGAAGAGGGGGAGCATCTCTATCAACGCGGTGCTGACGCCATTGGACTCTATCAAGTATTAAGTGGTTTTTTGCAACTCAAAGCCGCCGGTGCCAGCGGCAATGAAATATTGGTTACAGTCTATGGTCCCGGCAGCTGGCTCGGGGAAATCCCCCTATTGGGAGATGGAGAACGTGCCTATGATGCCGTCGCTCAAGGAAAAGTAAAAGTCGCAATTCTGCCGAAAAAGGACTTTGAGGATCTCACTGGTGAGTACCCCGAAATTTATCGCCGCTTGCTCCCCAAACTGTGCGGTATAATTTCTGGACTGCTGTTCCATATTGAAGAGACTTCGCTACTATCACTGCGAGAGAGGCTTGCGAAACTGATCCTATCCGCTGCGAAAACTTACGGCGATAAACAACGGGAAGGTACAGTGATCACCATGCCGCTTTCGCAAGAAGACATGGGAAAAATGCTGGGAGTAACCCGCCACAGCGTTCAGCGCGAACTTAAAATATGGAAAACCAAGGGCTTAATTGATAAACAAAAAGGACGATGGATCGTCAGAGACCTGGACGAGATTCGAAATTTATAGAATAAAGACCTCGCTAGCGCGGACTTGTTTCTTGTTTCTTGTTTCTTGTTTCTTGTTTCTTGTTTCTTGTTTCTTGTTTCTATTATTGCTTACTTTTGCGCGGCTGCCCACTGCACGACCTCGCTGTAGTCGCCCGTATAGACAACTCTATGTTTTTTCTTACCTAGCTGATATTCATACATCGGGTCGTAATAATCAGTCAACAGCCCGGAAATCCATGCCTCATGTGAGGTGACGCTACCGGTTGATCGCTGTTCGCTTAGCGCAGACAACATTAATCCATTTAAACGTGAATGACGTTCACCACCCAAGCGTTTTTTTATTCGTAGCAACCCCTCAGTTAAATAAGCATGGAAATTTTCAAAACCCTGCTCTCCGCCGGCATCAATATGTTCTTCCAGCATGTCACAGACATACTCCTGCAATATTCTTTGCACCCTGTAATCCAGCGGCATATCTACTCGAGCGATCCGAGCCTCAGTCATTGCGTTCCAGAAACTCAGTGGAATCACAACCGGACCGACCATTCGACCTTCATCTTCCAGAATCAATGGTTTATCGGGATTCATCACCCGTTTTTTCAAAATATCAATGCCGAGGCGGTTTTCAAAATACCCCTGGGTTGGTCCCGACTTTACATGTCGACCAAAACTCGAACCACGATGATGCGCAATTCCTTCCAAATCTATACCGTTATCGCATTCATTGATAAGTTTCGTTTTTGCGACTCCGGTATTTCCTGCAATAATTATCATCGAACTGGGTACAGCTGCCGCTTCAAATTCATCCAACAACACTTTTCTAAGTGCCTTATAGCCACCCGGAACTAGGGGAACATCGACGCCTGCCTCGTTCATCCACTGCCGGGTCAGGTTCGACCGCATGCCGCCCCGCCAGCAATACAAATGCGCTTCGGGATTAGCGTTCATAAACTGACACCATGCCTCCACCCTCTCTCGCTTTATAGATCCCGTGACTATTTCATGGCCAAGCTTTACAGCCTCATTTTGACCTCTCTCTTTATAACAAACACCCACTCGATGGCGTTCGTCCGTCTTTAATATAGGCAGGTTTTTTGATCCCGGGAAAGCAGCCTTCTCAAATTCTATTTCGGCCCTCACATCCAAAAAAGGTGTATTTTGAAGAAATAAGCGGCGTATTTCGGCAGAAGCGATGTTTCCAGTACTCATTAATCAATTACCATTGGGAATTATGCCGGTCGTCGAGGAAACGTCATTATCACTAATTTCTAACGTAATGTTAACTACCGTTATTCTGGCAGACACTTTTCTCTTCCAGATAACTCACTCTTTACAGGTGAAATACCAATGGCTAGAAAGTTAATTTTCCTTTTGGCTCACGAACAAAATCTATATATGTAATTTTTGAACAATATCCAAGAACGTAAATTATACGTGGACCTGTTCTTCATGGGAAAATCAGAGTTAAGAGAAAGACCGGCACTACGATAACCAAATCCTCACAACAGCTAGTCTACATCGCAGAAAGCCTACACGAACAAATTCGGATCTTCCTTAGCAAAAGCTGAACATTATTGCTGGATTTGATCGGCCGTTGATCAAGCTATCGATTCAACCTTTATTCTGGAAAAAATCATCGAACTGGTCATGCCAGTATGATGGCTGAAGCTGTCCACATTAATGCAGCTAAACTCGCAGCAAAGGATGCTGGAACAATTTGAGTTTTAACATGATCCATGAGATCACAACCGGTTGTCATCGAGCTGAGAATCGTCGTGTCTGAAATGGGCGAACACTGATCACCGTATACACTGCCGTTTAATACAGCGGCAAAACAAATCGACATAAACACTTCCGGATGCGAAATACCCTGCGATTGCGCTACCGCCCACGCCAAAGGCATAGCCAATGGAAAAGCGATGGCATAGGTCCCCCAACTGGTTCCGGTCGAAAAAGCCGTAACCATTGTTAGCACCTGCAGACAGACCGGGAGCAGCCAATAGGGTATTCCCGCACTCAGCTGCTCGACCAGATACAACCCCCCACCCACCTCCTTACTAATAGCCCCCACTGTGATCGCCAACATCAGAATGACGGAAGCGACCACGACACCTTTTAGTCCATCACCAAAACCTTCAATCACATTGCCAAGACTCATTCCCTTAAATAAGGCAATGAGTACTGAAATTAATAATGCTGAACCAAATGCCCAATTAACTTTAGGTGTGCCAAGGACCACGAACGTGCCAATCGCCGTGCCAATTAATAGAAATAAAGGAATAAAAAACTCCAATACCTGCGGCTTATAACCGGCAGGTATGTGAGTAACCTGCAGCTCTTTAGAACTCAATGGCGTTGCGCCTGGAGCGTCTAACTCACCGGTTTCCAATGCCCGCCGCCTAGCCCTCCGAATACCCTCACCCGAAAACGTGGTGACATTTATACTCAGCAAAAAAGTACCTAAGACAGCGAGTATGCCGTAAAAGCTAAAAGGGATACTTTTAAAGAAAAAGCTAACTCGATCAGCTTCTGTCGCCAAAAAAGACACGCCAGGGATAAAAATCAATGCCTGCACATAAGCGGGCCATGCGTTGAATGCAAGTACTGACGCAATAGGCGACGCCGTCGAATCAACGATATAACTCATTTCTTCATGACTAATATTTTCTCTGTCAGCGAGAGGTTTAACGGTCGTCCCTACCAAAACAGTACTGACAGAGCCACCCTGGAAAAAAATGACTCCCAGCGACCAAGCGACGAGTTTTGCCGAGCGCGGGCCACGAACAAAGTGTTCGGTCATAAAATCCGCAAAAGCCTGTGCGGCACCGGTTCTCGACCAAATCCCCATCAGACCGCCAAGCAACCACAAATAGAGTAACAATATCGACGCTGCGCTATTCGTCGCCAGACTGGGGATAAGAATTTGGTCGGTAATATCAAATCGCCCGAGCATAAATCCACCCACTACAATACCGCTAAATAGAGCCGTTAGCGCTTCTTTTGTTAGCAAACACAATAATACTGCTACGGCTGCCGGCAACAAAGACCATAAGCCAAAATGATATTTCGCTTCTAACAAGGAATATTTATTGCTTGGAACGCCGTCACTCATTTCCTCCTCTACAACCCACTGTCGCTGCAAATCTGGATCTCCGAGCAATTCGTCAAGAGCCTGTTGCCTAAGGGATGACTCGGAATAAGGAACAACATTATCAATAACTATCGGTTTTCCTTTGTAGGCATAAACAAGCTCACCGCCCTCATTCTTTGAAACCTGATAAGTCGTTTTCTGTTCGCTCCACTGCCGTGGGACCTGTTCAGATACATACAGGCCACCCAGCAAACTCAACAGAATAACCAGAAAGGCTGGACGCAAAAATGGCCGGAAAAAGTAGATAAGACTCATGTTTACATCGGGCTGAATAGGCGTGCCTGTGGCCGCTTCCTCGATAGCAGCCAGTGGCTCGAGAGAATTTTCTGTATCATCAACTTTTTGATTGTTCGGCTTATTATTTTTAGAAGACATAATTAATTCATCCAGAAATTTTATTTACGAATGAGAGAAAAAGATTCCATGTCGAGAGGAGCAAAGCGGTTAATTCATATTTCGACAACAGAACTCTTCACTGGTTTTATCATGAATACCCGCTATCTTATTGCGTTGGTTTCACCAACGATCAATCTTCCTATTGCCTGACCCTCTCCGGCAAGAACATACGCATTTTCGCCAAATTCCGCTGGCCCGATGACTTTTATTATCACGGTGGATCCTCCTATTGTCTTTGCTACAACGGCACTAACCTTATAGTGTGTTTTTGTATTTTGACATTAGTTATTTCTTACTCCATCACTCATTTTTTTTATGGCGACTCGCAGGGCGGCCACTTGTTGCTTTTTACCGGTAAATTCCAGTTCCTCACTCACGGTTACTAATGATTCATTTTGCAATACACGCCTAACCAATAGATGCTTCTCACGTAACGTCAGGTCCGAACAATGGGAAAGATGCCTAAATCCAAGCAGTACCAATCTTGTGAGAATCGATCTACACAACTCGAATTGCCGATATCCATCGGCAAAGGTTTCAATATCTAACCAGTCTTGGTTATCCATTTCTATATCAGCCCCCCCGTTCTTTCTAATCAATTCGATAACGAGCCCTGCATCCAGTTCACGAAATGCCAATGGTAATTCATGATGAAATTGCCGATCAAAACGATGTTGCGCAGTGGCTAACAGATCTTCACCCGAAGCGGACAAAGCACTTAGCACGAGCGCGGAGTGACAACCGCTGCTCGCATCTTTAGCGAAACTCAATCGCACCGGTACACATTCTATGTTTCGCCAAAATGCCAGCACATCAGGCGTTGCAGCAAAGCTCGACCCAATAAAATCTGCACGAGTATCTCGTGCGTGCCGGACAATCGAAGCAGTTAACTGTCGACCTAAGCCGCGCCGCTGCAAAGCCGGGTGTACGGCGATTCTCATAATCCGCTGATAACTTAGCTGACCCGCTTGTTGGTATCCACAGTGATAAGTTAGAGTCTGGGGAATTAGGTGACCTCTAGGTCTACGTGTTCCTTTCCAAATAGCCAAACATAAATCCTGGTCAAACTGGCCCTCTTCCGCAACGAGGGCCGTTGCGACGACTTGCCCCTTATACCGGGTTACCCAAACTTGTACATTGGGACCGTCGAGGAGATTGCGCAAGTCGGCCGCGCTCGTCTGATAATGGGCTAAAACTAACAGACCGAATAATTGCGACAGGCAACCGTGATCGCGAAGCAATTCGTCTCGATCAAGTAATTCGGTAAAACAATGTTCTGCACTCGCGTTCATTATCAGGTTCTTTTCGGCTGTTTTCGCGCCGAGTAATAACGCGTCAAACAACCATTGCTCTACAGGGTCATCCTCGCTCCACCGAATGGCTTCTTTCAGTTCTAAGCTTTTCCACTGAGGCGTAATAGCATCCAGAACATTTCTAAAGCGAATATCAAAGCCCCTGCCCGTTCCCTCATATCCATGCACCGTGGTGGAAAAAACGATTCTATTATAGCGTTTGAGCAGTTGCTCTAACATAGCTGCTGGAATCGCCGCAGCCTCGTCAACCAAGAGTAAATCTGCATCGTAGTGATTGCGAATCAATTCATCGGGTGGAATATATAGCAATTTTGAATCATTAAAGCGTAAATGATTATCGGTAAGTTCGACGTCTAAGACCCTAGCTGCGTGTTCAAAAACCCTGGAAATGGATTCAGAAACTGGAGAGGTGACAATAATGACCATCCCGTTTTTCTTGAGTAAAAGACCACTAGCTATACCTAGAGCCGCCGATTTCCCTCGACCGCGATCGGACCGAATCACCAGCGGTCTGCGACTATGGCCGGTCGCTACTTTACAAATCCCTCGCACTGCTTTTTTCTGATCGAAGGTTTTGCAGTCTTCGAGTTCGCCACTTTCTGCTGAGGTAGATTCCTGTTTTTCTGAGAGCTGAATGTCTAAGGTGGGAGACAAACTCTGGTTTATTCGCTGCGGATCGTGTCCCTGTTCAACAATTAAAGTGTCGGCTGCGCTATCGAGGCTCTGCCGAACAAATTCCAAAAAACGGCGGCTCACGTCGGCCTGAGAAAAGGGATGAACGAGTATGCGCTGATAGTCTGGGTCGGAAAAACTTGGCCACTGTGCCAGATTCGGTACCCCAAGAATAAAAAGACCTCCTCCCGACAACGCGCCTACGGAAATGGCCAAAGCATCTGGATCAAATCCACTCCACGCATCAAAATAAAGACCGTCGATATCTGAACCTAATATCCGGCGCGCGTATTTTGCTTGAACAGTGCCAACACCTACTTCGTCAAATGCGTCCGATTCTATCGAAACGAAATGAGGGAAATGATGCACCTCAAGCCACTGTCTAACAATCGATCTATTCCAACATTGCTCGCCACTGAGCACCACCAATCGGCGCTGCCGCTGAGCGCGAGCGGCTTTGAGTTGCTCGGTCATCAAGTCTAAAGTTGTATTATTATCAACCACAGCGTAGCTCACCAACGGGGAAATAGGGTCTAGTAGACATACAATCTAACAAGCTGCTTTCGACCGAGCAAGTAGCATTTGTATTTTAGCTACTCGTCATTGTTCAATGTCGTGGGATGGATGATACCGGGATTCGCTATCCAAACAGGGATTCCCGAATTTTTCACATTTCGACAAATCGCGGTCGCTACAAGCACCCACAAACACTTCATCGTGCATCACGATGAATCTACTTTTTGTGAGGCGTCTTTAACCTGCCCCTGATGTTTTGTCACGGCACGCCAGTACTAATGCCCAAAATTCAGAAAAATCATTGACCACCACATCGGGCTTATAAGGATAGGCACCCGTTCCAGGAAATATTTTTTCCAACCACGGTGCATCCCATTGTGCACCATTGAAATAAACGGAAACCATACCCGCTTTTTTGGCAGCAGTAACATCCGTAGTGCTGTCGCCGACATACCAAAGATCTTCATTGGCCATCAGGCCGAGATCACTGGCGGCCTTCAGCAATTGGTCTGGGTGCGGTTTTCGCAGAACAGTGTCATCTCCACAGATATTGCAGGAAAATAACGTCGTCCACCCCGTGCCGTCAACGGCGGCTAATTCATGTTCAAAAAACTCCCGATCTCTATTGGTGATGACACCAATTTTCACGTGACGATTTAAGGCCTCTAACATCTCCTTCACCTGAGGCTCGAATGGCAATACAGTGCCGTAATGGTTGCGGTAATGTTTGTTGAACAAATTATGGGCTTTTTGCTTCGTTTCCTGATCCTCCCCAAACAGAACCTCAAGAATATCGGTGCGAGAGATTTTTCGATCGGAAACGATTTTGGGATGTAACTGTGAAAAGCTCTGCACATATTCTATCAAGCGAGCGTCTTCAAAGGATTTGCTGTCTTCCGGGTCTATCATGTTATCCAGCAATCCTAGTTTTCTCATTTCTGGTAGCATGTCATCAACGGCGTGATACATTGCGTCAAGCGTGTCGACCAAAGTGGCATGCCAGTCAAATAGAATCGCCTTGGGGGAATGCAGTCTAGCCATTGCCGGGTGCCAATCGGGCTCGATACGCTCGGGCGGTGGTTTCGGCGCACGATAATGTGACGGTCTCGTTTGGGAAACCACATCGGCGAAAACGTGTTCATCCCGAGCGGCAGCCTCCAATTGGACCTGTTCTAATAGATCGAGAAGCTCGTCAAAGCCATTGACAATGGCATCTGGCTTGTACGGGGATTCATTTGGAAATAATGCGCGCAAGTCATCTTCGGAAAAACATGAACCATTGTAAAAGATCGCCGTGACTCCCGCTTCGCAGGCCGTAACGATATCCAGATAGCCGTCGCCGACATACCAACAATCAGCCCCTGGTTTTTTATCAATAGAAGATAAGGCCGAATAGATTATGTCAGGCGCCGGTTTATAATGAGCTACGTCGTCAGCGCATACTGTCGTATCTATTAACCCGGCCCACTCTCCTTCATCAACTAATTGAAGTTCATAGTCGAGGAACTCTCGACTCCTATTGGTCGCAATACCCAGCTTAAGTCCCAGTTTCTTTAGCGCACCCAAGTAACAGCCAATACCGTCCTGAAAGGGATGTACTTTACCGAAATGTCTGCGATAACATTTATTATAAGCTTCATGGGCCACTTTCTTGGCACCGAGATCATCACCAAAAATGGCATTAAAGATATCCGTTCTTGATACGCGACGTTCCGCCAGTATCTTGGGATGCAAGCGCCGAAAGATTCTGATATAACGCACCAATTTAATGTCATTTTGGTTTCGGCATAGCTCTTCTGGTTGGAGACGACTCACTAAATTTAGGTCCTCCAACTGTGGCAGCATTTCTTCCATGGCGTCAAACATAGCGTCCAGCGTATCGACCAAGGTACCGTGCCAGTCAAACAACACTGTTGTCGGCGTTGACAAAGAAGGTAGATTAGAGGCCATGGCTGTCCTGCTATGATGGTTTTAGATTGATTGGTTTTAGATTGATTGGTTTTAGATTAAGCAGATTTACTGTCATGATTTATGTTTACACGAAACTGCACTATACGTGAACTTCCTTCAATATAGCATTCTATTCAATCGCAGCCATTAAGGGACTAGCCAAATGACGTAGGCTATTCTGTACACGTTCGCGTTCATTGCAATAGTCTAATGATCAGACGGTAACTACTACAAAGTATAACCATTGGTTTAAGAGCCGTTATTGGATAATAATAGCTCAAATTTTTGTTAGCGAATATTAGGACCAATCTATATTGTTGAGGCAATACATACTCATTCGGAATAAAATAGTGATAATCATATGAAAGCGACCTCTCAATACAGAAAATCTAAGCAGAACTCTTTTTATCACTTAGCGATTTTTCATCTTTGAGATTGTTCTCGGTGTAAAGATGGCAGCATTGAGCTTCGGAACAGCACGCCTAGTCTTGACCTGCAGCTAGGACCAACGGGCTAAACATCATTTCTTAAGAGATATATTAGCAATGATGTCTACTCGTTAAATTAAAGACAGCCACTCAATAAATGTCTGAATGACCTAACATCATAAAGAGGTTAAACAATGAAGAACCGTATCCGGTGCAGTTGGTGCCAAGACAATGCTTTATACCAGCAATACCACGACGAAGTGTGGGGTGTTCCGGTTAAAGACGACCAGACATTGTTTGAATTTCTGCTGCTAGAAGGCGCTCAGGCAGGGTTATCCTGGATAACAATACTTAAAAAAAGGGAGGGTTATCGCGAGGTATTTTCCCAGTTCGACGTCGAGAAAGTATCTCGTTTTACTGACAAAAAACTGGAAAAAATACTGCTAAACCCCGATATCGTGCGCAATCGGCTCAAGGTTTTTTCGGCACGCTCAAACGCTTTGGCATTTATCGAAGTACAGAAAGAATATGGGAGTTTCGCAAATTACCTGTGGGGATTTGTACAGCATAAAACGATTCTAAATAACTGGACGTCTTCTGCTGAAGTCCCCGTGACGACGGTAATATCTGACACTCTCAGCAGAGATCTAAAAAAGCGCGGGTTCAAGTTCGTCGGGTCCACTATTATGTATGCCTATATGCAGGCGACGGGAATGGTAAATGATCACGCAATCGATTGTTTCAGACACAAAGCTCGGTAGACCTAGCTTGCGATAAAGACAATCGCCAATTGATTCTCGGCCGATGGCACCCTCGGTTAGACAACGTAGCTTTCAATGAGATCGATTTGACCCGATTGACTCTTGCGCACAGTTCGATATCGTCTCGATTCGCCAATAAAACCGAACAGGGTCGAAAAAAATACTAACAGAAGCAATATTGATTCCGCCCGAAAATCAAAAAATCAAGCGTGAACCTATATTCACCATCCATTTCCTACGCTGTCACCATAACCATAACCATAACCATAACCACAATTTTCATTTCGCACGGTTTCAATCAGGAAACGCGTCCTAACGAGAAAACAAAGACTTCAATTTATCTGCACCACCTTCACCTAAAGCCTTATTAAGCTTATCCGTGACTTTACCCTTGATCACATCCGTTTTTTCTTTCAATTTTTCTTTCGCTTTTTCCTTGAAGATCTCTTTCAACCGCGCCTCTGTCGCCAGCTTTAATTTCTTTACTATCGGCCGAATTATCTCTCCAACTAATTCGTCAACAGGCACACCTTTAGCTCCACCTATATCCTTAAGTTTTATTTCGCTGAGTTGCAGGTCTTGTTCGCCCCATTGCTCAGTGACCAATTTCGCGGAACTACCCACAAATTGAAATTGACTCACTTTCACCAAAAGATCATCTAGGCTTGACGGTGATTCTGCATCTTCCACAGTCGCCGGTGTCTCATCACCTTGCTCGATATCATCGAGCAATTTTTGTACATTCGTACTCGTGCCTTTTTGTTCTACTGTTATTTTTGCACCGTCGATCAAGATTTCTTTGACTGATACGGTATTCTCCAGTAACGATAATAACTCAACATCGACAATAACGTTGTCCATCTCAAAAATCCGCGCGTCACTAAATCCGTCCGGATTATCTATCCTTAGCCCCGACAGTAAAACACGGCTATCCATCAAACTAATATCTGCTTTACTAAGGCTAACTTTTGTATTCAGCTTTTCGCTTCCGATATCTTCAACGACAGTTCGTACGATATCATTAATATTGTTAGCCACTAAACTCGCAATAATAATTACAGCGATTATAAATACTGCAATGATTCCGAAAAGCACCTTTATTACTTTCATTTTCTTGCCCTTTAGTCGACTTTAATAACTCCAGCTAGTTTTTTACAACTTAATTCAAACCTATACCAAGGATAGACCCGGCACCGTATTCCGCCTAGTAAATTCAACCCAGTAAATTGCGAAAGTTTCCCTTTAAACGCCAATAGTATCCGTACCGGGTCACAAATTTCCAGCCTAAGCCCATTTATCAGCATGGAACAACGCGGTTAATACTTCTTGCCATCTAATGAGATCTTCAGCTTCTCCACCGCGAAGCATGCTTGGTTCCAAAGAAACTTCTTTTGACCATTGATTCCAATGGTCAAGATCCATTTCGACTGTTATTTCGCCTTCAGTTCCAGCAACAATTTCTATTGTATGAGATCTCGGACAATAGGTATAAGCGGTATCAGAATTTTCTAACTGTATGCTTAAAGATCCTAATTCCCGTGCCAAATTTGCTGCGACCAAGCCATTACCAGCACAGAGCAATTTCGGAATCTCTCGCAAATGGAAATCATGAAACCCGAAGTATTCGCTGCTCAAATCGGCGCACTCAAAATCGGTATAGTCTAACATGGTGTATCTTCGCTTTGTTGTCGAATACTCAGAAACTATACACTAGTCTTTAGGCCCCATTAAAGACAAATTCCATTTGTGCTTTTCCACTGAGCACGGTTTTGACAATAGATCTATTATTATCTCAGTTTTTCTATAAGATAAAAGAACACTCGAACAAGGGCTTTCGTCTCTATGAAATTACAACTGCTGCTCACAGGTAACGAATTAATGTCGGGGCACACGGTCGATTCTAATTCGGCCATGATCGCTGAACAACTCTCGCGGGCGGGGATAATTGTTCACCGTAAAATCACTATCGGCGACGAATTTAAAAACCTGGTTAGTGAACTGGACCAACTAGCTCAGGATAGCGACGTGGTCATTGTCAATGGTGGTCTGGGACCAACAATAGACGACTTAACCGCGCAGGCTTTAAGCGAGCTGACAGCTCGACCACTCAAAGAACATCCAGTTGCTCTACAACACCTTACGACCTGGTGTGACAATCGGAATGTATCCCTCAATACCGCCAACCTAAAACAGGCTTTGTTACCTAAAGACGTGGATATCATTCCTAATCCCAGTGGCAGCGCGGTGGGCTTCAGCCTCGAATACAAACAATGCCTCATTCTTTGTACGCCGGGAGTTCCCAGCGAACTGGAATTGATGATGGACCAAACAATCGTAAACTTAGTGGCCCAACGCTTCCCAAATGCCGAAACGCCTTCAACCATTCGGTTTCAAACATTCGGCATGGGCGAATCAAGCTTGCAGCAATTGATTCATAGTCAGTATCCGGATTGGCCTGAAGAAGTCGAACTAGGTTTCAGGGCAGGCATGCCGTTACTCGAAGTGAAATTGAGGGTAAGGTTTGATCATCACATCAATCTACAAAAAAAGTGCTACAGCCGACTCACAGATCTCATTGGAAATTACATTATCGGAGAAAATGATAATACTCTCGCCACATCGGTTATTGCCTTGTTAAAGGAGAAAAATCTTAAACTCACCACCGCAGAGTCTTGCACAGGCGGTTTGATTGCTGCTTCTATAACAGAGAATGCTGGCGCCTCGGAGGTATTTGAGGCCGGCTTCGTCACCTATTCAAACTCTATAAAGCAGTCTGTCATTGATGTAGATAAAACTGCACTGGAAGCGCACGGAGCGGTCAGCGAAATTGTGGCAAGGCAAATGGTCAGCGGAGCAATCGATCGCAGTCAGTCTGATTATGCAATCGCCGTGACTGGCATTGCGGGTCCTGGTGGGGGAAGTACAGAAAAACCCGTGGGTACGGTATGGATTGGTTGGGGAACAAGCACATCCGTTAAAACACTTCGGCTACAGATTCCAGGTCGACGAAGATGGTTCCAACAAATGGTCACTGCCATTACTTTGGACTTGCTGCGCAGGGCGCTATTATCAATTGACGAAGAACCCCGTTACCTTAAACGTTATCAGTAACTCTTTTTGAAATGACGAGCCGTCGATCTCGTGCATTTAGATACACTTTGTTGCACTAACGACAACACACCAATCCCTAGAACAAATTCGGATAATCTAGCCAATAATATTTCATGCTTTTCTGCTGCCACCCTTTGTAGATTTCGTCCCAGCATAAGCCTTCAATCCGCCAGCCATGGTGCGGCTCAAGATTAGTCGAAAATACCGGTGCGCCATAATCGCAGAAACGTGTATCAACACTGATTCTTGAAAAAATATCTGATTTATTGGGCTCAGCTTTATGCACTGTCGCCGAATGAAAAATGATTACATCCCCTTTTTCAACATTAGAAACATGCCAGGTCTTTTCTTCCGGGTATATTTCACACTGAATACCCCCGACCCCCTCAGCCGAAAATACCGGTCGAATGCCTCTTTTGTGTGAAGCGGGTAATATTTTTAACCGCCCCATTTGATCTGACACATCGTGCAATGCCACCCAGATTCCCGCCATGGTAGGCCCTGCATGATGAGAGTGCCCGTCCTGATGAGGAGGTGTTTCATAACCAATTTTCCCCGGGGTGGAAATTCGCGCCATTTTCATGGGATAGACAAAGACTTCTTTACCGACGACAGTTTTCATCAATGTTTGAATGTGATCATCGTGAAAAAAACTGTGAAACTCCTCCATCGACTGCATTTTGGGGTAGACCTCATCCCACACGGGATCAGTTTCCGAAAAAGCGGTGCCGTTAGAGACAGGAATATCATTGCCATCCCCGACCGATATATGGGGATCAAGCACATTCAGAAAGGAATCCAATAAGCTATCGCATTGTCGAGAATCAACATAGCCTTTAAAGAAAAGATAACCAAAATCTTGAAATCTTTGTTGAAGTATTTGCTGATCTTCCTCAACACTGGAAACGACAAAATCCCGGTTTTCGGACTCTGATTTTCTGTGGGGTGAATTATTCGAAAAGGGTATTTCTGACACTGTGATATACGACCTGAGTTTATATGTTATAGATTTCGGACTACGAAATAGGTTGAAGACGGCGGTTCCTATCTGATATTTACTTTTCTAATCTTTGCCTTATAGCCGGCGGTCTGCTTTTTCCGTACGTTGATTGGTTTTTACACGAACTTGATCTTTTAAAAGCCCGCAATCAGAAGCCATTTATCAAAACCGCCGAAAGACTGGTTGCCGTGATAGGCGCAGAAAAAATACAAGGACGCTGATAGAATAGCGCCCCCTGTATTTATAACCTTAATCTATGCCTGTGGAACGTACCAGATCGGTGATGACCAGGCTCGCTCTTGAATAGTTTGCGGTAAATCTGGGCGCGGCGCCACCCCGGCTTTTATTGCATCCCATGTCGACCAACGACAGGTAGGATTTTCGAGTACGCGCACGTAGTAAAAAGCTCTGACCTCGGGGTTAAAATCGGGATCTTTCCAAACGGTTTTCAATTCCGCAGCGCCCACGTCATCAGTCACAGAACAATTAGATACATTTACTTTGGCACCATTATCAGGACAGCGATGACTAAGCGGGTCTACCGCGGCACCATCGGAACAGGCCACATCATACACTTTTTCATTATGCTCGCCATCGACGGTCCAACCCTTGATTACCTGCAGTCGCTGCAGCGCGACCGACCGGGTATCACGCACAGCCCAGGCAATGAAACTCGGTGCATCCCCCTTACTTCCCAATAGATCAGATCCCATGGAAACCCCATCCGCGTAAGCGCGAGCAACCACATCGGCATCGTCTAACATGGACTGTTCAAAACCATAACCACCGAAAAAGCGCACTTTCATGCGTGGACCAGAGGTGGCAAAGGTTTCTTTGCGCCGAAAAGCATCATAGATGGCGGCTCGCGTATTTTCTTCAGCCCAAACAGCCGCGATACCCGAAGCACCAAAAGTTTCGTAGGCACCGGTCGCATAAGACCGACCGTCCACATCTTTGATATTTAGCCGGCCTGTTTTCTCTACGATAGCCTTAGTTTCTCGAGCCAACGGAACAGACCCTCTCAATGAACTTGTTGCATCCAGTAGTCCAACCTTAGCGAAGTAATTCGACTCATCTTCGGAAATCGCTCCGGTGTGAGTATCCGACGAACCGATAAAACCAAATTTGTAGGGGTTCGAAATACCTTTGTCTTCGAACGCCAAGCCATTAAGAAGCGCTTCGCGAGCGTAGGAGCCCTTGGGATCACTGGCTAACGTCGTCGCGACACGGTACGGCATGATTTCAAAACCGGCCCATTCATCACTATCAGACAATACTGGGTGAGTTTCAGAGGTGCCTTTTACCTGCGTAATTTCAATTAACGGCTCGTTCCTAATTCGTTGATCAGCATAATTGTCATCCATCGGATTCTCTGCCCAGTCGACCAGCTTAAACATTTGCCCATTGGAGCCATTCGGGTTGTGAGGTATGGCAAGCGTTTCTATACCTTTGTCACGCAGTCCGTCCATCCAATCCCAGAGACCTTCCGGATTAGTGCTGTTAAAACGCGAAAACGGTAATACCGGTAGCCTGTCGGCACCGCGAAAAATGACATTCCTGTGCAGGTTGCCACGATCCGCTGAAGACGAGGTGTATTCGTAGGCTACGAAGGTGGTGAATTCACCCGGTTTATTAAATTGTTCCGCCGCTTTTATAGTGTCAGACCAGGCATTCTTCATAACACCATTGACTAAATTGCTGTCAATTCTGCCGTCGTCAATACCAAATAATGTTTCGACCAAAAATGACGAAAAAGCCTTACCTCTTGTCGGCAAGCTGGCCATATTGAGGTTTTCAGGCGCATTCAAATTATGTAGGTATTTGAGATAGGGTAACTTGGAAAATTCGGTAGATGTATCTGCCGCCTCTTTAACGAGACCCAGAAACATTGCATGATCGGTCACAGCATAAAAATCCAGCGGCTCACGCAACTGAACATCAAAACCGCCGGGGTGTTTTATCGCCTCCCCCTTCGCGTATCGGTACGCATCATAGGGCGTAGCCATTGTACCAAATGCAAAGGCATCGAAAGAATACGTCGTATGCACATGTAAATCGCCAAAATAAGCGTTCCGTTCAGCATTTTGTTCCGGGTGTGCAACAACGATATCGGCTGGCAATGGCAGTTGAATACCACCAAAGCGCAGTGCTGCTTTGCCCGCGCGAGAATTAGGGTCTGTGATTTCTCCCGCCGTAATAATGTCGGGAACTCCTGAATCTGACTCGCCCGGGCTATGACTTTCGACAACGGCAGTTTCGACAACAGCAGTTTTGTCAACGGTCGGTGCCTTAACAGGTACGCTGTCATCAGAACAAGCGACAACTCCACCTAATAGCGCTCCAGTTATGAGTAATTGAGTAAAGGGAATAGACACGACAGCACTCCTTTTTATGATTATTAATTTGCAAGCATTTTAACGCGCTTTCGGTGATGGTCGCCAGCAGCTTCAGCCAATAACGTGTTTAGGGAACTTAAATTGGAGACAAATAGGGGAAAATTGCCAAAAATACTGTTTTTCCTACTTAGTTTCAGTGAATCATTCCTTTTTAAAGCCTGCTTATGGAAAGCTGATATCGGAAGTGCGGATTTACGCGTATAATACCCGTCTATTTTAGTCGGATAATGATACCTTCGATAATGAGTTCATCAAATACGCGCGCCACCGAGTTATTTTCTTACCGTAAATATTGGGCCGAATGCTTCGGACCTGCGCCATTTTTACCTATGTCACGCCGCGAAATGGATGAGCTCGGCTGGGATAGTTGCGACATAATTATCGTCACCGGCGATGCCTATGTAGACCACCCCAGTTTTGGCATGGCAGTCATCGGCAGAGTATTAGAAGCTCAGGGGTTCCGAGTCGGAATTATCTCTCAGCCCGACTGGACATCTAAAGACGCTTTTCAAACATTGGGAAGGCCTAACCTCTTTTATGGTGTCGCTGCCGGCAATATGGACTCGATGATTAATCGCTATACGGCGGACAGAAAACTACGACACGACGACGCCTACACCCCCAATGACTTAGGCGGAAAACGGCCTGATCGAGCAGTGGTTGTCTATTCCCAACGCTGTAAGGAAGCTTATAAAGGTGTGCCCGTTATCGCCGGTTCCATCGAGGCAAGCTTGCGGCGAATTGCACATTATGATTACTGGAGCGATAAAGTCCGCCGCTCTGTGTTAATGGATTCCAAAGCCGACATATTAGTGTACGGAAACGCCGAACGAGCCATAGTTGACATTGCTCATCGAATCGCGAGCGGCGAAGATGCACGTCAGATTAGAGACTTAAGAGGCACCGCCTTCGTACGCGATCGCGTACCCGATGGTTGGACCGTCATCGATTCCAGTAACATCGACAAAGTCGGCCCGGTCGATAAAATCATCGATCCTTACCAATACATAGACGCCAGCGATGACAACACAAAAACCAACTGCGCAGAACAAGCCGCTGATAAAGCTGATCTGGAGGACAAAGCTCAGGTTATACGCATTCTCGATCCGCTCAGCGCACGTAAAGAGAAGTTAGAAAAATCCACAACAGTTATACGACTTCCCTCTTATGAGAAAGTAAAAAAAGACCCTGTACTTTATGCGCATGCCTCGCGAGTTTTGCATCTCGAAACCAACCCAGGTAATGCCCGCGCATTAATTCAGCAACATGGCGAACGGGAAGTCTGGATCAATCCTCCACCCGTTCCACTAGAAACCGACGAGTTGGATAACGTCTTCGAATTACCATACCAGCGCATACCGCACCCCGCTTATGGCGATGCCAAAATACCCGCCTACGAAATGATTCGTAATTCGATCAATATCATGCGCGGTTGTTTTGGCGGTTGTACTTTTTGTTCCATTACGGAACATGAAGGACGAATCATTCAAAGCCGCTCAAAAGATTCGATTATTCGTGAAGTCGAAGCAATTCGCGATAAAAACCCCGAATTTACCGGCACAATATCTGACCTCGGTGGCCCCACGGCGAATATGTGGCGCTTGAACTGTAAAAGTAAACAGATTGAAGAAAACTGTCGTCGCTTATCCTGCGTCTACCCGAGTATCTGTAAAAACCTGGATACCGATCAGACGCCTCTGATCGAATTATACAGGGAAGCACGTGAGCTTCCCGGTGTGAAACGGGTATTAATCGCCTCGGGCCTGCGGTACGACCTCGCAGTAGAAACGCCGGAATATGTCAAAGAATTAGTGACTCATCATGTGGGCGGATATTTAAAAATTGCTCCGGAACATACCGAAGAGGGCCCACTCTCCAAAATGATGAAGCCCGGTATAGGGACCTATGACCGTTTCAAGAAAATGTTCGAAAAGTATTCTCTCGAAGCGGGTAAGAAACAATACCTAATCCCCTATTTTATTGCCGCTCACCCCGGTACATCAGACAACGACATGCTTAGTCTTGCATTGTGGCTAAAAGGAAATGGGTTCCGTGCCGATCAGGTTCAGGCTTTTTATCCATCGCCCATGGCAAGTGCGACAGCCATGTACTATTCCGGTCGAAATACCTTACAAAAAGTCCAGCGCGGCGGCGAAATTGTCCGCACAGCCAAGGGCCTAAAACAACGCCGATTACACAAAGCATTTTTGCGATATCACGATGCCGATAACTGGCCGATGATTCGTGAGGCGCTTAAATCTATGGGGAAATCACATTTAATAGGGCCGGGGAAAAAGCATCTTATTCCGGCACGCCAGCCTCATACCTGGAGACCACCGGCAGGCCAGAAAATGCTGAGCCAACACACAGGTCTTCCTCCTCGGTCCGACGGTAGTCGAGTTGCCAGAAGCACAGATGGCAAGAAAAAGACCTTTTCAGCAGGGGGGAAATTCGGGAAAAAGTCGTCGCGCGCAGCTAAAACGCGACGGGGCCGTTAGCAACAATACTGGGGCGGTCTATCGACTTCTGGCAGGCCTATGGCCTCTTGCATTCTCTCCGGAACGCTGTCCATCACGATGACCCACCTTGGGTTTTTTCGGCCTTTTATCTCCAACAGGGCGCTTATCCAATCGAGAAGGTGGTAGATTGTTGGTCGGTTCCATGCCCTCAACAAACTTTCGGTTGATTACTTGCTGAATCAGGCGCTCTATAGCAAAAAGCAACTTCACTTCGTCCGCACTCACCAAGGATATTGCCTGGCCCGTTGCCCCCGCCCTTCCCGTTCGCCCGATGCGGTGAACATAATCTTCGGGGACATTGGGTAAATCGAAATTAACCACTTGAGGTAACTGGTCTATATCCAAACCTCGTGCCGCGATATCTGTGGCGACAAGTACCTGGGTTGAACCATTCTTAAACTCGGCCAAGGCCTTTGTTCGAGCGCCCTGGCTCTTATTTCCATGAATTGCAGCCGCCTTGATACCTTTGCCTTCCAAATGCCGGGTTAAACGATTTGCACCGTGTTTTGTCCGACTAAAAACAAGTACCTGCGCCCAATTATTTTCTTGTATCAATTGCGTCAGCACTCTCGATTTTGCATTTTTGTCCACCGGACAGATCCATTGCTCAACGGTTTCCACTGTGGTATTACGAGGACTAACAGATATTTCAACCGGGTTGTTCACCAACCCTTTTGCCAATTTGCGGATATCGTCGGAAAAGGTCGCAGAAAACATCAAGTTTTGGCGATTCTTGGGTAGTAACGCCAAGATTTTTCGAATATCGCGAATAAAACCCATATCTAACATTCGATCGGCTTCATCTAACACAAGGATTTCTAGCTGTTTGAATTTAACAGCATTTTGGTTGCATAAATCCAACAACCTGCCCGGAGTCGCTACCAGCACATCGACTCCTTTGCGAAGGGCTATCATCTGAGGGTTAATTTTAACCCCGCCAAATACCACGCTGGATCGGATCGGCAGATTTTTCCCGTAGGTTGCGACACTTTCGCCCACTTGTGCCGCTAATTCGCGAGTCGGAGTTAATACCAACGCACGAACTTGATTCGCCTGCGCTCGCTCTCCCCTGGACAACAGTTCCAATATGGGCAGGGTAAAACCTGCCGTCTTGCCAGTACCCGTTTGAGCCGCTGCCATGACGTCCTGTCCCTCCAGCACCGCTGGAATAGCTTGAGCCTGAATTGGCGACGGGGTTTCATAGCCTTTTTCGGCCACGGCTTCAAGAATAGCGGGGGATAAGCCCAAAGAATCAAAGCTCATAAAGTCTTCTCTAATCGTTTCTTTAAAAAATGAAATGGGTCGTGAAATTGATCGACCACTTTGCGGGCGTGCAGCATACAGGATCTAGGTGCTTAGAGCTATGTTATGGGCGGTAGAAGTTATAGGAACGTCGTACCGGTATAAGCTAAGCCTCCTCTATTAGGACTAGTAGGACGCAGGACGTACTGATCGACTAACATCGGTATCCGGCCTCGAATACCGATAAATCGCAAATGAACTATTCCGACACCAACACGCGTTAACCGTGCGTGATAAACCAACATTGATGTAACTTTTTAGACCGCTGAAAGTCTTTATCAAAAGACCAGTCTGTTTTGTTTTCTATTGTATACGCGTCTAAGGCCTCATCATCTAACACGAAACGTCGTTGATTATTAGAAAAGATGAGCTGTCCGTCTCTCGTTAATAACTTCATTGCGTCGTTAATCAGCTCTACATGATCGCGCTGAATATCCAATACGCCTTCCATTTTTTTGGAATTCGAAAAAGTAGGCGGGTCAAGCAAAATCAAGTCATATTTTTGATCTGTTTCTTTCAACCATTCCCGTACATCAGCCTGTACTAAGCGATTACTGGTTTCGCTTAAACCATTGAGGGCGATATTCTTCTTTGCCCAGTCCAAATAGGTTGTAGACAAATCGACGCTGTCGGTAAAGGTAGCGCCACCGAGCGCTGCATGGACACTGGCGGTAGCTGTATAGCAAAACAGATTCAAAAAACGTTGGCCTTTAGCCGCCTCTGCAATATGCTCCCTGACCGGGCGATGATCCAAGAATAACCCTGTATCAAGATAATCCTTAATATTGACTAAGAAGGTTGCCTGCCCTTCCTTAACTTCAAAAAATTCCCCGCTATCCTGTTGTTTACGATATTGGCTAGTTCCTTTTTGACGGTTTCGTTGCTTAAGAACAATATTTTTGTTTGGCACCCCTAAGGCCACGGGAAGTGCGGCCAACACTTCATTGAGCCGCGATTCAGCTGCCGCTGGATCGATTTTCGCGGGCGGCGCATATTCCGCGACATATATCCAACCCTCATAGTAATCGACAGCGACCGAATACTCCGGCATATCGGCGTCGTAAAGACGATAGCAGCCAACGTCATTTTTCTTGAGCCACTTAGCCAGATTTTTTTTATTCTTTGTTATTCGATTCGCGAACATTCTCGCGCCTTCGCTCAAATCAGCAACCGTTTTTTTCTCAATTGGCGCGCCAACCTCACGACTACGATCGTGAATAAATGAAGCTTCGTCGATATCAAAATTAAGTAATTTACTGGGGATAGCACCGTTAAACAGCTGATATTGTTTATTGCTGCGCAACCCCATTTGCTTACCCAAATCTGCATTTCCTGTAAAGACCGCGGCTTTCCAACCGACGAACTCGGTCTTTAAACGTTGCCCCAAATGACGATACAAATGGATTAATGAAGACTCTTCTCCGAGCCGCTCACCATAAGGAGGGTTCGTGATAACTAAACCGCGGTCAATCTCCGCATGAGTCGGCTTAACAAACCGAGATAACTCCTTGCGCAGCACTCTGACATAGCCGTTAAGGCCAGCGCGGTCTATATTTTCGTCAGCATTTTCTATAGCACGCGGGTCGGCATCATAACCTCGAATTTCTGGCCATTGCCTATTCTTAGCCGCCTGCTCCAGCGCTTCAGCTTCTTCCACTAGCTGACTCCACCCGTTCGCATCGTGACCCAACCAGCTATCGAAACCCCATTGCTGCCGCATCAAGCCAGGTGCAATATTGCCAACCATTAACGCACCTTCAATTAGCAGCGTGGCGGAACCGCACATCGGGTCGAGCAACGCTCCTCCTTGAGCCGCAATCCCGGGCCAATCGGCGCGCAACAAAATAGCTGCTGCGAGATTCTCTTTTAACGGTGCCCTGCCCCCGCTTAGGCGATAAGCTCTTTTATGTAAACTGTCTCCCGACAAATCGATACTCACGATAAGCCTGGATTTTGCCACGCGAATGTTGACTCGAATATCAGGATTATCTGTATCGACGTTGGGTCGACGTTGGTATTTTTCAGTAAAATAATCAGCAATCCCGTCCTTGGCTTTCAATGCGCCAAAATGACTGTGATTAATATCCCGCAGAGACCCTGAGAAATCGATAGCGAAAGTTCCATCCACAGTCAGGTGCTGGTCCCAATCGACTGATTTCACCCCCTCATAGAGATCGTCGGCATTATGACAGTCCACATTCGCTATCGGCATTAATATTCGATTGGCGAGCCGTGACCACAAACAAGTTCGGTATGCCATTAAGAGCGGTCCTTCAAAGAACACGCCGGCGACGGTTTCCTTTACTTTTTCCGCTCCTAAGCCATTTAATTCATCCAACAACAAGGATTCCAACCCTTTAGGACAGGTTGCGAAATACGTATTTAATTCTGACATCAGGAGATAACCCACTAAAAAAGGATGGTTGCGGCTCTAAAGCCTTAGACTATATAGTCATATAAACAGAAAATTTGTCCGCACGAAAGAATAGTTCAAAATTTAACCGCTCCAAGTTATTGTTTCTTAAGGCTATCTAAAAAAATCCCCGAATCTTTACAAAAACATGATAAAACTATGAAAATTTCTGGTCGACATCATTGATGTCATTTGCTTAGATTAAGGTCTGACAAGAGCAACTGTATTCTACCATTAGCATGCTTTTACCTCTAACAATAACTGGCAAAGAAAGGAAACGAACTTAACAACTGAATATCATCCCGAAGAAAGCAATCTGTGCACAATCCGCCAAACAGCATCGGCGGCTTGAAAGCGGACAAAAATCTATGAGGCTTTATTTATGAGAACACAAAAACGTGATTTATCGGAACGAGCGTTTCAAAAAGGTTACCGAGCAGGAATTAGCGGACGAAACAAAGAAAATTGCCCCCACGATGAGGGAGAAATTCGCCAACAGTGGCTTACGGGCTGGCGAGTCGGTCGAACAGATAATTGGGATGGCTATACCGGTGTTTCAGGTATCCACCGTATGGAACTCCACTAAACAATAGAAATTCTCTAAATCGCAATATTAAAGGCCCAATAAGGGGCCTTTTTTGTTTTTAAAAAACGACAATCAACAGAACGCCCTTTGTCAGAGAACAACGACATAGAGCGCGACCACAAAATTTCATATCTTTAAGCTCCGACCCATTCGCCTCGATCTTGTCATTACCTCCCAATAAACGCTTACTGTGTCTTTTCCGAACCTATTTCCTGTCCTGAAAGAAAGATATCGCTTCAGAATCAACCCATTTCGGAAATGTGGGGACCTTCTTACTACATCCGGGAAATTTTAAACGTATATATCGCTTTATTAACGGCACCGGCTTCATTCAATTTCAAGAAGTCACGGATCGCAGTCGATCAAAACTTGACCGCATTCTATTCTTTGTTATAGTCCCTTGTGACTGAAATCATCAGTTAATGGAATGACAACAATCATAAGGATTATGATCATGAAAACTATTTACTTAGCAATCCCACCTATTTGTAAACTTCTCACCCAATTAAGCTGTATCTACTGCTTTTTTGTAGCCTCAGCTTCAGCAACCCCCATCGCAGGAGATTTGATAATAAGCGAAGTGTTGGCAAACCCCTCCGCAGTCAGCGATACCCATGGAGAATGGTTTGAAATATTCAATACCTCCGAAAATGGTATTGACCTATCCGGAGTCATTATCCGGGATGAAGGTCCCAACCAACATACCGTGAGTTCCGCCAGCCCTCTATTTATAGAAGCTCAGGAATATTTCGTTTTTGGCCGCAATGGCAATTCCACTGATAATGGCAACTACAACGCCGATTACGTGTACAGTAACTTCACCTTAGGTAATACTTCCGACGAAATTATTTTAGAGCTGGATGGCATTATCATTGCAAGCCTGTTCTATAACGATAACGCTTTGTTTGGATCAAACGGAAACAGCGCAGAGTTTAATGGTGTGGAATTCCGATTGACCAGTTTTGATTGGGTGTTTGGCGATGGAGATGTCGGCACACCGGGAACAGCGGGAAGCGTTCCACTGGCGATTCAATACGATGATGACGATAATGGTGAAGTAAACTCCTCCGTTAACGTGCCCGAACCCGCCACCCTTTGGCTTTTTTGTGTAGGGCTAACCGGACTCATTTCTGCAAGGAGAATAAACGACAAACTCGGTTTACCGACTTCAGACTACGACTCTTGAACCATTCTACTTTAATCGAGAGATTTCGTTTGCGGAGTCACGAATAAGGTCTGGACCGCTGTATATGAAGCCCGTATACAGTTGCACGAGTGATGCCCCAGCTTTGATTTTCGCTGCGGCATCACTTCCGTTCATAATACCACCGACTCCAATGATCGGTAGTACACCTTCTTTTTCTCTAATCACTCTAGCGAGTACTTCGATGACTCTCGTTGATGATTCAGTCAAAGGAGCCCCACTTAATCCCCCGACTTCATCACCGTGGTTTAAATGCTGCACTTCCGCCCTGGCTATTGTCGTATTGGTTGCAATCACACCATCTATATCGTATTTGAGCAAACATTCTGCCACCTGTTCAATGTCTTCGTCGGCCAAGTCAGGGGCAATTTTTACCGCAATTGGAACATAGCGATCGAATTCAGCCGCTAGCTTCTGTTGTTCCAACTTTAACTGATTTAGGAGAGTTTCGAGAGGCTTTCCAAACTGTAAATCGCGCAGACCGGGCGTATTCGGAGAAGACAGGTTTACGGTAATATAGGAAGCGTGAGAATAAACTTTTCTCATACATATCAGGTAGTCATCGACGGCTTTTTCGGCGGGTGTATCTTTATTTTTCCCGATATTAATTCCGATAATGCCTTGGTAAGAACTGTTGATAACCTGCTGGAGCAGATAATCTACGCCATTGTTATTAAACCCCATCCGATTAATTATTGCTTTCGCTTCCGGCAACCTAAACAGTCGCGGTCGCAGATTTCCTGGTTGAGCGACCGGCGTTACGGTACCTACTTCGATAAACCCGAAACCAAGAGCCCCCAGACTATCGACAAAATCAGCATTCTTATCCAGACCCGCGGCTAACCCTACGGCATGTGGGAATTCCAGACCCATGACGTTTATTGTTTTTTCAGCAGGCTTAACAGCGATAAGCCCCAGTAGCTTTAACCGGTTCAAAACCTTTATCGCGTAGAGCGAAAAATAATGCGATGTCTCAGTAGGCAATAAAAAAAGAAAGTTACGTAATAGAGAAAACATGGATGTGCTCATTGAAGAATTTAAGGTCTAAACGAGACTGGAATACAGTCCCAAATTATAATCGTTCGACGCTTTTGAATTTGCCAAGGGAGTCAAACTCAATACAAAACGAGCCACTGACCCCAGTATGACTTACAAAAGGTTGCAATATGTTTGCGGGAAAACGTACCGACCGACCATCACGACTGCGAGTACTGACATTTGACGCCGGCATTTTATAATATTTCAAATATTCTTCTGAAGAAATATTAATATCAATAGTAACTTTCACTGCCTACTTACACTCACACGCAAAACCAAGCTATATTTTTGAAAAAATAATTGAAGAATAACAGCGTAAACCAGTCGCCACTGACTATCCTATGAATAGCAATTGTATAACAATCGACCTGGGTAAAAACAACTAAATCCCAGGCCTTTTTACACAACAATCCGATTGAAGGCACAGAAAATAGACTATCGTCCCTCACTATTTCCTATGCTAACGACTCTATTTCCTAAAACATTTTCTGGTTTGCTCCGTTAAATTTAACGGAGCAAAGGTTTAGCACATTCGGCTTAACTTAGCCGTCGATACTCTGGTAATAGTCCATTAAAATCTGCGCGCATTCCGGGCGCGAAAATTCCGGTGGCGGCGCTATGCCATTACCCAACATTTCTCTCACCTTGGTTCCCGACAACAAAATAAAGTCATCCTTTTCATGATCAGGAGCATCCTTCATCATTATCACTTTATCGAGTTTCTTCGAATAAGCCGTGTGATCGGCTCGATAGATTTCGATCTCCAAGGCACCTTCTGGCACTTTTTCATCAAAAATTGTTTGAGCATCAAAGCCCCCATAATAATCACCGACACCGGCATGGTCGCGACCGACTATAAAGTGAGTACAACCACAATTTTGCCGGAAAACTGCGTGCAGTACAGCTTCGCGGGGACCAGCATAAAGCATGTCAAATCCGTAGCCGGTAATCATGACTGTATTCGCAGGAAAATAGATTTCGACCATTTTCCGAATACAATCGTCACGGACGTTGGCTGGAATATCACCTGGCTTCAACTGCCCTAGCAACATATGAATCAAGATTCCATCGCTGCCTAAATCTTCCTGCGCCATTCTGCAAAGTTCTTCATGCGCTCGGTGCATTGGATTTCGTGTTTGAAAGGCAACAACTTTGTTCCAGCCACGTTCTGCCATTTCATTTCGAATTTCAACGGCGGTGCGAAAAGTATCGGGAAAATCTGTTTGGAAATAGCTAAAATTCAGCACCTGAATTGACCCGGACAATATCAAATTGCCTTGGCTGACAAATGCGGCGACGCCCGGATGTGCTGGGTCAAGGGTACCAAATATATTCTCCGCCATGAAATTGATTTGCTCGACACTTACCTCTTCGATCGCATCAACATCCATTACTGCCAATACCGGGTGTCCTTCGACATTAGGGTCCCGTAAGGCGATTCGCTTGGAATCACCGATCGCACTAACATCTGAAACCATATTAACGATCGGAACGGGCCAAAATAAGCCGTCACTGGTGTGCAAGCTTTCGGCTACCGCTAAAGAGTCCTTCAAATTCATATAGCCGGTCAGCGGTGTAAAATATCCGGCGCCAAGCATGACTGCATTAGCGGCAGCGGCCGAACTAACCAGCAGCGAAGGCAAAGTTTCCGCCTCTGAATTAAGAGCGTGGTGTCGTTCGGTATCGTAAACAAATAGTGGTTTTAGTTCACTCGCAGCATGAGGCTTGATCATGTCGATTTTCCTTAGAATTTGAATAGGGATAAACGCGAAACTGCCCAAAACAATCTCGCGGAGATGTTAGCTTTTTACTAAGCTGCCGATATAAGACCGCGCTCTTCCAATAACTTTATCAGGATCTCAATTTCTTCTTCGAGGGACATTTCGTGGCTATTTAGCACGACTTCCGCATTAAGTGGTTCTTCATAGGGATCCGATATTCCAGTAAAATTGGGTATTTCCCCCGCTCGGGCTTTTTTATATAGGCCCTTAGGATCACGGCTTTCCGCAACGTCCAGCGGCACATCGACATATACCTCGATAAAGTCCATACCGGCCTGCTCATGTAACTCCCGCACAAGATCGCGGTCAGCGCGATAAGGACTGACGAAACTCGACAAGGTAATAATTCCAGTGTCGACAAACAGCTTGGATATTTCACCAATTCGACGTATGTTTTCGGTGCGATCTTCAGCGCTAAAACCCAGATTTTTATTGATGCCCAAGCGGATATTGTCGCCGTCAAGACGGTAACTCAACTTGCCACGGGACATGAGTGCTTGCTCTAAGGCCACCGCTACCGTGCTCTTGCCGCTGCCCGAAAGGCCCGTAAACCAAAGTGTAGCGCCTTTTTGACCCAGCAGATTTTCTCGATCGCTGCGGTTCACGTCACCTTCGTGCCAATGTACATTTGTCGCCTTTTGTTCCGTCATGAGTAACCCTCTTCTGTGCTTCGATAAAATTCTTATTGGCCAACAAAAACCAAACTAGGAAAACGCCTCGGTCTACTGAGCCAAACGTTTAACCCCGAC
The DNA here is from genome assembly GCA_913019905.1 of uncultured Cellvibrionales bacterium. GTDB lineage: Bacteria > Pseudomonadota > Gammaproteobacteria > Pseudomonadales > Dasaniaceae > Oceanicoccus. The sequence goes on from CAJVZD010000018.1 coordinate 64,426, forward strand.
TCGCTATTATCAATTGGAAAAGGATTGTACATGAATTGGATTGATACAGCCAAACCGGCCCAATATCGACAAACTCGAGGAAATTCGAATCGTTTTACTACGTTAACTAGGCATAGTGAATAAGTAGTGCAATCAGTAGCGTAAAAACTAGACGTAGCACAATTCGATCAAAGAACCGAATTCAGTTTTCCACCCAGTATTGAATTAACCGCGCGACCAGCATCACAAAGATCAGGATGATGATGATCCGTGACAATTTAGATTGCTGCTCCCCGTCAAGAGGACTCGCATATTTTTCCGTGAGCGTGACGACGACCGCCAACACGACAAACAGAATGAGTAAAATAGTGAGTAAGTTACCCATTAGAAATCGACTCCTTTATTTCCTTGCTCGCTATCAACCCTCGCGCCTTTGCATACCACGCCGACGGGTTTTCAATGTCACCATCCGCTCGCAACAGGGGATAAGAAAGATCATTTTTGTTGCAGTATTGCGTTATTTTAGGATGGGCCCACTCGAAAAAGAGCTGTTGATAACGCTCCTCTGATAGACGTCGGTGTTCGTAGAGTCCAGCCAACTGGCGCTGACGCAATGCTTCGCTTAAGATAATTCCTGCAGCGACAGATACGTTGAAGGACTCAACCATTCCTACCATCGGAATCGTGATATGTACATCAGCTAAGTCCCCGGCACTTTCGCTCACCCCTTCCTTTTCTGCCCCCAATAATACGGCAGTGGGTATGGAATAGTCTACATCATGAAAATCTACTGCCTCTTTTGAGAGGTGCGCCGCGACAATTTGAACCCCCTGCTTTTTCAGTTTGGAAATCGGCTCAGAAACCTGTTGGTAACGATGTACTTTCACCCATCGATGGCTTCCCAGAGCTGTACCACGAAAAGAGCGGTAATCTTTATCTCCGATAACACAATGAACGTCACCAATTCCAACGGCGTCGGCAGTCCGGACGATGGCGGACAAATTGCGGCCCTTATGAACATAGTCAGTAATAACAGTCAAATCGGGCTGGCGTCTATCGAGAATTTTTCGTAGCTTAGCTGTTCTATCCGGCGTCATTGTGGAATTGGTACCCTGATAATTGTATGCTTATAAACGTTAGTTGTTGTGTAACGGTACTTTACAATAATTTGCTATTGCCCGCTGTAACGACCGACAATATTTGGGTCTAAAAACAACAAATACGGATTTGAACTCAAAAATAGTCAACAAACGCAAGCATTTCCGGTGTCTACGCTCAGCTACAGCCCGAACTCAAGGGCGTGTAACGCTCTGTGGAGGGCTGGGAAGAAACGATTCATTTTCTGCACAACGGGGTTATTGTGGTGTTAAAACCTGACATGAAACTCGACGCAAAGCCCCGACGATAGTGCTAAAACTCGACCGACGACAGAATCACGAGTTTCAAATCGATAAATCTGGATGGCCACTAACTAACAGAACCTTCGAATAGAACTTGCTATATACAGCGTATTAATCAGCATTAAGGATTTCATCGTGCAAGAACCTCCCGTACAAGGTGTATCATGTCGAACCATTGAAACAAACCGCATAAGAATGCGACTTTGGGAGATGGGCGAAACTGGCCCGGTGGTACTCCTCGTTCATGGCTGGCCGGAATCTTGGTATTCCTGGAGGCATCAAATTTCAGCAATCGCCGAATCGGGTTATCGGGTCGTGATCCCGGAAATGCGAGGATATGGGAAAACAGAGGCACCCGACGAAGTAGAAAGCTACGACATTGTTAACTTGGCCGCTGACATGACTGGAGTGTTAGACACTCTGGGCGTCGAAAAAGCCAATATCATAGGGCATGATTGGGGCGCTATTGTGGCCGCAAACACCGTTTTATTGCATCCGAATCGATTCTCCAGCTTGGTACTAATGAGCGTACCGTATACTGGCCGCCCCGATCAATCACCACTAGAATCGATGAAAGCAAAATTTGGGGACAACTTTTTTTACATCCTTTACCATAATAAGGCGGGAGGCATAGCGGAAGCGGAATATGATGCCGACCCCCGCGGTATTCTGAGCCGCTTATACCTATCTCCGAATTCGCCCCGTAAACCACGCATGTTGACTCATCAACACCATACCGCGGGCGGGTGGATACCACGACTTGGCGCTGCGAAAGATCTTCCCGAATGGCTAAACGACGACGAGTTAGACTATTATGTCGCCCAATTTACGGAATCCGGGTTTCGAGGTGGGATCAACTACTATCGAAATATTGACCGTAATTGGCGAATCACGGAACATATCAAAAATTCAAAAATTGAAATACCGACCCTATTCATTGCCGGAGCAAAAGATGTTGTTATTGGCGGTCTGAGTGATGTCGAACTGACCGAAATGATGATTGGCACGATTCCACGGCTGACTAGGGTTGTTATCCTACCGGAGATGGGACATTGGATTCAACAGGAAGCGCCCACTGAAACCAATGCAGCTGTTGTCGAATTCTTGACTGCTTTACAGTCACCGTAGATGAAAAAACTAAAAGCCGATATCCATCCTTTAATCTGAGGCAGAATTTACGACGGGTTGTAAGTCCCTGAGAAAGATAAGTCGCGACGGAAACCGGTGGAAAATCCCAGGGGGCGCTAGCGGAATCAACACTTAACTGAATCTCGGCGAACCGCAGATAAAGAGCTTCTTAAGGGCGGAAATTAGTGCCCTACTTATCAATTTGACGACCAATCATAACGGCAGCCAGTTTCGTACGCGCGATAAATGATTTAACGGATGTTTTCTCTCGAGATGAATGAGCGCCTTCACCGTCCACACCTAAACTATCCAGGGTTGGTAAGCCGACAGCTTGCATAATCGAACCATCGGTTCCCCCACCAGAATATCGAGTGCCAATAACCGGCTCACCCAACACCAACGACAAGCCCATCGATTCGGCGATCAATTGATCGACCATTTCATTTTGCTTTTTGGCAGGGCGATGTAACCTGGCCCATACTTCCGTTTTTGGTAAGTCGGGGAAGTGTTTGTTGGCAATCGATTTTTCTGCTGAAATTTTCCGAATTTCAGCCTGAAGTTGTTTGCCCGACGCCAACGACGGGTAACGCAAATCAATATAGGCGTCCGCGCAGCCGGCAATGGTATTTCGCTTTTCTCCACCGGCAATAACACCAACGTTAACCGTAACTTTCTGGCTGTAGTCAGTAAGCTTTTCTATTTCAATGACTTTGTGTGCTAACTCCAAATTAGCTGACACGCCCCTTTCATGCGCGGCCCCTGCGTGAGATTCACGACCCGAAATCTTTAATCTCACCTGTCCCAGGCCCTTTCGAGAACGTGTCATTTCATTGTTGTGTGATGATTCGAAAACAAGACCAACATCGTGTTGTCGAGCCAAACGTTCGATCAACTGTCGCGAACCCAAAGAACCAATTTCTTCGTCACTATTTAGCAAGACCGTTATATTTGACTCTGCCAGTTTTCCCTCGGCATCCAACGCTTTAAGCGCATATAACATGACCAACAGCCCGCCTTTCATGTCGGCAACACCGGGTCCGTGGAGAGTTCCGTCCTCGTCAATCTGTAAGGACTGAAATTGATCATTTTGGGGGAAGACTGTATCCAGATGACCATTCAATAAGATTCGATTTTCTTTCTTTCCCGTTCGCGCGGCCTGCAAATGGTCGGCGAACTTAATCTCCCCTCCATTGCAACTAAGAACGGCTAAGGACTCACTGCTGTGCAATTGAGTTGAAAACCCCAAATCATTAAGCTCCTTGGCGAATAGGGAACGGTATTGCTCGATACCTTCAATATTTTCGGTACCCGTATTCATTGCTACATGACGTCGCATATCGCTTAACATTTCATCCTGACGAACTTCAATCCAATTTACCATGCGCTTTTCTTCAGCGGTAAGAACTGACGGAGTCGCTTTTAGATCATCGCCAAATAAGGGAAGGCAAGTATAGAAAAAAGAGAGGGTTAGAATGAGCTTAATTTTTTTCATTTTTCGGTACTCGTTTTGATTTCATTAGTACTAGGAACCGTATGTATCAATAGCTTTCGGTTCAACTGGATAAACAATTTGCAAAGACACTCTCCAAACACGTAGAATTTCAGACGGGAATTTCTACCCACTGTTTCTACACTCTATCCCGACAAAGAACCTCCATACACTATTTCTAGGCAGAATCTCTATCTAGAATAACCCTACACGACTCTCGACATAAAGCGCCATGGAAATTTTGTAACTCGGAATGACAGACATGTTTTTTACAAAATGGCTATTCACCAATCGTTAATTAGTAAACTTACTTTCGGAATCGAGAAATATTTTCTTCCATTTTCCGGATTTAAACCGGCGCGCAAGCATAACGGATTTGACCATATAATCGCCAATGAGTGCTGCAAAAATCCAGTCAACTGACAATTCCAAATACGTAAATAAAGCCGCCAATCCAACTCGCGCACCAATGAGACCTGCCATTGTTGTTACGAGCGGATACCGTGTATCACCTGCCCCGCGAAGGCAGCCTCCCAAGGTGAAATCAATGGCCATTAGCGGCTGCGCAAGTGCCATAATATAGATAAAGACAATCGTGTGTTCAACAACAAGCTCATCTTTAATGAGGAACATCGCAATTTCTTTGGCAAAGAAAACAATCACAAGACTCAACATGACCATACTCGCGATTGCCATTCCTGTCGCCCGCCAGCCTTGCCGTTCTGCCTCCTGTGGATCTTTCGCCCCTAAATGTTGACCCACTAAAGTCGCTCCTGATATCGAAAAACCAAATCCGACGACAAAAGAAATAGAGAGAATTTGAACGCCGATGCCGTAGGCAGCAAAAGCCTCAGTACCGTAATAGCCAACAATCCAGAGAAAGACCACAAAGCCCGCCTGAAAAACAAACTGTTCAACCCCTGCAGGATATCCAATGTGGACTAATTGCCTCACGCGGTTACGAGTGAGGGACCCTTCTCCTCCGACGTCCACGATCAGCTTTCTTCTGTACCAGAGGTACAACAAAATAATGGCTCCTACCGTAAACGACAGGCCATTGGCGATTGCGGCTCCGGCGACTCCCATCTTCGGAAAACCGTGGACACCGTAAACGAGAAAATACACCAAAAAAACGTTAATAATATTGGTTACCACCCCCACCCATAAAGGGGTCTTGGTATCTCCCGCTGCTCGTAATGCGGTACCAATCACCATATTGATTGAGAAAACAATATTGAACATGCTTATGTAGCGAATAAATTCCGCAGCCTGCCGTGTCGTACTTTCATCCAGACCAAATACACCAGCAATCTGCAACGGGAAAACAATGCAGGGCACCATTAGAAAAACAGCAACTATGTTTCCGATCAACAAAGAAACGCTGGTAGCCTTGGCCGCTTCCTTATAATCCTTGGCGCCCCATGCTCTTGCTACCATGGCGGTTGTTCCTGCGGAAACGGCCATCAAAATTGCCTGTAGGCCAAAAAATATTCGGTTCCCGGTAGTAACCGCTGCTACCGCTTCAGCTCCGAGCGAGCCAACAATCTTTATACTAACTATGCCAATGACAGAAAATAGCAAATTGCTAACAATCGCAGGCCAAGCCAACTCCCAGATTCCCAGCTGCGGTTTTTCGGCACTAGTTTCTAAGTTTGAATCACTTTCTTCGGGACTTAAAGCTATAGGTTTACTCATTAATTATTCCGGTACCTTGTGTTCCAACTATTTGTATAGATACTTTGGTTGATTGACAAAACATAATGTTAACAAGTTACGCAAAAGTAGCCGGTAACGGTCTGGTCTCACTTCGATGTTAAACGCGCAATAGAGCAATGTGCTTTAAAAAAGACGTTCCTTACGTATCAAAGGTAAAGCTACAATGTTAGCAGTATGGCCGCACTGCCCGCGCTACTTAGGTCACTGTTACTTAGGTCACTGTTACTTAGGTCACTGTTACTTAGGTTACAGTGCCGTATGCTGATTTACTTAAGCACGTCCATGTAGGTCACAGTTACTTAAGTCGCGTCTAACAATAAGCGTATGATGTTCCCTCGATAAGTTATTGAGATTTGAAAACGTCCGAGCGACAGTATTGTTGCACTCATAATCCACAAACCCAATCAAACAAATTTGGAAGAACCTTTCCCCGGCCGTTAGCACTAGTGAAGGAGACTGCAGCGAGCAGCAAGCGTATTAAAAAGACTTTACACCTTTTTTCTGCGAGCTGTTCCGGCTTCACCGTGGAAGTTTAACACAATATCATGTTGCGCTCTTCGATATGAAATGAGCTGATCCGGTGAAGGTTCAATTTGCTGCTTTTTACTGAAAAAAATCACTCATCATTTTTTGAAATCACCGGTTCTCAAGTATGAAAGAAAAGTAAACTTAACGATTTAAGCCCAACAAGAAAAACGAATCCTGTGCTTATTTAAAATTAATTTGACTGCGCCGCTATATTTCCAGACAGCAGTGTTGCTATAGTAATTGCCTAATCAACGACAACAACAGGAGAAATTTATGGCTTACGCACCTTTCGATCTCACAGGTAAAGTATCAGTGGTCACCGGCGGCAATGGCGGTATCGGACTAGGAATGGCGGAAGCGCTCGCCCAGGCCGGAGCCGACGTAGCAATATGGGGAACTAATGAAGAAAAGAATGCTTCTGCATTAAAAAGGCTTGAATCATACGGCACCCGAGTGATAGCTAAAAAAGTCGACGTGTCTGACGAAGATGCGGTAGTCAAAGCCATGGCGGAAACCAAAGAGCAATTGGGACGCATTGACCAAGCCATTGCCAACGCCGGAATAGGCCTTAGAGTTGACTCTTTTCTTAACTTATCGGGAGAAGAAATGCGCAAGTTGTTCTCGGTCAATGTCAACGGCGTTCTCTACACGCTTCGAGAAGCGGCTCGCTATATGGTTGAGCGTTCGCAAAACGGTGATACGGGCGGTTCGCTGATTGGCGTTGCCAGCCTCGCGGCAATAGAAGGCGCCGCACACAATCAACATTACGCCGCATCAAAAGGCGCCGTCGTCTCTGCGATGAAGTCTTGTGCGGTAGAATTCGGACGTTATGGCATTACGGCAAACTCAGTCTTACCCGGCTGGATAGCGACTGACATGACCGCCGGAGCACAGAGTTTTGACGTGTTTACCAAAAAGGTCATTTCTCGCGTACCGATTGAGCGACGCTGGGGAAAACCGGAAGAATTTGGCGGTATAGCCGTATACCTGGCTTCAAGTGCAGCGAAATTTCACAGCGGAGATTCATTCGTCATCGATGGCGGGTATTCTGTTTTTTAGCCTTTGCTACAGAGGTTTCGGCATATCGTTGGCTCCCGCGTAACAACGACTCAAAAATTAGTAAATCGTTTATACGGCAAGCATCAACTTGAAGGCTCCCTATCTAGTCGAGTCAGAATACGTTCACCCATGACCGCATGTCGTGGGTGATCAACAAGACCTGTGTCCAGTAAAATGAAACCAAAAAGTGCAGCCCAGCCACGAGCCCTTAGCCAAGTTGCCTCACTTTGATCCCGGTACTGTTGTATTGCTGCAGATCGTGACTTGTCATCGTCAATTAACATCCAAAGCGCTGCCAGATCTGTCGCCACATCTCCGGAAGTAATATCACCCCAGTCGATAATTCCAGTAATTTTACCCCGTTTTACTAATACGTTGCGCGGATGTAAATCGCCGTGCAGCCATTTTCTGTCTGTTGCAGGAGGTGCCGCTAAAGCACGCTCCCAGATATCGATAATGGTAGTCGTGACAAGATCGGTTTTAGCGGATAACCGGTCGATCCTTTCCAAGCCATTAACCGCCCTTTCGCTCAAATCTACACCTCGAAAAGAATTTTCCGGCGCATTGTGCGGCGCATCGACATGTAAGTGGTTAAGGAACTTGACTAGAATCTCTGCCTGACTCCGGTCCGGCAGATCAAGGTCTGCAGTCGTACCCTCTAACCACGGCAAAATACTCCATCGCCAGGGATAATCAGGATTGGCAAACCCTATTCGAACCGGCAAGGAAACCGATATCGGTAAGTCTTGTGAAAGGAAAGGCAGCCATTTTTGTTCGTTCACTATCAATGTCGAGGCAACTGCGCGCCTCGGCAAACGAATTAGAAGCTGCTCACCAAGCCGGAACAATATATTGTCCCAGCCAGAATCCAATGGAACAATAGGTAAATGGGCGAGATCGGAATGCTGCTCTTCCAGCAAACTTCTAACTAGCTCTACCGTTATATTCAATTCAGCAGCAGGTGTCTCGGGGCCCGTAGTCATTACTATTCAACCGAATGTATATTTTCTTCGATAATGACAATTCTAAGCCAAGAATTTCACAACCAGCGCGCGTCAACCAAACTAAGGTTTGAGCTTGAGCTGTACTACATGTATTTACAGCCAGCCTTCCGCCTTCCCATAAAGCGATTAAGGAACAGGGACCCTGTCTATGCAAAAGCTTCTCGCAGTTTTGCTGCTGAAAGAGTCAAAGCTTCAACGGCCGCGGGTATCACCCGTCCCATTGTCAGGAAACCATGGACCGTCGATTCAAAATGAGCGAAATCTACGGCAACACCCGCTGCTTGCATCTTCCGTCCGTAAGACTGACCATCATCTTGCAGGGGGTCAAATCCCGCTGTGAGCAGTAAAGCAGGAGGAAGGTTACCACAATGATTGGACCGTATAATGGCATATTGTGCTTCGCCGGTAATATCTCGTCCTGCGCCATAATGCGCTTCAAACCAATCCATCGTGTCCATTTGCAGAACAAATCCGGTGGCAAATTCCACTGTCGACGAACTGCTCTTTCCCTCTTCCTGGCCAACAGCGGGGTACCACAACATTTGGTAAGTAATTTTTGTGCCGTCAGTGTCACGCATATGATGGCAGACTACGGTAGCCAAATTGCCACCGGCACTATCTCCACCAACCGCTATTTTTAAAGGGTCAGCGCCAATTTTTTCTGCATGCTGTCCAACCCAAGAGGCTGCTGCGACGGCATCATCGACCGCAGCTGGAAAAGGATTTTCTGGTCCCAATCGGTAATCTACCGCCATGACAATAATACCTGCATCACCGCAGATATGACGACAAGCTGCATCGTGCGTGTCCAGATCTCCAATTACCCATCCGCCTCCGTGATAGAAAACTAATATAGGCAATAGATCTGTATTCGACACAACGGGACGATAAATCCGCACAGGAATATCACCAGCAGGTCCCGGAATAGATCGGTCTTCGGTACAATCAATTTCAATATCCGTGCCATCCATCATTTCAGACGTGGCGCGATATTGCTCGCGAAATTCTGCCGGTGAAGTGTCGGATAGCGGTTTCGATTCCTGTGTTGCCATCATGTCGAGGATAGCTTTCGTTTCTGGGTCCATTGTCGATAAATCGGTCATTTATTATTCTCCTTGGTTGTCGGGAACAGAATAAAAGGCCAATGATAAAAAGTCCACATCTATCACAATGATGACTTTCTATGCCGCCAAATCGGGAAAAAATCTCTAAAAAAACTCACTCAACCGAGACGCAATTTTCTGCGTACCGGTTTACTAATCAACATTTCTATTGAGTAATATTCTGTGCTTTTTCCGCCTCAAAATCGATCTTGGGGATTTTGCTGCGCAGGTCAATAATACCTTCGCTTTTCAGTTCGCGAATGACGGCAGAAATCTCCTTACATAAATCAATCCCTTTCACATCACCGTGACAGGCATAAAATACATCGAGAGCGCTGAATGGCAATTCGACGGCGTGAATCAGATCGCTGCCGCCAGCAAGTTCGACCGCATTCTGGGTTGACGAATCGTCCCCCAATACCGCCTCGAAACTTCCCGCGAGCAGCATCTTAATATTCATAATATCGTTATTGGTATAGTGTATTTTCAAGTCTGCATTTTTTGTCAATTTCATTCCATAACTATAGCCCCTGACAGCGCCAATTCGTCTACCGTAAAGGTCTTCGATTTGAGTAAAAGCTGAATCCTTTCGCTGGTACAGAAATATGCGTTTCTTCCAGAAAGATTCTGAAACCACATAATTCCCACTGGGCATGTATTTCACCAGGCTTTCGTGTAATTCTGGAAATATAACGTGAGTATTTTTGGTGAGAAAGGAGATACGCGCTTTTTGAACGGGTTCCACAATCAAATCAAAGTGCTTGTCCAAACGTGAAAAAATTTCTTTATTGAGTTCGGTAAAAAGCGCTTCTTTTTCGAAATCGACATAACCCGGAATGAAAAACGAACCCATCTTAACAACCGCGAAGCTGCGCACCGAAACCAGCAACAGCAGCGCCACAGTAACGATTTGAGCTATTTTCATCAGCTGAGTATATTACAGTTAACCTGCGCAAACCATTAGCGATAACAGGATCGTTATGCGCTTATTCCTATCAGGACAAAAGCTCAAGTGCCGCATTCGCCCGAATACTAACACCTTCCTTCTGCCTATCGAGGTCATGCTCACGATCTTTACCCATCGCCCCCAGTAAATACCGCTTGTAGACACCTTGGCCAATGGCTGCTAACCGCCAATGAGAAAAAGCGCGATAATAATTAATTCCCGCCAAATCACGCCCCGTTTTCTCTGTGTAAATGTCGCACAGTTCATCGCGGCTAGGATATCCGCCCGCAGCAGTTGGGGCCTGATCGCCTTCTTTCTCCTCGATTTCTCCGGGAGACACCCAGTTATTCAACAAGTATCCGACATCCGCCAAGGGATCTCCGAGTGTACAAAGCTCCCAGTCAAGAATGGCTTTCACCTGCTTGCCTTTAACCATCATGTTTCCCAAACGATAATCACCGTGCACGATTGCCGAGCCCACTTGCTCCGGCATTCTTTCCGCCAATAACCGGGCGCTTTCCTCCATTGCCGGGATCTCGTGTGTTTTGGACGCTTCCCATTGTTTCGTCCAGCGTTTTAGCTGCCGTGAAAGATACGCTTCCTTACGACCGAGCTCTCCAAGCCCGACTTCATCTGGATTAACAAGATGGAGCCGGGTCAAGATATTGATAACGTCGATACCAATGTCGTGACGGTCTGCGGCTGGAATTTCCGCTCCTAACTGGGAATCATTAAGAACACTACCCTCTACATAACCCATTACGTAAAAAGGCGCGTCATTAACCGTTTTATCTACACACAAACCCCATGTTTTCGGCACCGGAACACCGGCATTTTGTAAGGAAGAAATAATTTTGAACTCACGAGCCATATCGTGCGCGCTTTCAAGAACATGGCCCAGCGGCGGACGACGCAGGACATAGTTATCGCCGGTATTGGTAGTGACTTTAAAGGTCAGGTTGGAATGTCCCCCAGTGATGAGTTGGAATTCCAACGGAGAATTTATCTCCTTAATATTCTCTTTCATCCACTGCGTTACTTTCTCGTGATTGATGCCATCGACCATTTTTTTCTCCACAAACTGTTTTTAGATACTATTTTTTGGAACTATTTGACTATACCGAATGTCGACAAATTGTCTGAAACCAAACAGACTCATTCGACCTATTTCATCGCTAACACGAAAACGGCTGCTAGTGGATCCATGCTCGCCGTATTACGATCACTATCAGTATCACTATCAAAAGCAAAACCAATCATGACTCATTGCTTTTTAGATACCAGTGAACGCCGCAAATATCGACCTGGTCGTCACTAACATAACAACCTTGTTGTCGGGCAACCGATAAGACATGTTCTCGATTTTCTACCGCAATGTCGAGCCCACTCAATCCCGCCCCCCTGCCGTCTTCTTCTTTGACAAATCGAATAGACGCGTTGTTAAGCTTCAGCGAAAATGCGGCCCCTTCCCTGCTGAAGGGCAAACCCGCAACCTTTGCCCACAAAGTAGCCAGTGCTTCCGGGTCATTCGTCTGCAATTCGACGCCCATAAGCTCTGAGGTAACATCTCGATTGACGTGATTTTGCCAATCAGTCCCGCCTACCGGATGCCAATAACCCTGAAAATCGTTGTAAGCATCGGACTCAATCTCCAGAAAGGCTGCCTTCATATCTCCCGGATGAAGCTGGCAAAGATTCCAGTCTTCCCGAACAGATTCAAAGGCTATGCGCACACCATTATCCAAGGCGTTCTGCCTCACCGCCTGTTGGGATTCGAGGCTATCAGCTTGCGTGATCACCATATAACCTCCATCGCCGCCGCGTCTTTTCAAATAGCGACCTGCTGCAGTTCCCTCTGCTATCGGGGTCACTACTTCAAGGAAATTGGTTCCGATAGGCATCAGGGTATTCTTCAAACCAAATTTACCTACACCTGGATCGACGAAACAACGATTGATACCAAGAATTTCGGTTAGATCTTCCACTGCCGGTTCGAGCTCTCGTGCCACGAGGCATATTTGGCGCAGCTGTAGAGTCATAATGCTCCCCTATTTATCAAAAAAACCAACTATTTGACCTATTTTTCTCATTAGCTAATAAGCAATCCGAATCAACATTCACCGTTTCTCGCGAGACACGATAATATGAAACAGTCAAAAGTCCATGAGCATACAGCTGCAAACCACTGAGCGCGCCTTCGATTTTTTCTTTAGGCATTGTTTTCCCCAAAAAAATAACAGCACGCACAGGCCTTTTGTTTATTCGCATCAATGTGCCTTCCACATCGTGCGTAGAGAATAAAAGCCCACCGCGAAAATGTCTATAGCAATAAATCAGCTGTCAGCAGTAAAGCGAATTCTCTCTTGACTGACAGTGGATCGAATATCTGTTTAGGATTCAAACAGAGTACTTCCAATTGACGACAGATATGAAAATTCCTGCCACTGCTCATTTTGTATGCAGTGTTGCGCGTTGCAATCTGGCATGCATTCGGTTTAACCTTAAGAGCAATAGACTTGTGAACAACCGCTATTTTCTTAAGGTTCCATTTTAGATAAACCCCGTCGACGAACTAAGTATTACCCAATAATGTCTTATCCCGTTCGCTGACACGCCTAAACACCAAAATAACACTGGAAGCTAGACTTTCCAGCGGTAGCAAAAAGGAATCACTGTGGTAGACAATATGTCCAAACGTGGCTACGACCCACTCATTTACAAATTTGAAGATCAAGTTCCGGAGCCCGGAGAGTTGACCGAGATTGCTGACGGTGTCTTCTGGATTCGCATGCCCGTCTGGGGCAGACTACACCACATCAACGTATGGTTGCTACGTGATCATGCTGGCTGGACCATTATTGATACCGGTGTATTCAACGAAGAAGTACAACAGCATTGGCAGACAATCTTTGACAAACATCTCGACGGATTGCCAGTCACTCGAGTGATCGCAACACATCTACATAACGATCATACGGGGAATGCCGGTTGGATTACTCGAAAATGGGATTGCCCTTTGTGGATGAGCCGCAGCGATTTTTACATGTGCAAAGTGATGGCGGCCGATGGCCCAACTGACGTTCCAGATGAAGCCATTAAGTTTTATCGGCGAGCTGGTTTTTCCGAAGAAAAACTGGATCAGTACAGACAGAGATTTGGACAATTCGGCGCCAATATGGACCCGTTGCCAGCGGGCTACCATAGAATTATCGACAATCAATACATTGACATTGACGGCCGTGAATGGCGAGCAATCATCGGTCACGGACACGCGCCAGAACATGTATGTCTATATTGTCCCGAGCTGAAAATCATTATTGCGGGTGACCAGATATTACCCAAGATAACACCGAATGTTAGCGTGCAACCTTCTGAACCCTTGGCCAACCCTCTGCGGGAATGGATTACGTCGTGTTCCAGATTTAGAGAGATATTACCTCCAACTTTGCTCGTCTTACCGGCTCACGGTAGTCTTTTCGAGGGCTTACACGAGCGACTGACGGCGTTAATCGACTGGCACGAGGTCGCTTTAGAAAAGCTTTATGTGTTGTGCGAAACACCCAAAAGAGCGGTGGATGTTTTTCCGGCTTTGTTTAAAAGTGAAATTACCGACCGCAGCTTTTTCCCTGCGACCGGAGAAGCCATTGCACACTTACATTGTGCGCTCGAGCGACGCATGCTAACTTTCGAAGAAGACGAAAACGGAGTGGCCTGGTGGAGACAAGCATAGAACGGTATTTGGTGCCAGGCCATAAGAATCGATTTAAAGCTATGGTGCTGTTGAAGGTCGGGGGTTAACCCGAGAACTCATGAGTGTGAACCCGACAATCACTGATTTAACCCCAGGAGCAATGAGTTAATCCACATAGCGCGGGTTTGACAGTACTGAGCATCTAACACGTTTTTGAAATCGTTAATTCGCTAGGGGAACAGATGGCTTGGCATGGAAATATAAAGCAAGGCCAGGCAAACACCGTTCTACGAATTCATGCTGAACGATGCGTACAACGCTCTATGATCGGATAATCGATTCCAGGGCGCGCCCGAAAGCACTTCTGAATCCAGTAAATCCAAATTGCGAAAATAAATTCTATCCATCGGGAACATCGGTATTCGTGCAGGAAATGTTTTGGCTAATGTTCCGTTGATACAACTGTAAGCCTCAAAAAAAGAAAGGTCATCAACCAGACTACGATGTAGTTTGGCACTCCAATCATTAAAATCGCCCGCAACTATTAGCGGAGAATTATTAGGTATTTTTTCTGTTAGGAGTTGCGTAAGCATTTCTAGCTGTGCTTCTCTCTCCCGCGCAAACAGTCCGAAATGTACGCAAACGACGTTTATACCCAGGGATATTTTCCCATATAGGATTCCTCTTTGGGAAAACCACCATTGGCTCACGTCCACGTTATCTACATTCAAAAAAGGACTTTTACTCAAAATAGCATTTCCGTGGTGCCCTTTTTGGTAAATTGCATTTCTACCATATGCATGATGAGGCCAAACTTCATCGGCCAAATATTCAAACTGTGGATAAATAAACGGATCTCGCTCGGATTTTGTCGATAAAGGCTTTAGAGATTTTTCTAACCGCTCACCGACAACCTCCTGCAAAAATACCAAATCGGCATCAAGGGTTCGTATTGCGTGTCGCAGTTGCGGGAGTATCGGACGTCTATTGGGCGCGCTAAAACCTTTATGAATATTGTAGGTACACACTCGAAGCTCTCTGTTCCCTGATTCCATGTACCGCTCCACTACATCCAGTATCGGACAATACGTAGAACCCAACCAAATAAGTTTGATCCACGCCACAATGAAATATTTTCTTTACTGAGCTTCTCCGAATTGTCCATGTCCTCTTCCAGCATTGATTCCAGATGATTAGCCGAATGCGAAGAGGAAAGCACAACATCTACCTCAAGGTCATGATAGAAACTGCGGTGATTGATATTGCTGCTTCCGATTACACACTGTCCATCAATCAACATACATTTTGCATGTAACATCCCTGTCTTGTAACAGTATATCGAAACACCAATATTCAGCAGATCCGAGTAATAAGTTGAACTCAATAGCGGAAATACCGCGATATCTGATCGTGCTGTAACAATTATTCTGACGTCAACATTGCGTGATTTCGCTTTCTTTATCGCTTTAATCACTGAGCCGGAGGGTGAGAAGTAAGCACTACAAATCCAGACTCGCTGTTTTGCACGACTGATTCTGAAACTGGTAAGACGATTGCTAACGTGTCGTAACTTAATCGAGTTGTTACTGCGAAAATACTTTAATCTACTGGGAAAGTTGTTCCGATCTTGGTGAAACCAGACATCATCAAAATTACTGACCAGATGATTGACAGGCCTACCGGTAAGTCTAACCCCGTAGTCACGCCAGGGTGGACTGTTAGCTAAGTGATCACAAGTAATATTAAAGCTTCCGCACCAGGCGTAGGCGCCATCAACGATGCATATTTTTCTATGGTCCCGTTGATTCAGTAAGGATATAAAGTGAAAGAATTTCTGTAATATACCTCCGGTTTTTATCGACCACTGATAATTATCCCAATACCACGGCAAGGGATGAAAAATTCTTACTTCAGCATTGGCAGAAAACAACAGCTGGGCAAGTCTCTCGCCATCTCTAGAGGACCCTATTCCGTCGACAACGATGCGTACTTTTACGCCACGCGCTGCAGCGGCTTTGAGTGCCATCGCAACACGATGTCCAAGTTCATCCAAAGAAAATATGTAAACAGCCAATACAATAGTCGATTTTGCACCGTTGATATCCGCGATAAGACGTGCAAAATAATCCGCTGCAGAGCTGAATATACATTCGCTATCCCAACCATCGTCGGGTTCTGTAACCGCCAATAACTTCGAGTTTTTCGTCGTAAACAAAAGTCGCCTCGACAAACTATTGATCTAATCAAACTAAATAGTAACAGTCGCTTCAACAATTTCTACCCAATTAGTCACGCCTCTGTCAAACCGCCTGTCAGTCAAGGTGTTATTCGCCAGAAAATTATCCGGCTTTTAGCTCTACTCAATTGTTTCTCGGACCCGGATCGCCAGAACATCGCAACTGGCGTGATGCAAAACCCCATTAGCTGTCGATCCCAGCAACAGCTTTACGCCATGGCGACCATGGCTACCAACAACGATCAAGTCACATTCTTCCTTATCGGCCTTATCGACAATCAAATCGATTGCACGTCCAAAATCGATGGTAATCAAACTCTTGTTCAGACCTAAACTCTCGACTAAATCAGCCAGTTTTGAGAAAAGCAATTCTCGGATTTTGTCTTCGCTATAGGGAACCACATAATCCGACCATTGACTGTATAAAGTAACGGGATTATCGGTAACATGAAGAATCAAAATTTCGGCTTCGTTTGCGGCGGCAATTTCTGCAGCGGCTCGAAGAACCTGTTCTGACTCATCTGACAAATCGACCGCGACTAACACTTTTCTATACATACTCATAACAAGCCTCCATAATTATTCAGGAAAATCCGGTTTCTAGTTCTTATACTAGCTAATATTAATGGGGACGCTTTGACCCGCATCAACAAATACAGTGGTATTTGGATCAATTTTGCGACATCATAAGGCAGATAGTATGCGGTTTTTTAGAAACTTTAAGCACATGATTTTCCGCCCAATTTGGAACGGAGAAAACATACGGCAAGACTCAAGATGGCAGAAAGCCGCACTACGGCCCGCAAGCTATCGGCGGTGATAAGGAACCGACTTTTTCTTACTCAATTTTATAGCTGTTCATGATGCTTTGGAATCTGTAGGTCACAACTCTCTTTCAGCTGATCTGCAAAAATATGATACGGTTACCCGGACAAACACTATCAGGGGCATCCGGAGGGCATTTGATTAGATTTCGTACAACAGTAAATAGCTTGTGCAATTCGCGCAACTGGAACACTAAAATTACGACATTGAATTTGAACGAAAAACTAGAAGCGCAAGAATAACGATAGTTAGAGCCCCGAATTCCGTTTATACCGGGAACCAATAGACTACAATATAGCTACAATATAACTACAATCAAGAGTATTTGTTACGAGGGTTACCATCATGAAAAAAATACTAGTTATCGCCGATCCCTTTAACACCGAACAAATTGCTTATGCCACGGCGCTTAAATTGGCACACTACTCTTCATCGAGCGTCCATGTCGCGGCGTTTAGCTATGAGTCAATAAACTCCGACGATCAATCCGCCGAGAATAATTTACAAGATTTGCTTTTACAACACCAGACACGATGGTGGGAAGAACGTATTCAAAGCTCTTCTTCAGAACTCAACGTTAGCTACGAAGTGATATGGGAAAAATATATACACGAATGGATAATGAAGCACTGCAAAGAGAATCATTATGATTTAGTCGTGAAGACGGGCCATCGCAGCGAATCTCCGTTTCATACCCCGACTGACTGGCAACTTTTTCGGGAATCAACAGTGCCTATTTATAGTGTTTGCGACGAAGCTCGTAAATCCAAGAAGAACGTTTTGGTCGCCCTTGACATTATGACTGAAGATGATGACAAGCAGGCCATGAACAAACGATTGCTAGAAGAAGCCTTCCGTTTTTCCGTCCTGACCGGCGCGAACCTACATTGTTGCTATGCAATTAAAATCCCTTCAATTGTTAAAGAATTAGATCTGATCGATGTGGTAACCCACACTCATCAACAGGAAGATGCGGCTAGGATCACGTGCGAAAAACTGATGGATGAATATGACATTGAAAGTCAGAATTTACACATAAATGAAGGTACGCCCTGGAAAGTAATCGCCAGTTTATCCCGGAAAATACAGGCCCAATGCATTGTTGTTGGATCGGTTGGACGCAAGGGGATCCCTGGAAAACTGATAGGAAATACTGCGGAAAAAGTCATTCAACACGCCAAAACTGACTTGCTTGTTCTATCCTAAACCCAGAACCTAAACTAAAAACCTTAAACACAGCTTCTGTTTCTGCCCGATTGTTTTGCTCGATACATGGCTTCATCGGCGGCTTTATAAACATCCCAGGCGCCAGTTGTGGTTGTTTCGGAGCTGGCGACACCGGCAGAAACAGTAACCGATATAGTCTTTCCGTTATCCAAGACCACTTCAGCGCTATTTATTGCCAGACGAAATCGCTCAGACGCATTGACGGCTTTATTCAAAGAGCAATTCTCCAGAATAACGCAAATTTCTTCACCTCCAACTCTTGAGGCAATTTCTCCGCTTCGACAAATTTGCCGAACTGCCTCGCCCACCGACGACAGCACTCTATCGCCAACAAAATGACCATAATTATCATTGATGTCTTTAAAATGGTCTATGTCTAACATAATTAACGATAAGGTGGTTTCACTGCGAATACTTTGCGCATACGTTTCCAGAAGACGCTCGTGAAAATACCGACCATTGTAGAGCTTCGTTAGCTCATCAACCAGACTCATTTTGGTCAGTCGTTGCTCTTGACGACCAACAAAAGCACCAAAGCTGGTGATTACAATTGCTGTACCGATAGCTAGATACAAATAAAAACTGAAGTTCTGTTCTATATCTTGGAGTAGATCAACGCCAGAGAAATACCGAATGAATGCCCAACCTATCGGCGACCCTGTCGACAAGGTAAATCCTTGCAACGCGCGAACAATGACACGACGCCGTTCAAACTCCATCAGTAAACCTTAATAGTAACACTGCTCATACTACCAAATATCGACAACGCTAAAAACAAGACAATTGTACGTCTGAGCTCCTAATGCTGAGGGAAAGCGTTCTTTCTCTTTTAAAAATAGTACGCATTCTAGTAAAATCTATTTATTTTCGAGTTTTAGAGTACTAATAGATACGCAAAGAAAACAGGCTTTCTTTGTATTAACGTTCTAGCAGAAGAAAAAAAAGTTCAAATTACGCACGGAAAGGAGTCAAATTAAGTCCGTTCATTTCTGAGTATTCTGGCTTTAACCGGCTTAAAAGAAAGCCGGTGGATGGGCGAGGGTCCAAGCTGTTCCAGCGCAGCCAAATGAACTCTTGTCGGGTAACCTTTATGAGAGCTAAAACCATATCCCGGATAAACGCTATCAAAAGTAATCATTTCTGTATCTCTTACCACTTTCGCCAGTATTGACGCTGCACTAATCGCTTTTACCCGACTATCCCCTTTCACTACCGCTTCAGATGGATAACTCCAGACAGGAAGTTTGTTCCCGTCGACAAGTACATGTTCAGGTTGTGTGCTCAATCCCTCGACCGCCCGTTTCATAGCAAGCAAACTGGCTTGTAAGATATTAATATCGTCAATCTCTGCAACACTCGCACGAGCAACACACCAACATAAGGCTCTTTGTTTTATCTCGGCAGAGAGGACATTTCGACGCTTTTCAGTTAGCTTTTTTGAGTCGTCTAAACCTACAATGGGGTTTTTTGGATCGAGGATAACAGCGGCCGCGACCACGTCTCCCGCTAAAGGACCTCTGCCCACTTCGTCGACACCAGCCAGCAACCGACCATTGTAAGAAGAATTAAAAGGTTTCATAAAAACGCGCTCGGCGAGTGTTCGCTTTCAGGCTATCTAGACGCTGCGCCAATACATATTCGCTAACGTCCAGAACCGGTGTTATCAATGGTAGAATTAAGGCCGGTATTACAACTGGAGTTTTAAGAAGAATAACTGGCTTGATTACTAGCAATCATTAAGAGAAGCACTTCAGCTGCATGGTCGCTAGCGTTGTGTCGTAGCTCTTTATGTATGCTATAAAACTGTTTTTCGAGGTGGCTGAGTAGCTCTTCATTTCCCAACCGCTCCAAAATCAACGGACCAAGCACATAGGCCTGAACCTCCTTTTGTAAAATCTCTGGAACAATTTTTTTTCCAGCAAGTAAGTTGGGTAACGAAATATACGGCAATTTGACTAACCGAGAAATAATAGCATAAGAAAAGGAAGCCATTCGGTAGGCAACAACCATGGGCTTTGCCAGTAGCAACGCTTCTAGGGTGGTAGTTCCCGAAGCCATTAAAACGACGTCTGCCGCCATCATTACCTTTTGCGACTCACCTCGCAACAGCGTTATCGGTAGATCGCCAGCATTATCATTTAGAAGCGCTTGCAACTGTTCATAACGGTCATCGTTCGCCGCGGGAATAACAAATTTGAGATTGGGTTTTTTCTGTAAACACCATCGTGCCGTGTCTATAAATGCCTGCCCCAGCATTTTCACTTCTCCTCCACGACTACCCGGCATCAGCGCAACCATTGTGTCGGTCTGCTCTAAATTTAAATTTCGACGAGACTCTTCTTTTTGTAACTGTTTCTCAGTACGTGCAAGTGGAAATTGATCTGCTAAAGGGTGTCCAACGAAGGTGACAGGTACGTTGTGCTTTTTATAAAATTGAGCTTCAAAAGGGAATAACGTTAGTATGTGATCAACAGCCCGAGCAATTTTCTTAACCCGGCCCTGCCTCCACGCCCACACCGAAGGGCTCACGTAGTGAACAGTCAAAACCCCCGCCTTTCGCAACGCTGTTTCCAAATTGAGATTAAAGTCGGGAGAATCGATGCCTAGAAAGAGAGAAGGCGGGTTATCGATAAACCGCCTTTTCAGGGATTTTCGAATATTCAGCAACTCGCGAAGACGTTTAAGAGGCTCGATAAATCCCATTACAGACAAACGTTCCATCGGAAAGAAACTGCTAAAACCCTGAGCCTGCATTAGTGGCCCACCGACACCTTCAAACTCCGCATCTGGATGTTTGTTTTTTATCGCTTTAATGAGAGCAGCACCAAGAATATCTCCCGATGCCTCACCAGCAACAATACCAAAGCGTAACTTTGCAGCCATGAATCAATAATCTCTTGGGAAGAAAAGCAAACGGATGAACGTTTCTTTACGCGGACGTTATCGCACGATTCCTCGTTTCGAAGACTGCAGGGATTCAACTAACAGACCTATTTCAGAACAATTCTTTTGCATATCGTTCAAGACCTCCAGCGCAGCTTCCGTGGTAAGACCCTGCCGGTAGATAACTTTATAGGCACGGCGGATATCCGCAATGACCTCTGCACTAAACCCCCGCCGTTTGAGGCCTTCAACATTAATACTTTTAGCAGCGACAGGATTACCATTAACCGTAACATAGGCAGGAACGTCCTTCCCTATCACACTGCCCATTCCCGTAAAGCTATGGGCACCAATATGACAATATTGGTGTATCAGGGTAAACCCACTAAGCGTAACCCAGTCACCCAGAATCACGTGACCCGCGAGAGCTGTATTATTGACTAGAATACAGTGGTCTCCAACAACTGAGTCGTGCCCGATATGAACATAAGCCATTAGCAAATTTTTATTGCCAATAGTCGTTTCCGCTCTATCTTGAATCGTCCCCCGGTGAATAGTTACGCCTTCGCGTATGATATTCTCATTGCCAATAAGCAGCCGGGTTTTTTCACCATTATATTTTAGATCGGGTGTATCTTCGCCAATGCTTGAAAATTGGAATATCTTGTTATTCTCGCCAATTTTTGTCGGCCCTTTAATAACAACATGAGACGCTACCTCCGTACCGTCACCAATTTCCACATCTGGGCCAACCGTTGTCCACGGCCCTATGCTTACGTTTTCGCCTAACTTAGCACTAGGGTCAATAATAGAACGCGGATCAATCAAAGCATTATCATTCACAAGTTTCCTCCGTCCTAACTTTGGCCATCAAACTTGTCTATCAGCACATAGAATGGTCGCGGATGCAGCTAAATTGCCTTCGACATGCGCAGTACAATCAAACTTCCAAATACCGCGTCTATCGGACACATAATTAACCTTTAGGATTAACTGATCACCCGGGACAACCTGCCGCCGAAATCGAATTTTGTCGGCGCCGGCAAACAAATACACCGAGCCATCCGCCGGTTTTTTGTCTAAGGTTTTGAAGCCCAGAATGCCGGCAGCTTGAGCCATTGCCTCGACGATCAATACGCCCGGCATTACCGGTAGTTGCGGGAAGTGTCCGTTGAAAAACGGTTCATTAATAGAGACATTTTTACAGGCAACAATGGATTCTTTCAGCGTTAACTCGGTAACTCGATCAACCAATAAGAACGGATACCGATGCGGTAAATATTCTCGAATTTCTTGTATGTCCATCATAATGGGAAGTGCCTCTATTGTTCCGTGGCTTAGTTTAAGTGGAGTATTGAGGGCGCGGTAGTGAGTTCTAATTTTTTTCTAGCTTAACCAAACGCCGATAAATATCGTTTAGTTGGGAAAAACGTACAGCATTTTTTCGCCAGTTTGAAGTCTTCTGCATGATCGTACCGGACGAATAAGAACCTGGCTCGACAATAGATTTATTGATAACTGTATTATTTGTGATATGTGTTCCATCGGCAATGGTTAAATGCCCCAATATACTAACACGGCCTGCAATTGTGCAGTTGCGCCCTATTCTAGCGCTCCCGGCTATCGCAGAACAACCAGCAATCGCGGTATTATCACCAATACTTACGTTGTGGGCGATTTGAACTTGATTGTCAATAATAACGCCGTTTCCAATCACCGTGTCATCCAATGCACCTCTGTCTACAGCACTATTCGCTCCAATTTCCACGTTATCGCCGATGATAACTCCACCCAACTGATGAATTTTCACCCAGCTCCTCTCACCGGGCTTTATGTCCCTGCCCGCCGGAGCAAAACCAAAACCGTCGCTACCAATCACTGAACCACTGTGCAAGATCACTTTTTGACCGATTTTCACCCCATGGTAAACTGTCACGTTGGCATATAATAAACAGTGGTCGCCTATCGATGAGTCGTCGCCAATGACACAACCGGCACCAACAACCGCCTTTTCTCCAACCTGTACATCTCTGCCGATAACAGCATTGGCGCCAATACACGCAGACGGGCTCACCTGAGCAGATTTATCGATGACTGCTGACGGATGAATTCCGGACTCGTACGCGTCGGCAACACTGAACAGACTCGATGCCTGTGCATAACTTAAATAGGGGTTAACGGATACCAAAACACTAGCTGAACAGTGTTCAACCATTGTCGGTGCAACAATCACCGCTGAGGCAGTCGTATTCCGAAGGTCTTTAAGATAGCGAGGATTCGCAAGAAAGCTCAACTGTCCCGTTGCCGCTGACGCGAGAGGTGCTATACCAGTGATCTTGAGGTTCGCGTCCCCTTTACAGTCCAACTTCAGCAATTCTGAAATCTGGCCAAGCGTGAAACTTGGAGACGCGTTAGTCATAAATGTCTTAGCCTGAAGGAAAACGTATTTTACTTATTTTCTTCTTTCTGTTTTTCTGCATTCTGATTGAGTCTATCCGTTACTTTAGCAGTGATATCGTTCACCTCTTTCATATATAAAACGGCTGAAGCATTCAGTAACAAATCTATACCTTCATCTTTTGCAACCAGTTGTGCAGCTTGAAATACTATTTGCTGGTTGTTGCGCACGAGAGCTGTTCGCAACTGTTGTTGGGCGTTGACCAACTGAGTTTGCAATGTTTTACCTTCCGACTCTTTTGACTGAATCAGCTGTTGTTGAGCCACTTTTTGTTCAGCGCTTAACACGGCCTCATCTCTTTTATAATTTTCTACCAGTTCCTTTAACTCACCTGAAAGCTTTTCGAGCTGTGCTACTTTGTCTTTGAACACGGCATTGTCTTGCTCTTTCTTGATTATGTCTTTGGCTATTTCAGTTTGCAATATAGCTCCATCTAAAGACACGACAGC
Source organism: uncultured Cellvibrionales bacterium (assembly GCA_913019905.1). Classification (GTDB taxonomy): domain Bacteria; phylum Pseudomonadota; class Gammaproteobacteria; order Pseudomonadales; family Dasaniaceae; genus Oceanicoccus. The sequence continues at coordinate 88,547 of CAJVZD010000018.1, forward strand.
AATCTTTTCTTGAGCACTTGCCAGTAGTGGGACATTCAGGGCAATTGCCACAATCGCTGTTTTTATCATTTTATTCACAATCATTCTCCAGTATTTAAAAAGTAATAGTATCAGTGTATTTTTTTCTTAGAAACCACGACCGAGCGAGAACTGAAAACCTTCCACTTCATCTTCGTCGCCTTCGTTAACGGGTCGAGCATAACTAAAGGTTAACGGTCCAAATCCAGTAATCCAGCTTACCCCGATGCCGTAAGAGTACCGCAACTCATCAAAACTAGGCTCAAAGCAATTTAACTGAGACACACCGCAGTTACTGCTAAATACGTTACCGGCATCAATAAAAAACGCCGAACGCACGGAGCGTAGATCTTTAATAAAGGGCAACGGAAACAATAGCTCTGCTCCCGCTTCAAACAAAACATTTCCGCCAAAGGGATCGTGGTCTTGATCGTAAACCGATATAGGAAGCTTCGTAGCACCTTTAGCCAGTACATAAGAAACTTTATTACTGATTGCTGAAGCACTTCCTACGAGTGATACACCGTCGCTACAAATTTCTACACCGTCGCTGTTAACTGACGAGGTAGCACAATTGGCGTCGCCCACCTGAACAATATCGGTAACCGCATTGCTCACGGAGGGATAATAGAGCGCCGAAGTACTGCGAGGACCGAGAGTATTACTCTTAAATCCACGCACAGAGCCAAATCCACCGGCATAGAAGTGGCTATAAAACGGCAAGGCGTCGTTATCGCCAAATCCATCACCATAGCCTATTTCAGTTCTTAGGCGTAAGGTAAGACCTCGAGTGATGGGGTAAAATATCTGCCCGCTATATACCAACTTGAAGTATTCCAAATCACTACCGGGTACCGTCAGTTCAAAAGATAAGCTTTGCGACGCACCGCGGGTCGCCATACGACCGCGATTGAGGGTCGATTGGTTCCAACTGGCCGACATTGTAAAGTTGTCGTAGGTATCACCATTTCTGTCCAGGAACCCCGGTTCGTAGCCCAGTGATTCGGGATCAGTCAATATTCCCGAGTCAATCACCGACTGCAATACTTCACCGTTATCATCAAACAAGGGCATTAGTACTTCCGGAGCATCATACAATCCTGAATCATTAACTTGTGACTGATAATAATTCGCATAATGACCGCTTATCGGGTCTTGTAATCGCGGACTGGCACTAATTTCTTGTACAGCGCCAATACCTGCTTTTATTTCTGTATTGCTGTATCCAAAGCTAAAGCCCAATCGCTCCGTTTCATTGATGGGATAACCAAAATTCATACTAGTCCCGAAACTATTTGTGCTATATCGAGATACGTTAATTTTTGACAGGTCCCTCTCTGAGAAAAATACTGAAAAACCTCGGCTAACACCATCTTTTGTGTAGTAGGGATCGACGTAACTAAATCTCAGATTGGTCAAATAGTCACTCTTATTAAGTGAGACGCCAATCTGCTTGCCCGTACCAAGAAAGTTATCTTGCTGGACATTGACGCCCAATAATAAGCCGCTGTCTTGCGAAAAGCCCAGGCTTGCGCCGATGCTTCCCGACGATTGCTCTTCAACGGTATAAGCCAAATCAATAAGATCATCACTACCGGGAACTTCAATCGTTTCTACATTTGCCTCCTTGAAAAAGCCGAGACGTTCAAGGCGAATACGCGATTGCTCTATATTAATTGACGAAGCGGGCGCTGCTTCCATCTGCCTCATCTCGCGTCGAAGTACCTCGTCGGCACTCCGGGTATTGCCTTCAAAATTGATGCGACGAACATAAGTACGCTTTCCTGGATCAATAAAGAACTTCAAATCGACTGTTTTTTCATCTTCATTGATCTCCGGAACACCTTCTACTTTGGCAAAATTGTAACCGTCATTGCCGAGGCGTTTGGTCATCCACTCTTCACTGGAAGTCACCAGCGACTGCGAGAACGTCTGTCCTTCCCTGATAAAAATCAATGATTTCAGCTGATTTTCAGGCACAACGATGTCACCGGAAAGATCCACATCGGCGACCTTAAATACTTCGTCCTCGGTGATATTGACGGTTATGTAGACCGCGTCCCGAGTCGGTGTTACCGACACCTGAGTCGAATCGACATTAAACTTTATATAACCTCGATCGAGATAATACGAATTGAGTGTTTCGATATCCCCAGAAAACTTTTCTTTGGAGTATTTATCATCGCTCCTCATCCACGATAACCAACCGGTCGTTTTAGATTCAAACAGGTCGAGCAGATCTTCATCACTGAAAACAGAATTACCGATAATGTTAATATGTTTTATGGACGCGGTAGTACCTTCGTCAATGTTGATATTTACGGCTACACGATTGCGCGGCAAGGAAACGACATCGGTTTCGATTCCGGCATCATATCGCCCTTGGGACACGTATTGGCTTGTCAATTCCAGCTTCATGCCTTCGAGTGTTGAGCGCTTGAATACTTTACCCTCGGACAGACCGGAACCTTTTAGTCCTTTCAATAGGGAATCCGTATCGATGGCCTTATTTCCCTCTATATTTATTTCGCTAATTGAGGGCCGTTCTTCGACCTGAATAACTAGAACGTTACCATCGCGGGCAATTTCTATATTGTCAAAGTTCCCTGTTCTAAATAGTGTACGGATGGCATTCCGAGTGGTTATTTCATTAATGCTGTCGCCAACGTTAATTGGCATGGATGCAAAAATACTATCGGAAGAAATTCTCTGTAAACCTTCAATTCTAATATCGGTAACAACAAAGACTTCTTCAGCACTGACGGATACCATCTTGAAAAGAACAAATAACAACAACAAATAACGTTTCATTTATGTCTGACTACCAATACTATTGAGGACCAAAAGGTCTTTATTAAACAACAAGCTGCGATTTATGAGATACATTACAGCCAAAAACAGACCAGCAATTCAGTCATATGCGTTCACTTACATTTTTCGTAATCTATAGCCGGGCAATATCGTTGTATAAAGCCAGGATCATTACGCCGACGATGATAAATAGTCCTAACTGGTACCCAACAATTTGAACCTTTTCGGATACTGCTTTTCCGGTAATCAACTCGGCAAGACCATACAAAATATGGCCCCCGTCCAATACTGGAATGGGCAAAAGGTTCAAAACTCCCAAACTCACGCTCAACAAAGCGAGGAAGCCAAGATAAGATTCGAATCCGGCTTCCGCGGAAGCGGACGCCACTTTAGCAATGGTTATCGGACCACTCAAGTTTTTTGGCGAGATTAGGCCCATTATCATCTTTTTTATCGAATCAAGGGTGAAAATACTCATCGACCAGGTTCTTTTTACTGCCTCACTAGCCGAACCAAAAAAACCATAACTAAAGCTGCGCTTCATTTCCTCTGGCCACTCGGGTATTTGCACACCCACTCCGACCTGACCGTAGGCCTTGTTATCATCATCGTATTTAATAGCGGGAGTCAGAAATGTCGACTGTTGCAGACCGTCACGCTGGTAAACAATTTCCATCTGTTCGTTGGGCCTTGCTTTGACATAATCGACCCAGGCACTCCAATCTTTAATCAGCTCTGTATCCGCACTAACAATTAAGTCGCCAGATTGCAAACCGGCTTGCTCTGCTGGGCTCGATTCAACAACTCTGTCTACGACCGGCAATAATTGTGGACGATACAACTGAATACCAATACCTTCCATCAGATCAGTAGCTTCCGAACCCGCCAACCAATCATCCAATACTGCGCTGGACTGATACACCACATCGGAGTCAGGATATTTAACCGAAAAATCGATGGCGCCACTCTCGCCAATACGCTGCAATAAACGCAGATGAAGTGCCTCCCAAGTGGGCGTTTCTTCACCGTCTATGGCAATAATCTCCTGTCCAGACTCTAGATCGGCCATATCAGCTATCGACCCTTTCTCTATCGAGCCAATGATAGGAACAACACCAGTAACACCGCCTGCAAACAGCACCCAGTAGACTAATATTGCCAGGGCAAAATTGGCCAATGGTCCTGCTGCTGCAACCGCAAGTCTCGATTGCACTGGCTGACGATTGAATGCAAAGGGCTTCTCGTCTTCACTGACGTCGCCTTCGCGCTCGTCTAGCATTTTGACATACCCGCCGAGAGGTATAGACGCAATCACAAACTCGGTGCCCTGTTTGTCATGCCACCGATACAAGGCGTTGCCAAAACCAATAGAAAATCTCAGGACCTTAATACCACATCGCCGTGCGACCCAGAAATGCCCATATTCGTGGATAGTCACAAGTACCGCCAGAGTACCTAGCGTAATTAATATAGTTTGCAATAGTTCCATGAATTATTTCGTTCAGTAATAGCTAATAATCGCGAGGCTCAAATAACCTCTCGGACTCAATTTACATTGGTGACGCGCTTCAGAATTCACTTTTTCAGATCAGTGTTTTACAACCCTATGACAAGCCAACTTTTTCGCCTAAATGGCTTGAATGTACTCGGTAGCCACACGTCTTGCCTGTTGGTCCGCTTCTTTGACCAGTGATAGCGACTCAGGTTCAATCGACGGACGACTATCGAGCACCTTCTCTATAATAACAGGTATGTCGATGAAACGAATACGCTGTTCCAGAAAGGCATTTACAGCAATTTCATTGGCAGCATTTAGCACCGCCATTGCAATCCCCCCGGCTCGCACCGCCTCATCGGCAAGACGCAAGCAAGGGAATCTTTCGAGGTCGGGGGCTTCAAAATCTAGCCGGGCTGTAGCAATAATATCTAATCGCGCAACCCCGGAATCAATACGGTCTGGATACGCGAGGCAATGGGCTATTGGCGTGCGCATATCGGGGTTACCTAGTTGCGCTAATACCGAGCCATCGAGATACTCGACCATTGAATGAATAACACTTTGCGGGTGTATCACTATTTCGACCTGATCGGGAGACGCATCAAAAAACCAACAAGCCTCAATAAACTCAAGGCCCTTATTCATCATGGTCGCCGAATCGACTGAAATCTTTCTACCCATATCCCAATTGGGATGTGCACAGGCTTGGTCCGGAGTTACCGACGCCAATAATTCCCGTTCAGTTTGTCTAAATGGACCACCGGAACCGGTCAGCAAAATCTTTCGGACGCCGTTAACCTCAAGACCCTGTCGAAAATTGTGGGGCATGCACTGAAAAACCGCATTGTGCTCGCTGTCGATCGGGAGAATAGTCGCACCACTGCGATCAACAGCCTCCATGAGCAGATGCCCGGCCATTACCAGAGATTCTTTGTTCGCCAGCAACACCTTTTTTCCCGATTCTACCGCAGCCATTGTGGATGCTAAGCCGACAGAACCAACAATAGCGGCCATCACTGTATCGACATCCTGGTGTGACGCTATAAACTCCAAACCTTCATCGCCACACAAAACCTCGGTGCCCGTATGGCCGAGATGAGACAACTGCTCCCGTAATTGTTGAGCCGCACTGGCATCACTCATTACCGCAAATTGGGGATGAAAAGATTGTATTTGCGGCAGCATTAAATCAACGCGGGTATTAGCCGCTAAACCAAAAACACGATAACGGTCCAAATTTCTTGATATCACATCGAGAGTATTTGCCCCCACTGACCCAGTCGACCCTAAAACAGAAACCAGTTGAATACGCTCGACGTTTGAAGCACTTGAATTTGGCGATATATTCTCGATCACGACCCGCCCGCCAGAATTAAACACAGCGCAAAGACCGGAGAGGCTGCCGTAAGACTATCAAGCCTGTCCATCATTCCGCCGTGCCCGGGGAGAATCCGTCCACTGTCCTTTACTCCACGCTCACGCTTAACCATACTTTCCAGTAAATCTCCCAATACGGAAGCCAGCGACGTTACAACAGCAATACACATTGCGGCGACAAACCCCATTTCCAGCTGTCCCCATTGAAACCAGATTAGAAAAGAAAACAGACAGCTCGAAGCGAGCCCGCCGTAAAATCCCGCCATTGACTTACCCGGACTAACCGATGGCGCTAATTTTTCCTTTCCCCAGGCTTTTCCAGAAAAGTAGGCACCAATATCGGCGGAGGCAACAACGCCTATCAATATGAAAATCAGCGCAATACCATGGTCCTGAACACGCAAAAAAACCACCGCTAACCAGGCGGGAACAAGTGTCAAAAAACCCATCAACACTCTCATAAACAAGGTATGCCACAGGACCGCACTCTTTGGATAACTTCTAACCCACAACAGAGCAATAGCCCACCACAAACACCCTAGGCCAACAATATCGCGCGCGGCGTCTACAGTATAATTTTCGGCAAACAGCTGGCTATACCAGAGAGAAGCCAACAATAAGATTCCGCAGGCAACGGTAAAGGAAATCTTCAACGCAGTAGACTGCAGCCCCGATAATCCCGACCATTCCCACGCCGAAATGAGCACCATCACAAAAAATACGAATGACAACGCCTCTGCAGGCAAAAATAGTATGCAAGAACCAACAAACGCAGCCATTATAACCGCCGTGATAAATCGCTGCTTAAGCAAAGTTATTTCACCTCCACTAAAGAATCATTCGGTCCACTGGCGTAGTGGTCGTGCTCTAAGTCATTACTCGCGTCGACATCTATATCTGAATCATGCTCGCTACGACCGCCATAGCGACGGTCTCGATTGCGATAGCTGAGAAGAGCTTGCTGCATATCAACATCAGAAAAATCAGGCCATAAAGTAGTGGTGAAAAAAAATTCTGAATACGCTAGTTGCCACAGCAGAAAATTACTTAAACGAAATTCGCCGGCCGTGCGGATACACAAATCTGGTTTTGGAAGATCGGCCAAGGCAATATAATTATTAAGTAAGTCCGCATCGATCTGTTCGGGCTCCAAAGTGCCAGCCTTAACTTGCTCAGCGACTAAGCGTGCAGCATTGGCAATGTCCCATTGGCCGCCATAATCAACTGCGATCACTAGCGTTGTATCAGAATTGTCCCGTGTTAGATTTTCAGAGTGCTCCATTTGTTTGAGCAAGGCTTTACTAAATCGATCTCGTCCGCCGATGAACCGAATTCGGACACCGTCTTTGTGTAATTTATTGACCTCTTTTTTAAGATAAGAGGCGAACAATGTCATTAATGCACTGACTTCCTTACTGGGCCTTTGCCAATTTTCGCTACTGAAAGCGAACAGCGTAAGGACTTGAATTCCGTGATCACGACAGAGCCCTAAAATCTCTCGCACAGCCTCTACACCAGCTCTATGTCCATAGGACGTAGATTTGCCGCGACGTTTTGCCCAACGGCCGTTGCCGTCCATAATAATCGCTAAATGCTTAGGCTCTGCACTAAGCAGGGAGCTATCGACACCGGACGAATTGGAGTTTGCGGACGGCACGACTATAGTTGCTCTCTGGTAAACATAAAGGTGATTCAGATTTCCATCAGGTCAGTTTCTTTCGCTGCGAGAGTTTTGTCTACTTCGGCAATAAAACTATTCGTTATTTTTTGAACATCATCTTGAGCCTTTCGCTCTTCATCTTCACTAATATCTTTTTCTTTCAATAGGTCCTTAACATCAGCCAATATGTCTCGACGAATATTACGAATGGAGACGCGAGACTGTTCGGCCTCTTGCTTAGCCCGCTTGGTAAAACCTTTTCTAGTTTCTTCCGTGAGCATTGGCATGGGAATACGAATATTGCCTCCTGCCGTTGACGGATTCAGGCCCAAATCAGACTTCATTATGGCTTTTTCGACATCGGGAACCATTTGTTTTTCCCAGGGGACAACGGAAAGAGTCCTGGCGTCCTCAACATTGATGGCGGCGATCTGGCTCAAAGGTGTTTCCGAACCATAGTAACTGACACGAATACCATCAAGAATACTGGGATGAGCCCTGCCGGTGCGTATTTTATTCAAGCTGACACCGAGAGCTTTCAACGTTTTTACCATACGCTCTTCAGCGTCTTTTTTAAGTTCGTTAATCACGGACAGTCTCTCCAAACCATTAGCATTACTGTTATCTTAAACATTTTCCAACTCATAAACTACCACTAGCAAAATGTAGGCCGAAGCGATTAAAACTGATCTCTCCCTCTAGTCACACAAACTGTAAACGAGGCATCTGCCTCTTACATTATCAGTGTTCCTTCCTGCCCACCATTAACTATGTTGACTAACGCGCCTTGTTTTTCCATCGCAAAAACTCGCAGCGGCATGTCGTGATCCCGGCATAAACAAATCGCAGTTAGATCCATCACAGCCAGCTTTTTATCCAGAACTTCATCGTAACTAAGCTGTTCGTATAGGGTAGCGCTCGGATCAAGCATCGGATCAGCACTGTAAACCCCGTCAACCTTTGTCGCTTTTAAGACTAATTCGGCATTCACTTCAATACCGCGCAAAACGGCTGCAGAATCTGTCGTAAAAAACGGATTCCCGGTGCCAGCTGAAAAAATGACAACCTCACCGCGCTCGAGAGCACGAATAGCCTTACGGCGATCGTAGTGATCGACAACGCCACTCATTGGGATAGCCGACATAACTCTCGAAACAATATTTGCACGCTCCAAAGCGTCACGCATGGCTAAACCGTTCATAACAGTGGCTAACATTCCCATGTGGTCACCGGTTACACGATCCAAACCGGCTCTTTGCAATGATGCACCGCGAAAGAGGTTACCGCCACCGATAACCAATCCAACTTGCAATCCGATACCGACAAGCTGGCCAATCTCCAGCGCCATGCGGTCCAGTACTTTTGGATCAATTCCAAAGTCTTCAGTCCCCATCAAAGCCTCGCCACTTAGCTTCAATAGAATACGCTTGTACTTTTTATCTTGAAGTTGACCTGGCATTTAACTCTCCTGCAAAACGACTAAAAACCGAAAAACAAATCGAAATATGGAACTACAAAACGATTGATCTGCTACAGATAGCAAAAAGGGGCCCTGAGGCCCCTTATATTATAGTCTTTTTAACTTTGCAGCTGTGCCGCCACTTCGGCTGCAAAATCAACTTTACTCACCTCGATGCCCTCGCCAACTTCGTATCTGACAAAAGATATCACGTCGGCTCCACCATCTTTAGCCAGCTGCGCAATCGAAACATCTGGGTTCTTAACAAAAGCCTGATCTAACAAGCTGTTTTCTTTTAGAAACTTGTTAATACGGCCAACCATCATTTTCTCAACGATTGCCTCTGGCTTTCCTTCCATATCGGGCTGAGCTTTAATGATGTTCTTTTCTTGCTCAACGACATCAGCGGGCATGTCTTCAGCTCGGACCACCTGCGGATTTACCGCAGCAATATGCATGGCAATATCTTTAGCCAATTCGGAATCACCACCTTTGAGAGAAACCAAAACAGCAATGCGGTTATTAGAATGAACATATCCACCCACAACACCATCATCTGAATTCACGATTTCAATACGACGCACGCCGATATTTTCACCAATTTTTTGTACCAATCGCTCGCGCGATAAATCCAGATCACCGGACATCAGAGCAGTTACATCGCTTTGCTTATCCGCAAAAGCTGCTTCCGTCACGTCGCCAACAAATGCTAGAAAGCTCTCATCGCGAGCGGCAAAATCAGTTTCGCTATTGACTTCAACCAACATTCCGAAGCTACCGTCTTCAGCAAGCTTCACAGCAACAACGCCTTCAGCCGCTGTACGACCAGCCTTTTTGGCCGCCTTCATACCGCTGCTTTTGCGCATTTCTTCAATTGCCAGTTCAATATCACCACCCGCAGCGACTAATGCTTTTTTGCATTCCATCATGCCCAAGCTGGTGCGTTCGCGTAATTCTTTAACCAATGATGCAGAGATAGCTGCCATTGTAATATCCTCTAACATTTACCGCCTTGGTAAAGACAATAAATCATTTCAATTTCTCGGGTTTAATGGGCGATCAGCGTGAGTCAAACTGCCATCGCCTCATATTTTATATGTCAAAAAGGGGCCTAAAAAGCCCCTTTTCTTTTACACGCGGCTCTTCTCAACTTAACACTGCGCCCTGCGTGCGAAAGACTATAGCTCTATTCAGCCGCAGGTGCATCAGTCTTAGGTGCAGCAGCTTCAACAGCTTCAGGTGCAGCGGCTTCAGTAGACGGCGCCTCATCTTTTACTTCTTCCACAAATTCATCTTTAGCAACGATAGCGCTGTCTGCGCCCTTCCCTGCTAAAATGGCGTCGGCAATCGCCGCGGTGTAAAGCTTGATAGCACGGATCGCGTCATCATTTCCCGGAATAACATAATCAACACCATCTGGATCACTATTAGTGTCGACAATGCCGATAACAGGAATGCCAAGATTGTTCGCTTCTTTGATCGCAATACGCTCGTGATCAACATCGATAACAAACAATGCATCAGGCAAACCGCCCATATCTTTTATACCGCCGATAGAACGCTCGAGTTTTTCCATCGCACGAGTCCGCATCAAAGCTTCTTTCTTTATCAGCTTTTCAAAGGTACCGTCGGCCTGTTGTGATTCGAAATCACGAAGCCGCTTAATAGATCCACGAATCGTCTTATAGTTGGTCAACATTCCGCCCAACCAACGATGGCTAACATAAGGCTGGCCAGAACGAACGGCCTCTTCCTTGATGATTTTACTGGCGGCGCGCTTTGTGCCAACAAACATAATCTTATTCTTGTTGCTCGCAAGCTTCTGTACAAAAGCAAGAGCTTCGTTAAACGCAGGAGCAGTGTGCTCAAGATTTATAATGTGAATTTTGTTGCGAGCACCAAATATATACTCGCCCATTTTGGGGTTCCAATAACGGGTTTGGTGGCCGAAGTGAACACCAGCCTGCAACATTTCGCGCATGCTTACTTGAATCATAGTAGTACCTTTTAAATTAGGGTTAGACCTTCCATATACCCCAAGGATCAACCTCAATAAAAAATCAACCGAAGGAAAGCTCCCGCAATTACTTTTATAGCAAGGCACCCAGACCGATGTGACGGCATATGTGCGGATTTAATTACATTAGTTTTTACCCGAATTTCAGAGCAATCATACCTTTTATGATGCACCTCCAAATTTGAGTGCGCGCTTTATACCACAACCGCCGAGCAACTTAAAGTTAAAGATCAATTATCACCATAATTTACGGTTAGGCCGGGTAAGAAAACCACTCCCTTGACAGGGGCTCTAGTGAGATAATCTGGCCATTTCTTGCCTGGATGGTTTACAATGCCCGACTCACGGGATGAGTTCACTCACCATTCACAATAATTCAGATAAGTATCAACCACTTAAATGAGCGTATCGATAAAAAAACCTGATCAAATTGAAAAAATGCGGATTGCGGGAAAACTTGCAGCCGATGTTTTAGTCATGATTGAGCCCTTCGTGAAACCGGGCGTAAGTACGGGGGATCTGGACCGAATCTGCCACGATTTTATGGTCAACGATCAAAAAGTCATTCCGGCTCCGCTCAATTATCACGGTTTTCCCAAGTCAATCTGCACGTCCGTAAACGAGGTCGTTTGTCATGGCATACCAGCCGACAAAAGAACGCTTAAGGAAGGCGATATAATTAATATCGATATCACGGTAATTAAGGATGGCTTTCACGGAGATACCAGTAAAACCTTCCATGTTGGAAAACCAATCCAACACGCCGCGCGCCTTGTAGATGTCACCCTCGAATGCCTCTATAAAGCGATCAACATTGTAAAGCCAGGAGCCACCCTCGGCGACATCGGCCACATTATTCAGCAACACGCTGAAAAAAATTACTACTCTGTTGTCAGAGAGTATTGCGGCCATGGTATCGGTGAAGTTTTTCACGAAGAACCGCAAGTTGTGCATTATGGCAAGAAGGGTACTGGCATGATATTGCAAGAAGGCATGACTTTTACTATTGAGCCCATGCTGAACGCCGGTAAACGCCACGTTAAACTTGACAAAAAAGACGGCTGGACGGTCACAACAAAAGACAAACGCCTTTCCGCGCAGTGGGAACACACACTGCTCGTAACGAATAATGGCGTCGACGTCTTGACTGCACGTCCGGACGAGCCATTTTAACGTCACACCGTAATCGACAAGCACTGGCCCACTAAATTGACGAAATCGAGGCACTTCATATGCTGCCTAAAACTGATAAATTCAATTCGCGCCAGCCACAGTAATAAATGAAAAATCAGCTATGAGTAATGAAACGTTATCGATTCCGCGAGAAATCTTCGACCCTGATCTATTCGGTCTGTCAATCAGGGAATCAAAGAACCCGGTCCCCCTTCTAAAAGAACAAATTGAAAAAACCACAAACTATCTGCACCAACAATTCCATGATCAAGTCTACATTCGAAAATTAATATGGGCTCGCGCCAAATTCATCGACCAAATACTGAACTGCATCTGGGGAACCTATGACTGGGGCTCTGATAGCAATATTTGTCTGATCGCTGTAGGCGGATATGGTCGTGGCGAGTTACACCCAAACTCTGATATCGACTTATTAGTATTGATTAAGGACGAAGACTCTTTCAATGTTCACCAACAAAATATCTCTGACTTTGTCACCATTTTATGGGATATAAAACTCGATATTGGTCATAGTGTTAGAACACTATCTCAAACTCTCACCGAAGCTGAACGCGAAATCACAATCGTCACTAATCTTATGGAATCGAGAGTTCTGATTGGCAATGAAGAACTGCATCAAACCATGATGACAGACATCGACACCAGCAAAATTTGGTCGAGCCAACGTTTTTTTCGGGCGAAATGGAACGAACAAATCAGTCGCCATCAAAAACACGGAAACAGCGAATACAAGCTCGAAGCCAACATCAAAAATTCTCCTGGCGGACTGCGGGACATCCAGATGATAGGCTGGATAACTAAACGACATTTTGACGCAGACCACATCGAGGAACTGGTCGAAAAAGGCTTCCTTAGAGAAGATGAACTGGACATTCTCAATCGCGGGCTGGATTTCCTTTGGCGCGTACGTTACGCACTCCATATGATTAGTGGCCGGGAAGAAGACCGACTTCTATTTGACCATCAACGCACCCTAGCGGAAATGTTTGGCTACAAAGACGACGACGCTAAAATGGCCGTAGAGCAGTTTATGCAATACTACTATCGCTGGGCACTGTCTCTCGGCGAGCTTAACGATGTGCTTATGCAGCATTTCGACGAGACGATATTGCGCGCTTGCGAAGCCGAAACTATCTACGAAATCAATTCCAGATTTCGAATACGCAACGGCCACATTGAAGCGACCAATGACAAAGTCTTTGAAAATACACCCTCAGCGCTAATCGAGGTTTTTGTACTGACCGCTCACAACACGAGCATCGACGGTGTTCGCGCTTCTACTATACGTTTAATCAGAAGTCACAGAGAACTTATTGACGAGGATTTTCGCAAAGACCCGCGTAACCAAAAGTTATTTATGGACCTTTTGAAATCACAGAACCAAGTCGCTTTAAACCTAAGACGCATGTTGCGTTTTGGTGTATTGGGAATGTACTTACCTGAGTTTGGTAGAATAATTGGCCAGATGCAACACGACCTGTTCCACATATACTCGGTAGACGCACACACGATGGAACTCGTCAAAAATGTAAGACGCTTCCATTACTCCGATTATCAAAAGAAATTTCCCGTTGCCTCTCGAGTCGTTCGGCGTTTACCAAAAGTCGAATTGCTGTATATAGCAGGCCTCTACCACGACATCGCAAAAGGACGCGGCGGAAACCATTCAAAACTGGGAATTGTCGATGCCAGACTGTTTTGCGAGTTGCACGGCATGAGCAAGCGCGACAGCAATCTAGTGTGCTGGTTGGTTGAAAACCATTTGTTAATGTCTGCAGTTGCGCAAAGAAAAGATATTTCTGACCCGGATGTCATTGCTGACTTTGCGGTCATTGTTGGAGATCAGGATCATCTTGACTACCTTTATGTCTTAACGGTCGCCGACATTAACGCTACCAACCCAACGCTCTGGAATAACTGGCGCGCGTCTTTGCTACGACAACTTTACGCGGAAACCAAACGCGCACTGCGACGAGGCGTTGAAAACCCCGTTGACAAAGCTGATTGGATTGCCGAAAACCAGGCGAACGCCGTTGACAAACTTCAGGACCTTGGGTTTACCGAAAGCGAAATTTACGATATTTGGGCAAAGACCGCCGAAGACTATTTTCTCCGCGAAAAGGTCGATGATATCGTTTGGCACACCGAGGCGATTACGCATCACACCAACCCCGACAACCCTCTGATACTGGTAAGAGAGACGAGTAATATCGACGTCGAAGGTGCTACCCAAATCTTCATTCACGCAAAGCACCAGGAAAATATGTTTGCGGTGATGGCTTCAGGGCTTGAGCAGCTAGACCTCAACATTCAAGACGCACGCATTTACAATTCCGGCGCCGGCTTAACCCTCGATACTTTTTTTGTACTGGACGGCAACGGCGAATCAATTGGAGATAATCCGGAACGTATCGCCGAAATAAAGAAACTGCTCGCAGAGATGTTAAAAGAAGCAGCGCAATCGCTAGACATTATTTCGCGACGAACGCCACGGCAAATGCGCTTATTTTCTATCCCAACGAGAACCACCTTGTTTACTGATACATCACGTGGTTATAGCGTCCTTGAAGTCATTACACCGGACCGACCAGGCCTCTTGGCGCGGATTGGAAAGATTTTCGTCGACTACGGAATTCAACTTCAAAATGCCAAGATCGCTACTCTGGGTGAACGAGTAGAGGACGTGTTTTTTATAACCTGCAACCAACAGCCAATCGAAGATCCGGAACTTTGCAAGTCCATACAATCTGCAATATGCAAAGAGCTTGATGAACAGGCTGCCTCATAATCAACGATAATCCTACGAAGCGTGTGCTATGAATCCAAACTTAGAGTCTCTGCAAACCTACCCATTTGAAAAGCTTAATGCGCTTAAAAGCGGAGTAACGCCCCCTGCCACCCTCTCCCACATCGCGCTTTCCATCGGCGAGCCCAAACACAGCGCCCCCGAGTTTGTAAAAAGAATTCTGTCGGAGAACATGGCTAAATTATCAAATTACCCAACGACAAAAGGCATACCGGAATTGAGTATAGCAATCGGCAACTGGCTAAGCGCTCGCTTTAACATCCCGGCAGCTTCATTAGATCCCAGCCGACACGTTATCCCGGTAAATGGTACGCGAGAGGCAATATTTTCCTTTGTTCAAGCAGCGATTAATAACGTAGACAATCCCCTGATCGTTTGCCCCAACCCTTTTTATCAAATCTACGAAGGTGCAGCATATTTGGCCGGAGCGGAACCTCATTTTTTGTCCTGTACCGCCGAAAACAATTTTATTCCCGATTTTGAAAGCGTCAGTGACGATATCTGGAAACGTTGTCAATTGTTGATATTGTGCTCCCCGGGTAATCCAACTGGAGCTGTGATCTCGAGTGAAATCTTACAAAATTTGATCAAGCTGGCTGATAAGTTTGAATTCGTTATTGCCAGTGACGAATGTTATTCTGAAATATACTTTGATGAAAGCCGCCCACCCACCGGACTCCTGCAAGCTTGTGTCGAAATGGGCCGCAACGACTTTAAAAGATGC
The DNA here is from genome assembly GCA_913019905.1 of uncultured Cellvibrionales bacterium. Taxonomy (GTDB): domain Bacteria; phylum Pseudomonadota; class Gammaproteobacteria; order Pseudomonadales; family Dasaniaceae; genus Oceanicoccus. Next base: position 104,111 of record CAJVZD010000018.1, read on the forward strand.
GTGGTATTTCACAGCTTATCGAAACGCTCAAACCTACCAGGCTTACGCTCAGGTTTTATCGCCGGTGACGCAGACATACTCAAACCGTACTTACTCTATCGAACCTACCACGGCTGCGCCATGCCGATTCAGCACCAACTTGCCAGCATAGCAGCATGGGAGGATGAACAGCACGTACTGGACAACCGCAACTTGTATCGATTGAAGTTTGACGCCGTGCTATCGACTCTCGACGGATGCCTAGAGACCGGGATGCCGGATGCCAGCTTCTATCTGTGGGCGAAAACACCTTTTTCGGATTTAGATTTTACTCAGCAACTATTTGCCAGTCAAAATGTAACAGTACTACCTGGCCGTTTTATCAGCCGCGATACGGGGTCGACAAATCCTGGGAGAGACCGGGTACGCATGGCATTGGTTGCACCCTTACAGGAATGCGTCGACGCTGCACAACGCATCAAGAGTTTTGTCGACGCTCTGTAATATAACCCGCGAGCGACGAAGAGTAGAGCTAACCGGACATGCTAAAAAAAAATCGAGTCAATTTTATCCAAGATAAATTGCAACAGCTCTATCCTACCCAACCCATTCCTTTAGACCACAACAGCCCTTACACCTTGCTGGTTGCTGTACTGTTATCGGCACAATGTACCGACAAACGTGTTAACACCGTTACACCAGCTCTCTTTAAGCTCGCCGACAATCCGTTTACCATGGCGACACAGGACGTCGATATCATTCGCACTATAATTCGCCCCTGTGGCTTGTCTCCAAAAAAGTCGAAGGCGATTAAAAGGCTGTCTGAAATTTTGGTTGAAAAATACCATGGAGAAGTCCCTGAGAATATGGAGCAGCTGGAGGAGCTACCCGGCGTTGGGCACAAAACCGCCAGCGTCGTTATGTCTCAGGCATTTGGCGTTCCGGCCTTTCCTGTCGACACTCACATCCACCGACTCGCTCAACGGTGGGGCTTGACTAACGGAAAAAATGTCACGCAGACTGAAAAGGACTTAAAGCGACTATTTCCCAAAGACATATGGAACGCCTTACACCTTCAAATCATCTACTATGGCCGCGAGTTTTGTAGTGCTCGCGGTTGCGATGGAACCGTTTGCGAGATATGTACGACCTGTTACCCAAACAGGGTAAAACCAAAAATAACAAACAAGACATGATTTCTGTCCCATTTGATAATTTTTCTTGCATTATAGATAGTTCTGCTACGCTTAAGAGTGATAGATATTGAAAGACAGGACAACAACAAGATAACAGTCCCCACTTCACACCCTCTATTTGAATAGATAACCATTCGGCATATAAGGATATTGCTATCGCAACGCGTATTCGGTCATCCGACGACAGAATTAAATCGAGTGAAACTCGTATTATTACTAAAATATTCCTAAAGGAATCAACATAATGGCCGCTATCATTTTTACTAAGGTCTAACGATTGGAACTTAGTGTTTGAACTGAGGAAAGAGAGATGACAGGTAAGACCAGTTTTTCCTGCGGGGAGTTACTCGACGTAACAGTCGTTAGCAGCATGCACTCACGACTACAAAAATCTTTGATGAAATCTTCAAACGTCGAGGTAAAAGCCGAAGAAGTAGAAAAGGCAGACACGGCTGGCCTGCAACTGTTTGTCGCCCTAAAAAAAGAGATTTCTGACACGGGCGGAAAGCTAGTCTGGAAGAATCCTAGCAAAGCACTCATTGATTCGGCGAGATTGCTGGGACTGGATAAAGAATTAGGACTGTCATAAAATATTTTAATAATTTTTTCTCTTTGAGGTAATTTCATGGCAAATATTCTTATCGTCGATGACTCGGCGTCGATGCGAAACATGGTGACTGCGACATTACAGTCTGCTGGACATCAGGTACAGAGCGCCGGCGACGGACAGGCGGCACTAAATATCGCCAAAACCGGTAAATTCGAGGCAGTGGTTACCGACCTCAACATGCCGATTATGGATGGAATAGAACTCGTAAGAAATTTGCGGACACTACCGAATTACAAGTATACGCCCATATTATTGTTGACTACCGAATCCGCAGCCGACAAAAAGACGCAGGGAAAACAAGCGGGTGCAACGGGATGGTTAGTTAAACCATTTAACCCGGAAAAATTGTTAGCAACGGTCGCAAAAGTTCTCGGCTAAAAAGTCACCAGTAAGGAGCCAATTCCATGGCGATAGATCTAGAACAGTTTCACGAGGTCTTTTTTGAAGAAAGTCTGGAA